>WJMN01000035.1 GCA_014727925.1 Microcaldota archaeon
CGGACAAAAACTTCTGTGCAGGTATTTTCATAAACTTCGGGGGGGAGTACACAGGAAGTGCGGCCTTCCTCATCAGTGATTTCAGAAGGATAGCAACCAGGGACTTCTTCCTTAACAAGAGTGTATTCATTGTCGACCTCCTCTCTGTTGTAATAGTAAAAATAGGCCTCAACACCTTCAAGCGGGGCGGATTCAGTTTTAATCTCATCTAGGTACTTTGTCAGGTTTGTTTCCTGGAGAATTGATTCTGCTTCTTCTACATCTCCCTTTTCTGCGGCGGAAAATGCCTCCGAAAGCGCAGGGGACTGCTTGAAGCTGCCGTTTATTGTGTGGCTCATCACCTCTGCTTCTACTACTCCATCAGAGCCGGAAAGAACAAGGAAGGTTATGCCTGCAGTTGGTTCCTCGCTGACTACACCTGCGGGAAACAGGGGAGAAATCAACAGGAGCGTGCCCAGAAAGAGCATCCACCAATTTCTCCCTTTTACAACTGGAGCCATATAGATATTTACTTTAAATATATTTAAAAGGGTGTTTATGGGGAAGAACAGGCATTCCAGTCCGATTCAAAAAGCGACAGCACTTCCTGGACAATATTCCCTTCCACAAGCAGGGAAACTTCACGGTTGTAGTTGAGGGCAGAATTGGAGAGATTGTGGGAACCCACAAGGGCTTTTCTGCCATCAATTATCATTAGTTTGGGGTGAGAGAGCTTATAGGCATCAGATGCCCAGCACACATCTATTCCCGCATCGGAAAGGTGGGAAAATGCATAATTGTTTGCGCCTCCGGAAACACGGTGCTCCAGGATTACCCGCACATCTACCCCGCGCTGCTGTGCAGCAACAAGGGAGTCCACAACCTCTTTTGAAGTGAGGATGTAAACGTCAATGTAAATCGACTCTGAAGAAGAATCTATAAGGGAAACGATCTCAGATTCTGCTCCAGGAGAGGAAATGACTTCAACTGAATATGCGGGGAAAAAGAAAATGGAAACAAGAAAAAGAAGCGCAATGCCGGCAAGGAAACCGGCTGCAAAATCCCTGTTCATCTAATTCTTTCGGTTCATAGCAAATGCACCTACTGCAACAAGCGCAAATGCTGGCCCGCAGCAGCAGGTTCCGTAATCATCGTAGTAGTAATCGTCAGAATAATCATCATAATAATAGTCGTCTTCCCATCCGCTCGTTGCCATCACCGTGCCTGCGAAAACAAGCATCAGGCATATCGCAAGATAAATTGCCTTCATTTTATCACAGGAGGGATATCTACCAAAAACAATAAAAAACTCCCGGCGCCTCACCGGGTTATTTTTATGTTATTAAGCTCCTGCAGGTACTCCGGGTGGGAATCAAAATACTCGCGAACCGGCATGAGCATGGCTGAAAGCTCCCTGCCCACAGCAGTCTTAAGGTCCATTGGATGGAGAGAGCCGCTTGAGTAGGCCTTTCTTAGTTCTGAAGAGGTAGAAAACTCTGTGTCTCCACCGAACTTCTCGGGACGCTCCACAAGGAGGGGGCGGTCGCGAAGAACAAGGTTTTCCGCGTATTCTATCATCGGGTTCCCCTCGGCAACCTTCTCCGGGCAGTAAGACTTCTTTACTTTGCGCAGTATTTCCTTTTCCGGCTCATGGACAAAAATAGCAGAATCCGGCTTGGACTTGGACATCTTTGCATCAATGAGCTGGTCTTCTGTGGGGCTCATCCTGGTAATCCCTTGGAGGCCGGGCAAAAGCCGGGAGTGCAGGGCAACCGGCTTCTCAAACCCAAATTTCGGGGCAATTTCCCGGGCAAGCATGTGAACCTTGCGCTGGTCCATGCCCGCATGTGCAAGGCGGGCGCCCAGAGTAAAGATGTCAGCTGCCTGCATTGCGGGATAAAGTATGGAAGCAGAAGGAGTGGCTTCGGTTTCCTTGCGGCCCATTATGGTGATGCAACGGAGCATTCTCTTAAGAGAAGTGTTGCGGGATATATCCATGACCATCTTCCAGTATTCTGCATCGTATATGTCGCTTGCCAGGACATAGTCCACTTTTGACTCGTCCAGGCCAAGGGCGATAAAGCAGTGCTTGAAATAGCCTGTTGCAACTTTACGTATCTTTTCAAGGTCTCCACCAAGCTTTCCGTTTATCCAGGTATGGTAATCGGCAAAGAAAATCGTGGGCCTGAATCCTGCGGAAATGAGGTCTTTTATCTTCAGGGTGGTTGAAAGCCCTGTGCCTATGTGTGCAAAACCGGAAATCTCAAAGCCTATGTAATGGCGGGGAGACTGCTCTGAATCAAGCAATTCCCTCAGACCACCTTCTGTAACTAGTTCCTGGGAAGGAGGGCGCATAACCAGCTTCATCTTTTCTTCAGTATCCATCAAATCAACCCAGCCTGAAAATTATCCACAATATTGCTATTATTCCGGAGATAATAATAATGGGTGCTGCAACCTTGGAAACCGCAATTATGGAGTTTATGGTGGAGATTATCTCTATTGCCTGTTTTGCCCCGAGCACCCTGATGGAGATTTTGCGCTTTTCAGCACTAAACTTTGCCTCCTTCATATCCTCGTGGGCATTTGAAACAAGGGCAGTTATCTGGTCAAGGAGGGTTTCGTTTTCCTCCAGGGGGTTTACCACGCCCCTTACTGCATTCACACTGTGTGTATCTGTAGTGTAAACCGCGGGGTGGGGTTTGCCCCAACCCTTTGAGCGGTAAAGGGATTCTATAGCAGTCATGATGCGGCGGCGGAAAGTGGGGGTTACCCCATTCGCATCAGGGAGTATTATTACGTATTCCGGATCTGTGGAAAAAACCGCGACCTTAATACCTGCAGGACCTATCTTACCAGAATCGCTTGCCCCGAATGCAAATCCTGCCTTCAGCTTCTTCCAGGGGGGTTTGCGGGAGAGGGCATCATCTAGGGAGTCTAGGTAATCAAACGACATCTTCGTGCCGGGCTCAACATACTCTATCTCGCCTGTTTCTGCATTGTGCTGGTCAACTATTGTTGCGTTCTCCACCGATTTTTCTGCCCGCTCCATCAGGGCCATCCCCGTACCAAGGGCGATATCCTCTGTTGTTTTTGGGGCGCGGGTAAATCCTATAAACGAATGGTCCTTGAAGTTAAGAGACTCTGCAGTTGCCTGGGAAGTTTCTGAGAGTGAAAGGGAAACGCGGGAATCCCGGGGCTTTGCAGAAGAAACAATTTCTGAGCAGGCATCTGTAACCTTGCGGAGTTCATTTGAGGAAACCGGGTTCAGATCATGAGTTGCGGTTCCATGGAAAACAAAAGATTTTAGGTTGTGATTCTTTTCAAGGTCCTCAGAAATCAGGTGGGAAAAATTGCTCCCTCCAAGGTTCCCAAACGGGCCAAAATGGACTGCGGGAACGACCATTGCATAATCCCCATCCTCCCGGCGAAAAAGGAAGAGAGATAGGTAGGTAGTAACTGTTTCCCCCACTTTGCGAAATGCCTTCTCTATGTCCTTCTTTTCATAGAACCACTGGGAAAAGAACATGGAAACCGCGTCGGTTGAAGCGACTCCGAAAGTGCGCTTCATAGGCGCATTTATGAGCTGGAAAAAGAGATATATCCCGATTAGAAGGACAAAGGATGAAATGTAGAACTTGGCAAGGACACTAAAGGGGTCTCCGCCTACAGGAAGGAGCCCGTTTGTTATTAGGAAGAGGGCGTGGAGCAGGAGCTGAATCATTGCAAATATAAGGGAGCGCCACTTGTGGACAAATACAATCCTGGCAATCATATACCATACGATAAATACAAGGGCGCTGCCGACGAATATTGCCCCTTCGCCCGCTGAAGTTGAAAACACCTGAAGGTAAAGGGCCAGGAGATAGGTTATGAGGTAGATGCATGCCCCGAAAAACGCAGTGGTTGCTATCCTGCGCGAAGGCACGCGGGGCATGAACATTTTTCCCAGTAATATCGTGAGCAGGGTGGGGATTGTGAGTATGAATATTGCTGTGAGGAGGGTTTCCGGAATCGGGTCTGAAGTTATCAGATAAATGCCCAGCCCGAGAATCAGGGAAAGTACAAGATTCAAAAAAAGAATGTAACTGGTGCGCGGAAGCCCTACGAAATAATTTGTGAGGGAAACCGCCTTTTCTATGTTGCTCATGGATAACCGATTCCATTCTTATTTTTAAAAGCTTTCTCCGGTAGGTCCCGTTCTTCTATAAGCTTTTTTAGGTGGAATGTGTTTTGTATATATTCCTCTGCCATCTGCTCAAAGGGAATGTTTCTTTTTTCCGCGAGCCTCATCAGTTCCAGGGTAATGTAGCGGAGCTCAGAGTTTGCTGTAAAGGAATCCTCTTCCTCAAATTCCATCTGCTCACCTTGCAATCTCTATAATCAGGAATGTATTTAAAACATGGGATGGGGGAATTCCAGTTTGGGGGCAGGGGATAGTTTAAATAGGGGGTGGTGGGCTAAATTAGGGATATGGAACATATATGCCCCAAATGTGGAGTTTCAAACAGGGAAGCTCCATTCTCCGGGCCTTTTTGCATAAAATGCCGTCCGGTGGAAATAGACTGCCCAAAAAGAATGGAATTCATAAGGTGCTCAAAATGCAAAAGGGTCAGGCTGAAGGGGAACTGGGTAGAAGCGGACGAGTCAAAGCTTGCAAAAGAAGTTATAAGCAAATGCAAGGGGGATTTCGTTAGCGGCACATATGATTTCAGGAAACAGGAGGCGACTTTTTTTGTGGGTGACAGAAGGCAGGTCTTCCCGGTAAAGCGAAAAATAAAGGTCAATGTGGTAAAGAATATCTGCCCTGAGTGCTCAAGGAAAAGTGGAGGATATTATGAGGGAATAATCCAGCTCAGGGGGAAGAAGGGCAGGATAAAGAAGGCCCAGAGGGACCTGAAAAAAATGCTGCTGAAAAGAACATTCATAACCAAAGAGGAGGAGCTAAAAGAGGGAGTTGACCTTTATGTTGGAGAATCAAAAGCAGTTGTGGAACTGCTTGCGGAACTGGGGCTGAAGGCAAAAATAACCAGAAAACTTGCCGGGCAGAAAGAGGGAAAAAGGCTGTATAGGACTACGTTTTTGATACGGCTCTGAAGTGGCGAATTATTTGATTAGCTTGAGTGCTTCTTCTATTCCCGGAAGATTTACCAGGGTGCTCTTTAAGCGTGCAACGAGCATGAATGCAGTTGCCTGGGCTGCGGTTACCCCAAAAAGGGACAACACCAGCACTCCTCCTGCTTCGCTAAAGCCAAGCCCTGCGAGAGTGGGGGTTGGAACGAACTCAAGCATTGTGACTAGGGGCTGGAAAAAGAAGTAGAAGACTTCTTCCGGATAGGGGATGGAGAGGGTTATGTGGAGGGCCTTTGCAACAGCGTACCAGGAAAGTGCTTTCAGGGTCCATGTAACTACCAGGAGGAAGAGGAGAATGGGGGTTTTCTTGATTACCACTCCTGAATGGTCCTGTACCCTGTGGAACATGGAATACAGTTTGCCTAAGAAGGGCCAGCTCTCGGAGAAACTGAAAAAATTCAGGAAATGTCTAGAGTACATGAGAAGAAGCATTACCAGGAGAACAAATGAAAGGCCGGCAACTCCTGCCCACATAACCCAGCCGTTCTCAATCATGGCGTATTCAATTAGAAAGAGGAGGGCAATTCCCCCGATCAAAATCTTGAAAATGAAATCATATGCTTGTGGGCCCAGGATAGAAACCATTGCCTTTTCAGAAGAAATCTTGTAGTTTCGGTGCATGACCAGTGCGGTGGAAAGATAGCCGCTCCTTGCGGGGGTTATATCTGAGAGAAGCATTCCGGTAAGGTGGGCCTTGAAAATTGAAACCATGGAAAGGGGGGCGCCCATCTCATTAAGCAGAATATTTATGCGGAATGCCATAATGAGATACATCCCAAGCAGGAGGACAATGGAGGCGGCCAGCCAGAACAAATCTATTGAAGCAAGCTGGTCCAGGAATTCTTCTAATCCTGCAAAATGCAATAGGGCTGCGACTATCAGCAGGGAGATTACCACATCCAGCGCAATCTGGAATTTGCTGGTAATAAACTTCTTCAAAAATTCTCACCTTGAGGGGTTTTTGTTTGGGAGATTTTAAAGGCTTTTGATTATTCCCTGAAAAAAGCAGGGCCACGACCGAGATTTGAACTCGGGTCTGGGGAGCCACAATCCCCCGTGCTGCCAACTACACTATCGTGGCCATACTATGGCACGAGCATTGAACGGGGTTCAATCCAATCGTGGCCATGAGGCAAGGGATATATTGAGTAGGGATAGATTAAAAAAGGATTATGAGTGGTGACAGGGAAAGTGGGGGCTGGTTACAGATTGGCAGAAGCAAAGATTGTCCCCCTCTTCTTGTTGATGGTGCGCATTAAGTGGGAACCGTCACCGTGCACAAAAACCACTTCTTTGGGGTTCACCAGGTCAATGTATGAGAGAATGTCCTGGAAGTCTGAATGGTCGCTCAGTGGGAAACCCCTATCAACATTCATGCGGTATCTCTGGGCCCACCCTGAAACAACGGCGCAGCGTGCAGGAAGATTGAATGCCTGGGAAAGCTTTGCCGAAAAAGAGCGCTTTGCAATTCTTGGAGGGGCAATCGCCACAAATGGGCCGCGCATTACCTCCTCTGCCGTTTCTGTGCCCACTACTGCCCGCTCAAGCTTTACTCCGTGTTTTTCATAAATCTGGTTGAAATGTTCAGATTCCTCTTGTACAACAGGAATTATCCCGCAATACTCGTTAAGGAGCTTTATCAGCTCCTGTGTTTTCCCCAGGTTGTATGCTCCAAAAACCAGTATGGAATTTTTGTTTTGGTTAACCCATCTGGAAACATCAGAATAAACTTCCTCAGGCGAGGGGAAGGAAAATGCCGGGTCGCCATAAGTGCATTCAATTATTAGGCGGTCTGCCTCCAGGGGGGTGGCGCCTTTTGTATAAATTCCGTCCTTTGTGCGGAAATCTCCTGTGTATAATACACTTCCCCCATCAGTTTCGGCCCAGAGCTGGGTAGATCCGAGTATGTGACCGGCATTCAGCATTTTTGTACGGGGATGTGTGACAGGGGAGGCTTTTAAGCGGGCAAGCTCTATTGTTTCCCTGGTTGCAATTATTTCCTCGCTGCGCTTCATTCCGTTTAGGTGGTCGCCATGCGCATGTGAGAGGAATGGAAGGTCGGACTTTCCTCTGTCTAGGCCTATTGACTTTCCATTTACAGAGAGAAACATAAGCTGAACTCTCAAATAAATAATATAAAACTGTGTGTGCAGAATAGGGGTTCAGTCCTCATCGGGTTCAAAGGGGGCTGAAAAAGCCCTGCGGATTAGCTGGGCTTTCTTCTTTCCAAGCCCTTCAATCTGGAGAAGTTCTTCTTCAGGGGCATTTGCAAGGGCTTCGATCGTGGAAAACGTATGGAGCAGTGTGCGGGCCATCTTTGGCCCCACAAGGGGGAGCATCTCAACTATTGCGAGCTGATTGCGGGATAGAGTTCTCCCTTTTGGCTTTCCGCTTATACGCATCGGGCGTTTCTCCATCAATTGCTCGTGCTTTGCTACTGCGTATATGAGTTCTGCGGATGATTCCGTAGAGCGGGTAAAAAAAATCGCTGCTCCATAATCAGTTATTGCAGAGGAATATGCACCCAGGAGGGAATGTTTTTTCAGGAGCCCGGGGGAATCTGTTCCCTCTACTATTAGAAGCACGCGTGGATATGAGGCAACAAGGCGGGAAAGCTGGTCAAAGAGCCTCCCGTCTATAACTGAGCTTTCAAAATCTGCACGGGTCTTGCGCTCAACTACCGTACGGTCAGAGCACACAAAATCCCCAACCATAAGGGGGAAAACCTGCACTTCTGCACCCTGGGAAGCCAGAAGCTCCCGGAACTCACCACATTCCCGGTTGTCCATGCCTACAATTGCGCGTTCCGCTTTGGAGTTCATTTCATCATCTTTGAATATTCCTTTAATTCATTGAAGCTTACTGCACAACCGGCATACTTCAGGCGGTAGAGGGCCGCTTCTGCTGCCTCTGATTCTTTTGACCCAAACTTGGAGAAAAAGCCCTCCTCGTAAGCGGTATAAACGAGCTCGGTGCTGCGGATTACATTCATCCCCTTTACCCTGTTAGAAAAAGACATCAGGCTTTTCTTGTTCACCATAATATGGGTGTGGAATTCATCTTCTAGGTGCTTCTTCAGGGTAATTGGGCTTTCAATGAGGAAGCGAGTTGTCCGCTCGTCCATCAGCAGGGAGGGGATATTGAGTTCACGGGAGAGGATGAGCATCTCTGTTTCCCCTTTCTGTATCAGTTTGAGGGACTTGCCTGCTGCATGGTAGATATGGTTTCCCTGCTTCATTAGTTCTTTTGTCTTCTCGTCCTTGCTTTCAGGCACGACCTCTATTGCACGTTTATTGATAAGGTTCTGGATGCGGAGGGCAGAAAAACAATAAATCTTTGTTTTAAGTGAAAGTGGGCGGGCTACCGCTTCGTATTCAACTGACTGGGGAACAACAAACTTTACCCTAAATTTGTCATGGAAAAAATCAATGACGCTGTCAAGGCAGGCTCCGGTGAGGGAGATAAGGGAACTTGCATCACAGAGAACGTAGTTTTCTTTCATCAGACACCACCCAAAAGCATTTTTCTTGCGTAATCAATCCGGGAAGCGAGGGACTTGCCACCTGTTACCCTATCAAACATGCGAGTTTTTCCAGCGTAATCCATGATTTCCTGGCTCTCTACACCCGTGAGCTTTGAGGCAGTAGACAGGGAAAGTCCCTGGGCATAAAGGGTAGCTGCAGTCTTCAGCCTGCCCTTCTCAATCATAGTTTTTATGTATCGGGAATCACGGCTTTCTAGGGTTTGTATGGAAGTCCTAAGGCCCTTCACTGCAACCCGGAAG
Organism: Microcaldota archaeon; assembly: GCA_014727925.1. Lineage (GTDB taxonomy): Archaea > Micrarchaeota > Micrarchaeia > Anstonellales > Bilamarchaeaceae > CAIKOA01. The sequence goes on from WJMN01000035.1 coordinate 8,897, forward strand.
GCTTTTTTGTCGCGCTTTTTGGCATCCCTGACCATGCTATTGAGGATTGCCTGTATTTCCTTGTGGGTGGCACTATATTTTTTAGACATGAAACGGGGCTTTGAAAGAACCTTTGAAAGAACATATGAATAGACAGCAAGCTCGTACATCTCCTTGGAAAACCTGGATGCGGAAAGAGTCATGATTGTATCGTTTGCCCTTCGCATCTTGCGCTGGTCTCGTTCCTTGAAGGCATCGCATATAAGCTTCGACGCTTTGGAGAGCTCAAGCATGGCTGGAATTCTAAAGCAAATAATAAAAACATGGTGTATGGGGGGTAGATTCTGGGGCAAAACAAAGAGAGAGTTACTTCGGGAACTTGGGGTGAAAACATCAGATTTATAAATATATCATGATAATGTCATGACAGTTGCGTGATTTTGGCGCAACAAAGGAGAACCAAATGAGGCAGCAAAAATGCCCAAGAGGACATCGAAAGAAAAATTTAAAAGCGTACCCTCGCCCTACCTCCAGAAAGAAATAGAAGGAGACCTCCGGGAAAACATGGAAAAATTCCAGGACCCGGTTGTGCTGGCAACGATTGCCTATAAGCTACTGGAGGAGAGAGAGAATACGAACAGAATACTAAAGAATGTCCTGGCGCGGTTGGACCGGCTCGAGGCTGGTAAGGAACCAAGCATACCTCCCCAAAATGCGTTCCTTTCCGAAATCGACCAGCAAATACTGGAATTTGTAAAAGGGGCCAGGAAGACAACCGCGCGGGATGTTCAAAAAAAGTTCGGGTACAAAGGAAGCAACGCGGCAAGTTCAAGGATGAACAAACTAGTGAAAGAAGGTTTTCTCCAAAAAAAGCAGGTCGGAAGGAAAATGTATTTCCTTTTGCGCTAATTTGCCCGAATTGTGGGCATACATCAGGCGCGAGGCGACCAGGAGATGGGCAGCTCACCTCCCACCCACACAAAATTATTGCCCTCTCCTTCCCTCCGCCAATTTATAATTATGTAAAGATCAGGCTGTTTCAGGGCCCTGCCTGGCCCTGGAGCCATAATCGGCCATTCCTGCGCTCCACATGTTGTCATATTTATCTTCAAGCTGCTCTTCTGCACTCTTGGCCTTTTTTATTGCTTTCTTTATGTGGGTTTTTTCAATCAGTTCTGCTTCTTCAATAGCTGAAAGGTCACCCGCGAGCTTTATTATTCCACTTAGGTTTCGGAGGCGTAGGGTGAGGCCAGAGCGGTTTTCGGTTGCCCTGCACAAGCGCCTGGACTCCTCCAATATGGCTTCCACTGCCTCTGAGGCTGCATGGGGTATGCGGCTGTCCATGCTTATTTCCTGAGCAACAAACTGGGCCATCTTTTCCTGGTTGGCCTCAGTATCATCCATAAAGGTATTGAGTACTAGTTCGTAGCCGCTTCCGCGTATTCTTGAGCGGAGGGCGGGGGATAGAGAGGGGAGGTCGTTTATATTCATGGAGCCGACCAGTATGAAATCAGAGGGGACTTCTTCTACCCTTACAGTGGAGCCTGCACTTGAGGGGTTCCTCCCGGTTATCAGGAACTTCTTTTCCTGCATTGCAGTAAGAAGGTACCTCTGGGCTTCCCCCAGTGTGGTCATTTCATCAACATAAAGCACCCCTTCATGGGCCTCGTGGATTGCCCCTGCAGTTACCCTGAGATAAGGAGGGGTTCCGATTTCCGGGTGGCTTCCATAAGGATCATGGCGCACATCCCCAAGAAGTTCGGTTTCATTGTTTCCCACCACCTGTACAAAAGAAGGGCGGCCAAGGGGGACTATCACCTTCCGAAGCTTCTTTGCATTTGAAGCACTTCTCTGCTTGAACTCTGCATAAGTGAGCTGCCTTATTTTGTCCTTGTCTGTTCGCTCATATATTATGGGTTCTCCTTCACCTTCATCATCCATCCTGACTGCATGGACCCGGCCTGCTTCAGGAGTTTCGCTGTTGGGAAGCAGATCGCCAAATGGGCTGTCCCTGCGCGGATGTTTGTCTGCACCGCAACTCTGGCAGTATAGGGCACGTGGGCTGGAACTTTCCCCGCACCGCTTGCAGCGGAAACCCAGCTTTTCAGAAACAAATTCCGGGACTTCGAGAGGGGAAAGAACCTTGCCCCACTCCTTCTGCTTTTGCTTTTTTTCCCTTGCAAGCAACTCATTGTTGCGGATAGAAAGTATTGGCCTCTCTGGCCTCTCAAGATTGTGGAGCACTGAAACCTCCTGGGAAGGCGGAGGCAGTATGCTGGCAATTGCCCTGGCAATCATGCTCTTGCCCGTTCCTGGGGCGCCTACTAGAAGGAGATGGCGCTTCTGCCTGGCAACTATTCTGGAAATAGATACTGCCTCTTCCTGCCCTATAACTCTTTTCAGGGGGTCTTTTGGAAGGGAAATCTCTGAAGTGCTCTCAAAATCCATAGTTATGTTCTCCATCTACCATAATTTAAGGTTTTTCATTAACGGAAAGTACCTGGGAAAGTAGCTCGCTGAGGGGTTGGGCTCCTGCAACCTGGGACTTATTATTAATTATGGTCCTTGGGACTCCCATGACCATGAATCTCTGGGCAAGCTGCCGGAACAGTGAAGTATCAACCATTTCTGCCTTTACCAGCGGGTTGGCAAGGGATATGTCATGGGCTGCTTTGACTGCAGGAGGACAGTAGGGACAGCTCTGGGAAACAAAAACCATCAGCTTTACCGGAAAATCTATTGATTTTGCCTTTTCCAACAGGTCTCCGGATATCCTGGGGGAGCCACGGGACGCATCAATTATGTCTTCTATGAATGTGCGGAAAAAATGGTTTCCGGGAACCCCGCAGAAAGTTGCACTTGTATCATTTTCTTCTGAATATACCACCAGGGAGGGGGCCCGCTCGACACCGTGCTTTGCTCGTTCGGGGGAGGAGAGGGGATGGGATTCATGGGAAAGTTTATCAGAGAGGGTGGATACCTCTTTTGTGAAATCTTCTAGCTCCCTGCAAAATGTACAATCGTTATCCTGGCCGAACAGGATCAGTTTAACATTGCCCTTTAGCTCGGAGGAAAACTTATTGCTTAGCTGTTTTTTCAATTCTTCATCAAGCATGGTGAAAAAAGAAGGGGAACTTAATTAAAAGGTTGGTGGAGAAGTGAGAAATCCTGGAGCAGAAAACATCAGGAATTTAACAAAAATTAAAGTGAAATAAAATGTTGAGAAGAATAGGAGCATTGAATTTTCTTGACCATATAAAATATGGGGCACTTACGGTTACCCTTCCGCTTTACCTTATAAGCAGGGGGATAGATGTGGGTGAAATCGGGCTCATTCTTTCGCTTCTGCCTCTTGCATTTCTGCTGATGCGAGTAGTTTCTTCAGTGTTTGCAGATGTAGTGGGAGTAAAGCCGTTTTTTGTTGCAAACACTGTGTTCCATACAATAACCAATGTGATTTTCCTGGTTGCAAAAACTCCCCTCCAGTTTGGAATCGGAAAAATAAGCGAGGGTGTTACCGGTGCATTCTTCTGGGCTGTTGACCGGACTGCAATAATGGCGCGTGCGCATGTAAAAAAATACCTGAGTATGATGAGCGCGGTAAGGGCATTTGCAGCTGCATTAGGGCTTATTGGAGCAGGGTTGCTGATTGAATATGTTTCTTTTGAATCTGTGTTTCTGGGGCTCATTGGGTTGGGAATTGTGGGAATAATTATTTCGCTTACCTTGAGAAACAGGGGGGCGACCATGCATAAGCTGGACTGGAAATCGCTTTTGAAAGCAGGCAGGAAACAGAAGGACTTCTGGCAGGTCGCCATTGCTGCTATGATGCTGAATATGCCTTTTCTGCTCCTTTTCACCTTCCTGCTTCCGGTTATGATGGATATTGAGATGGGAATGGACTACCTGGAAATAGCGGTAATGCTAACAGCATTTTATGCGAGCATAGGATTAGGGGGGCTTTTGAGTGCAAAAATGAACCTGGATGAAGACAAACTGCTCATATTCCAGATGCTCGCGATACCTATGATTATGTTTTTGCCTGTTTCCGGAACCTACTTTACCATAGTTCTGGCCCTTGCGGGTTTCGGTCTGGGCGTATGCTTTGGAATTAATGAGGGGATGGTAGGGTATTTTCTGGAAAAGGGAAAAGGAATGTCTTCAAGAATTGCAACACTGTTTGGGCCTTACAATGTAGCGGCATTTATTGTGCTTGCTGGTGCGGGCTTTGCGCTTGAGGCCTTTGGAAGTGAGCCGCTTTTTGTTTTCTGTTCAGTGCTGCTTGCAGGGTTTGTGTTTCTTGCGCGCAAAATAACCAATGATTATGAAGGAAAGAAAGGAGTCATGGATTACAGGCCGCACAAAGGGATACCGCAGACGCAAATAAGAGAATAGAAATTGGGCCAATGCAGGAGGTGTTCTTGAGCCACTGGCCATCGCTTTCAACGCAGTATTCATAAGTAAAGTCGCAATTTTCAAGCTCTTGCTGGTAATGGGTTTCATTGAATCCCCCTGATTTGAAGCAGGAGCCCTGCTCACTGAGCTCCCCTCCGGAAGCTGTACAGGCTTTTTGGATACAGTAATTTTTTACTCCTGGGCACTGCTCGGCAACTATGCCTAATGCAACAGGCATAAGAATAGAGAGGAGGAGCAGTTGTTTGAGCATAGTGTGCTATATACTATGGAGAGTTAATAAGCGTTGCAGAGCAGGTGGATTAATTAGGAAAAATAATCCAATCGAACTTCTTTCAGAATGCTCCCGCCGGGATTCGAACCCGGGCTACCGGAGTGAGAGTCCGGTGTCCTTGACCGGGCTAGACTACAGGAGCTCATGGCTTGAATAACCTTCAAAGTAGGGAGTGTTATTTATGGAAATATATTAAAAGGATGATGTTGGGCGCTTGAAGAGGATGCAGGAGTAGGGAATGGAAGTGATTAAAATTGCTGTGGGCATTTAAATATTTCTTAATAGAGATATGCAAAAGTGATATTTATGATTGACAAAGAAATGCTAAGAAGCGAGCCCGAGAAAATACGGAAAGGCATTGCACTTAGGGGAGGGGACAAAAGCAGGTTGGATAAACTGGTAGAGCTGGATGAAGAATGGAGAAAAGAGAAGGGGGGGGCAGATGAGCTTAGGGCTGAAAGGAACACGCTTGGTCCAAAAATAGCAGAGGCTAAAAAGATGGGAAAGGATGTGGGGGAACTTTTGGAGAGAGGAGAGGAAATTGCAAAAAAAATTGAAAAAATTGAGGAGAAGGAAGAGAAGTATAAGGAGAAAAGAACGGAGATAATGCTTACAATTCCAAATGTTCCGCATAAAAGCGTGCCCGAGGGCAAAGATGAGGAGGATAATGTGGAGATGAAAAAATGGGGAAAACCTTCTGAAGATGAAGTTGAGCCACATTATGAACTTGGGGCAAGGGTGGGGGTTATTGATTTTGAGCGGGGTGCTAAGCTTGGGGGGCACAGGTTCAGCGTGATGAGAGGATGGGGTGCTAAGCTTGAGCGTGCGCTTGGGCAGTATATGCTTAAAATGGCTGAGAATGCAGGATATACTGAATTCAGACTTCCGTATATGGTAAAGGAAGAATGCCTTGTGGGAACAGGGCAGCTTCCAAAATTCAGGCAAGACTTGTACCTAACAGAGGAAGAAGAAAAACAGAACCAGCTCTGGATGATTCCCACTGCTGAGACTCCTCTGGTCAATCTGCACCGTGAAGAGGTGCTGGAAGAAGAAAAGCTTCCCCTTAAATACTGTGCATTCACCCAATGCTTCAGAAAGGAGGCAGGAGAATATGGGAGGGATATAAAGGGGCTGATGAGGCAGCACCAGTTCGGCAAAGTGGAGCTTGTTAAGTTTGCCCTCCCTGGGGAAAGCTACATGGAGCTTGAATCTCTTACTGTTGATGCAGAAAAAGTCTTGCAGGGGCTTGAGCTCCCATACAGGGTTGTGGAATTATGCACAGGGGATTTGGGCTTCGCTGCAAGCAAAACATATGATTTAGAAGTGTGGATTCCCAGCCAGGGAAAATACCGGGAAATAAGCTCATGCTCCAATTGCGAAACGTTTCAGGCAAGGAGGGCAGGGATTAAATTCAGGAGAGAAGGGAAAAACGAGTTTGTGCATACTCTTAATGGAAGCGGGGTGGCTGTGGGAAGAGCGCTCATTGCGCTCATGGAAAATCACCAGGAAAGTGGGGGGATACGGGTGCCAAAGGTATTGCAAGACTACCTGGAAACAGACTGGATTGATAGCAAATGATTTACCTTACCCGGGAACTGGTTGAAAAATACAAAAAGGGAGAAAGGAGGCTGTCGCTTGATCTGGGAAAGAGCATAACCATTATTACAAATGAGCTGGAAGGTGTTCCGCTTGAGGAGATAAAGGGAGAATTTGTCTATGCATGGGACGGGAAAGAGCTTTGGAAGGTTGCTGTTTTTGATAACGGGCTGTATAGGCTCCGGATGATGAAGGGAAAGCCCATCCTTGAGATTGATGGATTGAGGATGCACCTTTTGAAGGATTTTGAGGATGTGCTTGAATATTCAGAACAGGTCGCAAAAAAACTTAAGATTGGAAACCAGGACATTGTACTGGATACCTGCATGGGGCTTGGCTATACTGCGATAGCTGCAGCAAAAAAGGCCCGAAAGGTGGTGACAGTAGAACTGTCTCCTGCAGTAATTGCAATGGCAAAGTGGAATCCCTGGAGCCAGAAGCTGTTTGAGAGTCAGAATATTAAAATCGTGGAGGAGGAAAGCTGCTCTGAATATATCGGGGTGCTGGAAAAAGGGGAATTTACGAAAATCATTCATGACCCGCCCAGATTCAGCAAGGCAGGCGAACTCTATTCCGGAGAATTTTACAGGAATTTGAGGAAAGTTTGCAAAAAGGGCGGGTTGCTTTTCCATTATGTTGGGGGCTTTGGTAAAGAGAAGAGAGACATTGGCAGGGAGGTTGCTTTTCGGCTGGAAAAATCAGGGTGGAAAGTGACAAGGAGGGACAATAGGCTCCAAGGACTGATAGCGGAGGCGGTTTGAGGGGTGAATATGGTTACATAACTTCCCTCTGCTCCGATAACCAGGATAAAATAAAAGAAAGAATGAAAATATCAAAAATTAGTCCAGGAAGGTTTCCTTAGTAGGCGGCTCGGGAGAAAGGCCTTTCCTCTCCCTTATCTGCCGCACAATCTTGGAAGTGAGATCCCTGGGGACCTTCTCATATCCATGATATTCCTGGTACCAGGTTGCCCTTCCCTGCGTTGCTCCTCTAAGTGCGTTGGAGAACCCAAACAGCTCAGCCACTGGCACAATGCTCTGGATTGTAGAAGTTTCCCCTTCCTGGTCCATGTTGAGCAGCTGTCCCCTCTTGCCGTTTATAAGGTTGATTATCTCGCCTCCATACTCCTGGGGAGTGGTTATCAGGACCTTCTGCTTTGGCTCCATAAGAGAAACTCCTGCATCAATCATGCACACATAAATCGGCCTTTTGATTGCGGGTATTACCTGGGCAGGTCCGCGGTGCACATTGTCCTCATGCAGGGTTGCATCATCAAGCTTAACCTTTACCCCGCTCACGTTTTCCTGGGCAAGCGGGCCCTTCTTCATGGCTTCTTCAAACGCTTCAATAATAAGTTCCTGCACTTCGTTGAGGTACTGGACACCCTTTGTGGAATCCACGAACATGTTGCTCCCCTTGACATCCCAGATTCCCTTTGCCTCGTTGCGGTCCATACCCAGCTCAACCAGAGTCTGGACGTGCTCTTTCCCTTTGGGCTTCCCCTGTGGAATCTTTCCAAGCTCTATTGCCTCAACAACATTTGAGGGGAGAGGTTCCACGAATATCTTGAACCGGTTGTGCTTGTTGGGGGACTTGCCTTCCACTATCCTGGACTTTCCGCCTATTGTTTCCCTATATACAACGATTGGGGCTGATGTTTCGATTCCGATTCCCTTCTCCTTACTTATCTTATATTCAATTATCTCAAGGTGGAGCTCGCCCATTCCTGATATGAGGTGTTCCCCTGTTTCCTGGTTGATGTTTACGTGGAGAGTGGGGTCTTCTTTTGAAATTCCCCTGAGAGCTTCAATAAGCTTTGAAAGGTCCTTTGATTCCTTTGCTTCAATTGACTTGGTAACCACAGGCTCAGAAACATGCTTGATGTCTTCAAATGGCTCAACATCTTCAAAAGAACTTATTGTTTCTCCAATGTAAATGTCCTTCATCCCCACTATTGAGCCGATGTTCCCTGCAAGCAGCCTGTTTGCCGCCACTCTATCAGGGCCCATGTATATTCCAACCTGCTGAATCTTGTAGAACTTCTTCTTGGAGGCAACATACACGCTGTCCCCCTTTCCAATCTTTCCGGAAAATAGCCTGACTACCCCTACTTCCCCGGCATGCTCGTCATAAACTACTCCAAAACAGATTCCGACTGCCTTTCCCTCCTTATCACAAAGCAGCATCTGCTTTCCCTGCTCGCTTTCCAGGTCCCCTTTCCAGATTGCGGGCATCCTGTATTTCTGGGCAATCACCGGACTTGGCAGGTTCTTTATTACCATCTCCAGGAGAACATCATCAACCGGGGATTTTTCTACAAGGAACTGGTGGTCTTCATTCTTGCATTTTTCATAAATATCCTTGAAGGTGATATTAAAGCGCTTCATTGAAGCCGCGCTGACCGCCCATTTATGGAAAGCACTTCCAAATGAAATGTTTGCATTTTCTATCTTCACCTCCCAGTCTTTTTTGGATTCGGGGGGTGCGTTTGCCAGGATGATTTTATTTATGCTGGTTATGACCTTTACCAGCTTTTCCTGCATCGCCGCCTGGTCCAGCTTCATCTCGTTTATGAGGCGGTCCACCTTGTTTATGAATACTATCGGCTTGGCTCTCTCCTTAAGGGCCTGCCTGAGCACAGTTTCAGTCTGGGGCATTACTCCCTCGACTGCATCCACCACCAGGCACACTCCATCAACTGCACGGAGTGCTCTGGTTACATGGCCCCCAAAATCAACGTGCCCAGGGGTGTCTATAAGGTTAATCAGGTGTGTTTCCCCCTCATATTTGAACCCGAGTGAGATGTTTGCAGACTTGATGGTTATCCCCCTGGCCTGCTCCTGCTCATCATAATCCATCATGCGCTGCTCTCCCGCGAGTTCCTTGGAAATAAGGCCTGCTCTCGCCACCAGGGAGTCTGTCAGGGTTGTTTTTCCATGGTCAACATGCGCAATAATTGCAATATTCCTTACATTTTCAGTCTTTTCCATGATTTTCTGGACTTCGTCAACTACGACTTCTTTCCTTACCATAATCTTCACCAAAAATTCATAAAATAAAAGAAATCGGGGGAGCCCCTATCTTGCGCTCCTCGCCATCCTCTCTGCTTCATCGCGCTTCTTTATTGCGAAACTGTTCTGAACATCGTTGTTTGCAGAATAGATTATCTCGTCTGCAAGAGATTCTGAAATTGAAACAGGGTTCTTGAAAGCACGCATAAGGGCCGCAAGAGTCATGTTCCTGAGTGCAAGGTCCAGTCTCCTTGAAGATGATGAATCCACTGCAATCTGGTAGCTCACACCCCCATAGGAAACACGAGTGACCTCCTCCCTGGGGGCGGAGTTCTCAAGACCGTCAACAAGCACCTGTACTGGGTTTTTTCCTGTTTTTTCAGCAACAATGTCAAAGGCCTTCTCAACAACTTTCAGGACCTGCTGCTTCTTTCCCTGCAGCCTTCCGTGGGTCCGGATTACCTTTCCTGAGGTTTTTTCACCGGTTCCCCCTCTCATCAGCTTGTTTGCCAGCCTCTCAACTACATTCACCTTGTTCTTTGCATGCTGCTTTTTTGCATGCCTTCCGAATGTGTGTGCACGGTAGTTGATTTCCTCAAAAGAAAGGGAGCTTTTCAGGCTGAGGTCCCTTACTTCGATACCACCAAGTTCATATTTTCCAAACAGTTTCATGAGAATCTACCTCTTGGGCTTCTCCTTCTTCCCGTGCCTAAGGGATTGAAGGTCCACTCCGTTTACGCTCACTACCTTATACCTTACTCCGGGAATAGAACCCATCTGGCCCCTCTGTGAGCCTCCAAGCCCCGCAATAACCACAGTATCATGCTCATCTATGAATGTAATTGCCTTGTCCCTGGGGGCAAAGACAGTAACAACCTTCCCATTTTTTATCAGCTGGACCCTCACGCACTTAATCAGGCCTGAATGCGGCTGCTTCTGCTCAAGCACGACCTTTTCCAGGACAATCCCGCTTGCCTGAGGCGCCCCTTCGAGAGGGTCATACTTTTTCTTAAGGTTAAGGGCTTTCCTTTTCCACTTCTTACGAAGCCATCTTTGCCTTTTTCTGGTTCTTTTTATGTTTCTACCTGCGAATTCTCCATTACCCATATAATCACCAAAGAGAATGTGAGGGTGTTCTAAGATTTAGCGTAGATTTATTTATAAACCTTATTATTATATCCTCACCCTACCCTTTTTGTTCTAAGACTCAAATCAACACCAAACTTCTTTTTAAGGAATTTCTTTGCTGCTTTTATCCTCAGGCCGGATTTGCCTATTGCTATGCCCCTCTGTGAATCGGGCACCGTGAGGAACGCCACTTTTTGTCCTGGGGCCTCCCTTATTTCAAAGGAAAGAATTTCAACGTTGTTGAAAAACCCATGGAGAAACTCCTCCGGATCATTGGCGTTCTTTGAAACAAGCACGTTCCTATTCATGCGCTGCTTGAGACGCTGGACATTGTTTCCCTTCTTGCCTATAGCCTTACCCAGAATGGGCGGGTCAACTAGGAAAACTGTTCCCTCATCCATCACAATCATGTCAGAGGGCATGACTCCGGTAACAGATTCAAAAAGGTTCATCAGCTTGAGCTCTTCTTCCGTAATCTCCACTTGCTCACTTCTTTTTTCCAAATTCCATTATATTGGAAACTCCTCCATCATAAACTGCAAGCAGTGCAACCGGAAAAGGCTTTCCGCAGATGGAACCAAGCTCCAGGCTTGAGCCTGGAAAGTCCACCCTGAGTATTTCAGACAGTTCTGCATACCGGTTAACATCTTCCTGGAGATCCTGCGGAGTATTACCCGCAATAACAATAAGCTTTGTTTTCCCCAGGGCAAGGTCGCGCAGCCCCTTTCTAGAGCCAAAGCCAACCTTTCCGCTTTCTACAGCAAGGCGGATTGCGCTAAAAAGAGGATTTTCTTTCTCCTTTTTTGATTTTCTCTTCCGTATTACTTTGTTCTTGGATTTCACTCTCTCTTTCCTTTCCACGACTGTGGTTTCTCCGGCCTCCTCGGCTTTCTCAACCTTCTTTTCTTCTTCCATACCAAACTACCTCATTAATCTGCTGAAAGAAGGGGGGAGAGCTGCGAATGGAATTCGCTCAATCTCAACCTTCTTTTCTTCTTCCATACCAAACTACCTCATTAATCTGCATTTATTTTTTGGGTTTTGACTTTGCCTTCTTTTTTGGCTTTGCTGCCTTCATTCCAAGCTTTATCCTCCCTGTTCCAATCGGGATTGTCTGCCCCACAATAATGTTTTCTGTGACCCCGGTGAGATGGTCATCTTCAGCTGTTATGGAGGCATGCACAAGATGCTTGATGGTTTCCTCAAATGCAGCCCTTCCCATGACTCCTGCCTTCTCACCTGAGAGACCATGTCTTCCTATGGGCTTGACTTTGCCATCTGCTGTCATTGCATCTGCAAGGAGGAGAATATGTCGTATGTCCACTGCAAGCCCCTGCAGCTCCATGACGTTGTGCATCTCTCTTACTATTGCATTCCTTGCAGCCTCTATTCCAAAGGTTTTCTCTATCTCTATAATGTTGTTTGTATATACCTGTGATGGCTCCACGTTTTCCATTTTTATTATGTCCTTTATGTTAGAGCCGCTTGCGCGTATGAAATACTCTCCCTTGTTTTTTATTACAACCGCCCTTTTTATGCCGGAAACCCCTTTTACAAGGGCCTTTTGCAGCTTGGTGGTTATCTTTCTCAGGTCCTTGAGCGGCTTCTCCTTCTCTGCCTTTAGTTTTATAGACAGAGTATCGCCACGGGCCTCGAGCTTGTTGGCGCCAATGGTTTTCTTAACGCTCTCCTTTACCATGTCCATTTTTACTCCAAGCAGCTTTGCTTCTTCTTTTCTCAGCTTAATCATTATCTTGCCCTTTGCAAGATTTTCCTGGATTATGGCTGTCTCGGGGAGCAGCACTGACTCCATTTCAGAAGCCAGCTTTGCAGCATCTTTCTCCTTTGTGCTGTGCTTTTTCTTCAGCTTTATTTCCACTATTGGCTTTTTCGGCACCTTTTTTGCGTCCACAATCTCTATAAGGCGGGGAAGCCCGGTGGGCACGTGCTCTGCCACACCTGCATAGTGAAACGTCCTCATAGTCATCTGGGTTCCGGGCTCCCCAAGACTCTGGGCCGCGAGTATGCCCACAGCAGAATAGGGGTTTATTTTGCTTGATGATTTTGTCATTTGCAACACCTCACACCGTATCCACGTCGTCCTGCCGGACCGACTCAAAAAACTTCGCGCTTGTGGCGAACATCGGGTCATTTCCGTCCCCCCCATATGTAAACTGAATTACTGCATTCCGTCCATTCTTAACTTCCTTGTTGTCTTCAACAACCAGGTCCTGGAGGGCGTGGATAAGGCGCCTCTGCATGTAGCCTGAGCGTGCTGTGCGGATAGCAGTATTGACCAGGGATTCCCTGCCTCCCATGGAAGCTAGGAAAAACTCGTCTGGGTCCAGGCCTTTCCTGAATGAGCTGAAAACAAATCCCCTTTCCCTTGCGGTAAGCTGGCCGCGCAGGTAAAACGGAAGCACTCTTCTGTAATAACCTCTGGTGGGCCTCTTGCTGCGTATTGCCTGCTGGCCGACCAGGGCGCTCATCTGGATTGCATTTAGCAGGCTTCCCCTTGCGCCAATCGTGGCCATGATTATTGAGGGGTTCCCAATACCAAAATCGGATTCTACAACCTTGCCCGCATCATTCCTTGCCCTGGAAGTGGCAAGCATGATGCTGCTTTCCAGGGTCTCTCTGAGTGTAAGGCCGGGGGAGCGCTCCAGCTTCCCGTTCTTGTACTGGAGGATGAGGTTTTCTATTTCCCTCTTCACTTTGTCTTCTATTGCCTTTACCTTCTTGTCTGCCTGCTCGCTAAGAGTGTAGCTGTCCATGGAAACGCTGAACCCGTGCCAGGAAAGCGCCTTAAGAGCCATCTGGGTAACATCATCTATGAATTTGCGGGTAAACTTTGCCCCGTATTTCACGAAGATTTTTTCCAGGAGCTCTTTTTCTATCGCCCTGCTCTCTATTGCCCCTTTCTTCAGTTTTCCCTTGCTTATTACAATCTGTTCCCCGAGCTTTGAATCTATCTTCATGCTCAGGTCATCAGGGAGGAGCAGGGAGAACAGGAGTTTCCCTGAATACAGTTCTTTCTTGTCCGGCTTGGGGAGGTTAGTTATCCCTGCAATATACATAAGGTCCGCAGCCTCCTTCTTTGTAAAAAAGGAATCGTCATTTGTAAAGAAGTAGGTTGCAGAAACATGGTCCTCCTGCGGCTTTACTATTGCATGCCCGTGCCTGGGGGAGATTATCTGGTCCTCCACCTTCATCATCAGGCGGGCTTCTGCCTGGGATTCGGGGGTTTGAAGTATATGGAGGTTCATCTCATCCCCGTCAAAGTCTGCGTTGTAGGGGGGGGTTGTTGTGGGATTAAGGCGGAATGTCTTTCCCGGCAGTACCTTTATCTCATGGGCCATCATGGAAACCCTGTGGAGGGAGGGCTGCCTGTTGAATATGGAAACATCTCCGTCTATTATCTGGCGCTCTATGGTTGAGCCAATCTTGAGCTCTTCTGCTGCCTCATTCCGGGTTTCCTCGGTTATCCTTATCTTCCTCCCATCAGGCCTGATTATGTAAATTGCCTTTGGGTAATCGGTAGAAAGGATGTACTTCTTGCACATCTCAATATTCCATTCAGTAACATTTACCGGAACTGTGAGTTCCTTTGCTATTGCATGGGGAACGCCCACTTCATCAATCCTTATCTTGGGGTCTGGGGAGATAACAGTGCGTGCTGAAAAATTGACCCTCTTTCCCAGGAGGTTATAGCGGAATCTTCCTTCTTTTCCCTTCAGCCTCTGGGCAAGTGTTTTCAGCGGCCTTCCGCTCCTGTGCCTTGCAGGGGGGATGTTTGCCGTTTCATTATTCAGATAAGTGGTTATGTGGTATTGGAGAAGCTCCCAGAGGTCTTCAATTATCAGTTGGGGGGCACCTGCATTTATATTTGCCTCCAGCTTCTGGTTTATCCTTATTATGTCCACGAGCTTGTGAGTAAGGTCATCCTCGCTCCTTTCCCCTGATTCTAGGGTAATGGAGGGCCTCACTTTCACAGATGAAACAAGCAGCACAGAAAGAATGCCCCATTCAGGCCGGGCATACTCAGGATTCCATCCTGCTCTCCTGAGCTCCTCATCTGAAACTGATGCAACCCAATCCTGTATCTCGGTTGGAAGCATTGAATTGCCATCTCTAAAGAATGTGGTCGGCTTTAGGTACTTGAGGTCTGGAAGCTTTTCCTTGCAGTGGGGGCATTTTCCCTTTGGAGGTTTTTCCGAGGGATTGTCTATTGTTGCTCTATAGCAGTGGGGGCAGGTTGCTTTCATCACATCATAGATGGGCTTTGCAAATTCCACATGGATTACCGGACGCACAAGGTCAATGTGCCCAAAATGGCCCGGGCACTCCTTTACGCTTCCTCCACAGGTCTTGCACCTGAGGCCAGGGTCCACAACCCCAAGCCTAGAATCCATCAGGCCGCCATCAATGGGGTATCCATCATCATCATACGTATCAGGTATTATGACCCTTGCCGCAGACAATTCCCTCACCATCTCGGGTGAAAAAAGTGAGAAGCGAATTCTTTCTATTATTTTTTCTATATCCTCCATACCTGACACCTCACGCCTTATCCCTGAGAACAATCCGCGGGAACACAAACAGGGACCTTATCTCCCCAAGCAGCAGCTTGAAAGCATAGCTCATCTCTATCGGAGAAATATCCTCGGTTCCGCAAAGCGGGCACACGTCTTTGTTCTTCACATAATCGTGGTAAGCAAACATTCCGCAGTTATTGCATACAAGCTGTATTGTCTTGTCGCTCTCTTCTAGAAGCCTTTCCCTGACCACCATGCTTGCACCATAGCCTATCAGGCAGTCACGTTCCATCTCTCCGAACCTCAGGCCTCCTTCGCGGGCCCTTCCCTCAGTGGGTTGGAGAGTGAGCATCTGCACAGGGCCCCTGCTCCTTACATGCATCTTGTTGGAAACAAGGTGGTGGAGCCTCTGGTAGTATACTGGCCCGATAAACAGCTTAACTTTTATCTTCTTCCCGGTTATGCCATCATAGAGCCATTCTTCCCCATGCTCATCAAAACCGTTTTTCTTGAGCAATTCTGCATAATCATCTTCTGTATCTCCGCTGAAGGGCGTGCCGTCCCTCAGCATCCCACCTACTGCTGCGGCCTTTCCCCCTAGGGTTTCCAGGAGGTGCCCGGCAGTCATCCTTGAGGGAATTGCGTGGGGATTAAGTATAAGGTCCGGGCTGATCCCATCTGAAGTAAATGGCATGTCCTCCTGTTTGAGCATCAGCCCAATTACTCCCTTCTGTCCATGCCTTGAAGCAAATTTATCTCCTACTTCTGGAATCTTGGGTGAGCGCACCTTGATTTTCACGAGGCGGTTTCCGCTGGGGGCTTCTGTGACCATTACTGAATCAATAATTCCTTTCTCCCCTGATTTTAGCGACAGGGAACTCTCCCTCTTTTTCTCTTCTACAACACCAAACACAGAGATTTCCTCCAGGAATCTTGGCGGTGATGTCTTTCCAACTATGACATCTTTGCCTCCAACCCTGCTCTCAGGATAGACTATCCCATCCTCATCAAGGAACCGGTATGATTCTTCTCCCCGGTAGCCTACAACATCGGGGGTGGGCACTTCTATTTTGTCCTTCTGGCCTCCCGGGTAAAGGCGCTCTTCTGTTTCGTAGGTTTTGAGCATCATCGCCCTCCCCAGGCCGCGGTCTATGGCGCTGCGGCTCACAACTGTTCCATCTCCCATGTTGTACCCCTCATAAGCAGTTATTGCGACTACGAAGTTCTGCCCCGCCGCCTTCTTTTTCAGCTGGAGTGTCTTGTAAAGGTCGGTGGAGACAAGCGGCTCCTGCGGGTAATACATTATGTATGAGCGGGTGTCAAAACGGTGGTTGAAATTGACTGCATAGAGCCCAAGAGACTGCTTTGCCATTGAGCAGGCCATGGTAATCCTGGGCGCCGAGTTGTGCTCCGGGTATGGAAGCACAGAAGCAGTAACCCCAAATATTGTAGAAGGGAGCACTTCAAAGTGGGTGTGGTCAGGGGTTATGTCCTCTTCATTAAGGGCAATCAGGGAATTCTCCTCTTCCTCTGCATCAAGGTATTCTATTACGCCCATCTTTACTAGGTGTTCCCAGGAAAGTGCACCTGATCTTACCTTTTCAAGTATTTCAGGAGTAAGGCGGGACTTGCCCTCTTCCACCACAACGTATGGCTTGCGGACTCTTCCCCTGTCTGTATTTATGAAAAGCTCGTTTGTCCTGCTGTTGTGGAAGATATTTGTTTCATAATTAAGCTCGTTTGTCCTCCTCTTCTCCCTCATCCTTGCAGCAATGGATGAGCCATCAGGGTGGAACCCCATCAGGTTTCCGTTCAGGTAAACTGCTGTGTTTGACTTTTTCTCTGTTTTCTTTGCCTTCTGCACCTTCGTTGAAGAAGCTTTTGGTTTTGCCGGAGATTTCATCTTGCCTGCCATAATAATCACCCTTTCCATTCCCTCTCAAGGCCAAACTTGTCAAGCAGGCCCCTTACCTCCTCTTCCGGAGTTCCTTTCGTAACCTGTGCAAGTGTTGCCAGGTTCTTTACAAGTGAGCAGCTCGGGCCTTCAGGTGTTTCGCTGGGGCAGAGCTTTCCCCAGTGTGTCCCATGCAGGTCTCTTGCCTTGAAGTGGGGGTGCTTTTTGCTGAGGGGCGAGATTACCCTTCTGGTATGGGACATCATGGCCAGGTTGCTGGTCCGGTCAAGGAGCTGGGAAACACCTGTCTGCCCGGCAATCCAATTTCCTGTGGCCATGGCATACCTTATCCTGTCAACAAGTGTATCCTGCCTTACCAGAGTGTGCACCTGGAGCTTCCTGCCCCTGGCATCTGCCCTGCTTGCCTGGTATATTATATCTTTTGTAAGGAACTGGAATGCATAGCGGAAAAGCTCGTCCATCAGATTGCCTGCGAGCTTAACTCTCTTGTTTGCATAATGGTCCTTATCATCCGGCTTAAGTTTCTTGTTTGCAACCCTTATTGCGCGCTGCGCCATTCTCACCAGATAATATGATTTCTTGGACATGTCCTTTTCGTCCACGCCAAGGTGGGGAAGAAGATATGTTTTTATCAGGTTGTCCAGCCTTGAGAGGCGGAACTCTTCCGGCTGTCCAGGAGAAATCCTCTTGCTTAGTGTCTGCATTGCATCCTCCCGTGTCTTGCACGGCTCATTTTCAAGGTTGAGGAGCACATCGTTCTGGATTACCCTGTCATCTGAAAAAGCATCAAGTATCTGCCGGTCGGTTTCAAGGCCGAGTATCCTCAGTAGCTGGATGAATGAGAGGTCGGGGGGAGTAGCAGGGAACTCCAACTTAAGCAAGCCTTCTGCATTCCTGCTGACAACACACCTTGCGCGAAAACCGTACCGGGTTGAAAAAACTTTTGCAACTGTTCCTGACGTCTCCTCTGTGGTCATTATCTTGTTTGGCACAAGGTCCTCTATGCCTACAAGAACCCTCTCGCTTCCGTTTATTATGAAATATCCTCCGGGATCTCCGGGATCCTCCCCTGCCTCTATCAGCTCATCAGCCGTCATGTGCGATAGGTAGCAGAGCTTGGATTGTACCATCACCGGGATTTCCCCAATAAACACATCAGAATAGGTGGGGCGCTCTATTCCATTGAATAAAGGCACGATTTCAAGGAAAACCGGGGCTGCGTAAGTGATGTTCCTAAGGCGCGCCTCGCTAGGAGTTATCTGCCTGTAGCCCCCCTTTACTTCATAGAACCTTGGAGGTTCCACCCTGATTTTGCCGAGCTTGAGCTCAAAGCCCTCAACATTTGTTTCAATTGTCCCGACCCTGTCCACAACAGTCTGCATGCCATCTTCTACAAACCGATTGTAGGAATCCAGCTGCTGCTTGACAAGGCTATTCGTCCTGAAATATGACTCAAGTAATGCACTCCTCATTTCCACACCCTCAGATAACCAAGCGGTAATATGTATTGGACCCTGTAGGTTCTTCCCGCTTTATCTCAACGACCTGCCCTGCCTTTGCATCTAGCGCCCTTGAGGCAGGGTCATCAGAAAACATGACAGGCAAATCCTTCTCAGAAATATTGTATTTTTTGAGCAGCTTTTCCTTATCCTTTTCCCCGATGACTTTCATCTTGGGAACCAAATGATGTTCGAGTACATCTACGTTTATTTTTTTCTTCAAGCGCCCACCCGGAACTCGCCTTCACCTCTGGGTTATGGAGCACCCTGAAAATGGAACTCCTATTTGTTCATAGAGATAAGGCTAGCAGTGCCATCTCTTTTTAATAAGGAATATTTATAAATGTTTGTGAAATTTGTAGAATTTCTGCCTTCTCCATTCTGGGCAGGCCGAACATCCAAAAAGTAGGTTACTAACTATTGTGGCTCAGCTGGATTTAGTAATTATATTGCACCAACTTCCCACAAACCCTATTAACCCTTGCCCAAAATATAAACCCATGATTCTCATAATAGACCATGGCTCACAATACACACATCTCATAAAGAGAAATATGCGGGACCTTGGGGAACGCTCTGAAATCGTGCCTGCCCAGGGCACCAACCTGCTTGAGATTGCAGCAAAGGAGCCAAAGGCCATCATACTCAGCGGAGGGCCCTCTTCTGTCCAGAAGGCCAGGAATGAGGTGGGGAGCAAAATAATAAACTGGATATGGAAGGGGGATGAGAACTGGAGGGACACCCCTCTCCTGGGACTGTGCTTTGGCCACCAGCTTATCGCCCATAGCCTCGGAGGAAAAGTTGGGGGCGGAAGTTCTGCAGAGTATGGCCTGAGCAGGATTTCTGTGGATGAAGAAGACTTGCTTTTCAGAGGTGTTCCTTCTGAATTTACTGCCTGGGTTTCGCACTTTGATGAGATAAAGGAGCTTCCTGAAGGATTTATTCCTCTTGCACATTCGGATTCCTGTGCCATTGAAGCAATGAGGCATAACGAGCGGAAAATATTCGGGTGTCAGTTCCATCCGGAAGTCTGGCACACCGAGCCAGGAGAAAAGATACTAGGAAATTTCCTTTCCTGTGTCTAGCGATTAAGGTTTTCACTGTATTCTGAAGGCAAATTCCCCTTCTATTTGAATCCAGTCTTCAGAAACCTCCAGGTCCCTGCAAATTCCTCCACTTCCATCTGAATAAGTCCACCCCACATTCCCTACAACATCATCCCTGTAAAGGACCACCCAGTACTCCCCTGGGGAAAGCTTTTCCCCTTTTAATGCAAAAGTGTGCCACTCGGATTCCTGGATTACTTGCGAAGAATAAATTGCCGCGGATTGCAGAGGTGCCTCTTCGGAAGGCTGGCTGCCTGCAGATTCTCGTATCTCAATGATTACTTTTTTTCCTTCCCTTGTTGGAACAAGGGAACGTAGCTGGAGTTGCACTTCCCCTGGAGTCGCTTCATTTTCAAGGCTGAATTTCTGGGCACAATATACTTGGTTTTCTACCGGGTAATTGGTTTCAGGGCTTTCAAAGCCATAATTGCCCAGGGGCTTCACTGAAACACTGAGTTGTTTTGAGTTTGAAACCGCAGTCTGGTTTTCATTTTCCACAACCGCAGACAGGGTGTAGTTTCCTGTTGCTTCCGCGTGCCAGAAGAAAATAAGTTGCTTTTTATCAGGAACATCTGTGTAGTCTAGCTTTTTTTCAGCAATGCGAGCACTGTCCTGGTAGAGCACAAGCGCCTGCCCCGAGCTGAACGCATCTTCACTTAGTCTCACATATATACTATAGTTTTTGGAATAAATGTGTTCCTGCCCCTCTATTGCGAGGGAATCCACTGAATACTTGTACTGCTCTTCCTGCTGGGGGCACCCGAATACCATAAGCACGGTTGCCATAATCAATAATAAACCTGCTTTCTCCATGCGGAAAAATCAGGAAGAAGAAATAAAAAATCAGAGGTTTGGAAGCTCCATGGTTATCTCGTTTCCGCTCTGAGAATAGATTACTGCTCCGCGTGTTGTGTATTCGGGGGGAAGGGTGATTCCGCTTACAAATGGGGGGATTGATGGTATCACTGGTGCTTCCATGGGATTGGATGCCTCCAGATCATCCTCATATATAAGGTTATACTCCATTCCCTGGGATGCTGAATCTGCTGTTGAGCGAAGCTTAAGATAGTTTCCTTCCCTGAATGTCATGGAACCAAATGTTTCCTGCACCTGGCTGCTTTCATGCTCCGGTGCAGGACTGGAAATATACACCTCAAATTCCCCGGAAGCAGTTGGGTAAATTTCATTACTCGTAACCCACACACTTCTCTCTATTCCATTGTGGAAATGGGGGATTTCCATGAGCCCTGAGCTGGTTTCCGAAAGTTCATATGCATAATCATATCCATCGTTTGCCCTCAATATCAATATCCCTTTTGAAATGTCAAGGC
>WJMN01000036.1 GCA_014727925.1 Microcaldota archaeon
TCCCGCTCAAGTGGCTTCTCCGGAGGCTCATCCGGTGGCTGGTCTTCCGGAGGAGGCGGCTTCTCGGGCGGAGGATTTTCCGGAGGCGGAGGCTTCAGATAATCAATTTTTATGGCCGTTTTAAGCTAGTACAAAAATTGTCTTGAAGCTTGTTTCAAGAGAAGAAATCGAAGATTTCTCAGGTCAAAAAACACCGCGTTATGCTACCTCTTTGTTTTCAAAAGCATCCAGACACTATCATGGTACCTTCCCTTTCTCTTAACCCACTTAGGGAATTTCGCGAATTCCACAAACCCCAATCTTTTATACAATTTTCTTGCGCCTTTATTTGGGGCAGCCACATCCAGGTAGATGTTCCTGGGCTTCCACTTCTTCTTTACCTCAGAAATAGTTTTCCCCATAAGGAACTCCCCGAGCCCTTCCCTCCTGAAACCCTTGGAAATTGCTATTCCCAATTCAACATTATCCTCTGTTCGTCCAAGCATCCTCCTTGCGCTGCAGCTCCCCACCATCTTTTTTCCATACAATGCAGCAAAATACATCTGCTCTTTCTTCCTTATTGCAGCAAGCGTATTCTTTTTCCACTCCTTCTGCTGCTTAATATTGAACTTTTTTGTAAAATTCAGCCAGGCATCTTCCTCAATAATCCCATTGATATAGTCTAAAAGCCATCTTGTAGGAACTTTTGCACTAAGCGGAACAATCTCAACTACGCGCCCATCATTGAGTTTATGCCTCATTTCTCCACCTCAGATCTCACAATGAAAATAAATTCCTCAGCTTTATTAATTGCTCCTTCTGCTTCGCTTTTGCTCACAGTATCCCGCACTTCATAAACCAGCTTATGCCTTCTTTCCCGCATCTTATTGAATATGTTCACAAGCGGAATTGCCTTCAGGGGCATTTCTGCAGATGCAAATTTCACAACAGAAATGTGCTTGTTCTCCCCTTTTGGCCGGTACCCAATTTTAAACATAAATGCCCTTCCCGCCTGCAGCATAGAATTATACGCAATTACATATGCCCAATCGCAGTCTCCTGCTTCCAGCACTTTTTTTGCAGTTGCCAGATCCTTTTCTGCCGATTCCATCGATTGACCGATAAGCTCAGGCGCACTTTCAAACTCCTCGATGGTCCCCTTAACTAAAAGCTCTTCTAAACTCACTTTCTTCACCTTTAATCCAGATTATGGGATTCTTGAGTATATTAACTAACAAATGGTGCCTTTCCAGTGCATTTTTCCTGAATTCCTTCGTATTCCAGATAATGTAGCTTACTTCCCTTCCGGTTTTTTTCTCAATTTTATCTATCGCTTTTATGAATTCTTTTTCATCCAATTTTCCCACAACAAACAGATCGATGTCGCTTTTTTCTCCTTCGGTCCCCTTTGCAAAACTTCCGTAAATAAGCGCAAACTCAACGCCCTCTCCTTCTAATTCCGAAGATAAATATCTGCCCAGTGCATCTGTTTTCAAGAATAGTGCCTTTACTTCAGGATATAGTGGGGATTCCTGATTAATTTTCCACATGCTCAGGTTTCCAACCTTCTTGTTCAAAACCAGTCCAAGTGATTCCAGATTCTCAAGTTCCTTTCCCACATACACTGGAGTTATCCCTACTCTTCGTGCAATTTCCCTAAGGTGCAATTCTCCGCTAAACAAAAGGAGCCCAAGCACCCTAACCAGGGTTTTGGATTTCAGCAGCTTCTCCAACATGTAAACTAACCATATACAACTGTATATTTAAAGTTTACGTTTATGGATACGCCCGGGTAATGGTCCTTGGAAAAGGAATTGTGTCCCTGATGTGATGCAAGCCCAGAGTCCATTTCACAAATCTTTCAATGCCCATCCCAAACCCGGAGTGCGGCACGCTTCCATACTTCCTTAAATCCACATACCATGCCATCTGCTTCGGGGAAAGCCCAAACGCCTTCATCTTCCTTTCCAGCTCAGGCAGCTCCCAAACCCTCTCCGAGCCCCCAATCATTTCCCCGTGCCCTTCAGGCGCAAGCATGTCCGCAGCCAGGACAGTCCCCGGTTTCTCCGGGTCATCCCGCATGTAGAATGCTTTAATGTCTGAAGGGAAATTATGTATAAACATAGGCTTCTCCAGTTCCTTGGTAAGCAAAGCCTCATCCTGCGTCCCAAAGTCATCCCCATGCTCCACTTTCCCCCCAAGCTCATTTACCTTATCCACTGCATCAGCATAGTCCATCCTGTGGAAAGGAATCTTTACTTTTTCCAGGGTTTTTGGGTCCCGCTCAAGCTCTTCTAGCAACTCCCCATGCTCCTTTGCAAATTTCTGAATTGCAAACTCTACCATCTCTTCCTGCAACTTCATATTATCTTCCTGGGAATACCATGCCATTTCCGGTTCCAGGTGCCAGTATTCCGCAAGGTGCCGAATAGTCCTGCTCTTCTCCGCGCGGAAGGAAGGCGCAAATGCATATACTTTCCCCAGCCCGAAAATAAGCGCCTCCTGGTAGAGCTGCCCGCTCTGGCTCAGATATGCCCTTTCCCCAAAGTAGTCCATCTCAAATAGCGTGCTTCCCCCTTCGCACTCCGCCTTTGTAATCACCGGAGGCGGAGTCTCATAGAATCCCTCCTTGTCCAGGTATTCACGCAAATAGTTCACAAGGTGATGCCTTCCCTTAAAGATGGTAGCCAGTTTCCTGCTCCTCAGCCACAAATGCCTCACATCCAGAAGGAATTCTTCGCTCAGATCCTTGGAAATCGGAAACGGCTCGCCCTGATTAATTGTTCTGAATTCTGAAACCTGAAGCTCCCAGCCTCCCGGAGCCCGCTCATCCTTTTTCACTTTCCCGCTGACTTTTGCCGAGCTTTCTATATATGCGTTGGATGAGTTCTCCCAGCTTTTTTCATCAACTTTGTCTTTTTTCACTGCTGCCTGGATTCTTCCGCTTCCGTCCCTCATCACAAGAAAATTGAGGTTGCCGCTGCTCCTTTGCCTGAATATCCAGCCTCTTATGCTGACTTCTTTTTCTTCCATCTCTCCTTTCAGGATTTCCTCTATGTCAGTATACATCTTAACTCCCTTCTAAATGGCATGTTTTATTTTTTTGAGGTCTCCGTAATTTTTGCAGCCTGTTAAGAATGCTGCAATCTTCATCTGCTCAACCCATTCCCCTGCCATCTCATCCAATTTCTCATAATCATAGGCAAGCAGGAAAGGCCTTGAAGCCCCTGCAATCTCCGCCCCCAGTGCAATTGCCTTTACTGCATCTATCCCGCTTCTCACACCCCCGCTTCCGATAAGCGGCAGCGTCCCCTTGCACATGAGTATTGAAGTTACTGTGGGTATCCCCCATTCCTCAAATCCAGCAGGCGAACCACCTCTCTCATACTCAACTCTGCTCCAGGAAGTTCCCCCTGCCCCTGCAACGTCAATCCAGGAAACTCCTGCTTCCTTTAGCTTCAGGGCAACTTCTTTGTTTATCCCTGCCCCTGTTTCTTTTGCAATGACCGGAACAGAAAGCTTTTCGCAGAGTTCCTCCACCAGCTCCAGCGCTTTGCTGAAGTTTTTGTCCCCCTCTGGCTGGAGTACTTCCTGCAATGGATTGAGATGCACAGCCATTCCGTCCAGTTCTGCTTTTGAAACAAGTCCCTCAACCCTTTCTACCGGATATGAGGCAAGCTGGGCAATCCCGATGTTTCCCACAAGAGGAATGCTAGGGCAGTGTTCCCGCACAAGGTAGCTTTTTTCTTCTGCGCCCTCAAGCATTGGGCGCATGCTTCCCAGCCCCAGGGGAAGCCCGTATTTCTCTGCAGTTTCCGCAAGCTGCTTATTTATGTCCACTGCTCTTTCAAATCCCCCCGTAATAGCAGTAATCATCAGAGGGGTTGCTTTTTTCCCCAGGAATGTGGTTTTGAGCTCAACAGAAGAGCAATCAATTTCCGGAAGCGCATTGTGCAGCAGCCTCACGCACTCAAAGCCCGCGCTCTTCTCATATTCCACATCCTTTTTCAGCACTGCTTCAATATGCTCTCCCTTCCTTTTTTTTATGCCCATGCAGGTTCACCTGGGGAAGATTATGCTCGCGTATGCGACCACCTGGGAATAGTCTCCCATAGTCTCCCCCGAATTTGTATACATTAATTCCAAACCCTTTTTAGAACCCTTTGCCTTCGCGTAGAGCATCGCCGCGGAGATTGCCCCGTACCCGCAGATGCTCCACCCTTTTTTTCTATTCTCCTCCTGGAATCCTTCAGTATCCAGCCCAAGTATATACTCCATTGCAAGGTGGTCCTCTTTTTCCGCCTGCTCTGCAGGCACATAATGGGAAAAATCCGAGCTTGCTATGAACACTGTTTTCCGCCCGATCTCTTTTTCTGCACCAACTACTGCATCTGCAACATCTCTTGCTTCTTCCAGCCCCTGCCCTCGCATGCATACAGGCACAAGTTTTGCCCCGGGATTCAGGTGCTGCAAAAACGGCAGCTGCACCTCAATTGAATGCTCAGCCCCATGGGCAGTTTCATCCGGCTTGAGGAAGTCTGCCTTTTCCAGCATTTTTTCCCCAAATTCCCTGTCGTTTTCCACGACTCCAGTGGGAAGTTCCCAATTCTCTGTGGAAAGTGCAACCAGTTCCCCGGCTCCAGTATGGTTGGGGCCCGCAATCACCACTGTTTCTGTTTCCCTTATTTCTTTAATGCTTAGGAAAGTGGCCGCTGCAGACACACCCGAATACGGATAACCTGCATGTGGAGAAATCCCCGAATATGCAGAAACAGGATCCACTTTTTTCTCTGCCTCAGAAAAACATTTTCCTACAAGTTCCTCAATATCTTCTTTGTTTCCGGGATAGAACATCCCTGCTACAGCAGGACTCCTCATATTTCTATCTTTCCCAGTAAGGATTAAATTAGTGTGCAAGCGCGTATTTCTTCATGTATATATTCGCCTGGTAGATTATAAGGAAAGGAAGCACGAATACAGAGTTTACCAGGAGAACCAGGTAGGAGCCCAGTGGGTGGGGAAGCAGGAAAAGCAACAGCTCAGTAACCGTAAGGAGGATAACCCCCATGAGACTCCACAGGAGCACGCTTGCCCATCTTTTTTTCACCATCGCAAGCGAGGCATCTATTGCTCTCCCCAGGCGGTAGCCATCAATTACCATCGCCTGGGGAACAAATAATATCCCTGCTGAAACCAGCAGCATAAGCACCGGAAGAATAACTCCTCTCAGTTCCATGTCAAATGTTACTAGCTGGGCAATAAGAATCAGCAGGGCAGCCAGAGTATATGCAAGGAAAATGGTGATTCCGTATTTCCTCAGGCCTGCAATTACTTCTGAAGTGGGATTTGTCTGCGTCCTCTTCATTTTAACAAGGAGAGTTATGCTGGTTATGCTCTCTGCAATCAGGAACATTGATATAAGGTATGCAGAAAGCATTACCGCCATCCCCAGTGGATCCATTTCCGGTATGCTCCCCGTCCTTAGAAATACTCCTCCAAGGGAAAGGTAAGTTGGCCCTGATACAAGAGAAGGAATAATGAGTGCAAATATGAAAGGGAGCGAGAAAAGGAGAACAAATCCTGCCCTTTCCCGGTAAAGCCTCATTGAGTGTCCCAGGGCTCGCATGCCCTTTCAATCTCCATTCTGCTTTTTATATGTTACCTTCTATCCATTCCCTTAGTTTCTCCTTCGGGGCAGCGCCCGTAATCCTGTCTGCTTCTTTCCCATCTTTAAATAGGATTATGGTGGGAATGCTCATTACTCCAAATTTCTGCGCAACCTGCTGGTTTTCTGAAACATCCAATTTCCCGAATTTTATTCCTTCCATTTCCCCGCTCAGTTCTTCGAATATGGGGCCGAGCATCCTGCATGGCCCGCACCATTCTGCCCAGAAATCCACAACCACTATGCCTTCTGCCACATAACCATCAAATGTTTCGCTGTTCAAATGTTCAATTGCCATAAAACCACTCTGTTTTCCCTTTATTCTGATTGGTTTAAAACGGTTTCTGAGTTGTGAAATTTCTTCTGTGCGCATGCCACAGCTTTATATTCTTATTTACCCATAAATACTAACTGATGAACTCCAAAAGGCAGGAGCCCGGATGCAATTCTGCTGCGCAGCGCAAAAGCAGAATAAGCAGAATTCCCCTGGTGAGAACAGGCCCATGCGGAAGGGGGTTTTCCTTCCGCCAGCTTCCACCTGAAAGGGAGATGGGAGTTCCTGCATACAGGATATCTTCTCTAATTCGGTCAGAACATGGAAACCTCTCCAGGTGCAACTTTTCTTTCTATATTACAGGCAGGGCACTGGTACTCCGCTCAATTTCCTGGGAATCCAGGAGCAACAAAAAAAGAAATTTTGTGGATGCAGCATCCTGCAAAACCATTTTGAAGATCCTAGATGAGTTTGCAGCCCGGCACAAGGCCACCACATTATATTCAAGCCGGCATGATATTCCCCTCCCCATGCTCCTTAATCTTGGATTCCGGCCTGCAAACATGCGCGATTTCATGCAGCGTGAGGCGCAAAAAGTCCCCCAAAACATTAAATAGTTCGCCACTTACCTGTTTTTTGGAGATAAATATGGCTTTGAAACCGAAAGCATTTGGTCTTGCAGGGGGTGTCCTGTGGGGCATCACGTGCCTCCTGATGGGACTCATCAGCGGGACAGGTTATGGACTCGGCCTTGTACATGGAATTGGAAGTATCTACATTGGATACGGCCCTGGGATACTGGGTGCGATTTTAGGAGCAGTCTATGGTTTCCTGGACGGATTTGTAGGCGGATATATTTTTGTGCTGCTCTACAACCTGCTTGAGAAAAAATAAGCACAGACCTTTCTTTTTCCTTTATTTTCAATCATATATCCTCCTAGATATATGCATGGATGAGTTCAAACTAGGAGATTTAGGCTAAACTACACTGCAGGATGCGCAATTCTGCAATGGGGCACTGTACTGGTTGGTCACCTCCTGCCACTACTCCATCTCCCTGAACCTTTATCTGAAAATGCAGAGTTTATGGCACCAAAACCAAACCGCCGTGTGCTTACGGTGCTTACTCTCGCTTTGATTAATGTGGCCGCGGTTATGAACCTCGGCCAGCTCTCTGTTATTGCGGAATACGGGCTTGCGGCAATCTTTTTCGTTGCGCTTGCAGCCATTTTATTCTTCATACCTGTTTCCCTTACCTCCGCGGAACTTGCAACCGGCTGGCCAAAGGCTGGAGGAGTTTATGCATGGGTAAAGGAGGCCTTCGGCCAAAGAATGGGATGTTTGGCAATCTGGCTCCAGTGGATTGAAAACGAGATGCAGGGTGTGATACTTGAAGAGGAAAAAGGACGAAAGAACTACAAGATTCATTGTGTTTCTTAGATGGTGAAAATATGGCAAAAACAAAAACAATTGCTGAAGAACTCCACAACTGTTGGAGTTGGTTCTTTGCACTCGGGGTGCTCCTGCTCCTTTTTGGGTTTGCAGTGATTATTTTCCCGGCTGCAGGCACCTTCACAGTTGAGATTCTTTTTGGGATAATACTGCTTGTTGCAGGAATTACCCAGGTAGTGCTCGCTTTCCAGGCAAGGAAGTGGGGAGGGTTCCTGTTCACTTTGCTCGCGGGGCTCCTTTACCTTGTTGTGGGTGTGCTCCTTCTTGTGTTCCCGCTCCAGGGCACAATAACCTTAACCCTCCTTCTTGGAGCTGCCCTCCTACTTGGCGGAATATTCAAGGTTGCCCTTGCCTTCAAAACCAAGCCCGATATGTATGGGTGGCTCACTTTTGACGGAGTCATTTCCCTGCTCCTCGGCGCCCTTGTGCTTGCAGGCTGGCCCTCGGATGCAGTCTGGGTAATGGGATTGCTCTTTGGAATAGATTTGCTCTTTAGCGGCCTCTCCCAGATGATGATTGCGTTTGCACTAAAATACGCGGGGCAAAAATAGCCCCCATTCTTTTTTTTCAATAAATTCTTATCTAATTTCCTATCTCAGGCAGGGCTCCATCGCCATGTATCCCTTTAGAAACAACTCTATTTCAGAAGCATGAATTTCTGCAGTTATGTTTCCTGCATTCCTTTTTTCCCGCATCTTCGCGCAAACATCTTCTGCATTTTCAATTTCTTCAAACGTTTCCATTGAATCAAGGTAGATATCAAAATCAGTGTATTCCTGCCCCCCTTCAAGCACTTTTATCCCCTCAGCCCCTCTCCCAATCGTATAATTCCCCTTCTCTTCTATGTACAGCCCGAATTTGGCCCCCGGGTTTATTTCATCTATCCCCTCAATTCTTTCTGCTATTGCATTTATGCGTTCACTGGTTATTGGATTTTCTTCTTCTGGTTCAGGCTCAGGAGTTTCCTCCCCGTAATATTTCCATTCTGCAGGCTCTGCTTCTGCTTCCTCGGGAGTGAGGTACAAGAATACTCCGAGCAACGCCAGCATCCCCACTGTAGCTACGGCCATTGCTGCAACAACCAGCATAAGTATCCCTGTTTTTTCCGATTTCCCCATGCGTTTCCTTTTCCGGCCCAAACTATAAAATAGGTTTAGGGTTCTGGTTTCCGTCCGCCAGTTGTTTTTTTGAAGTACATATACCATATTAATTTTTTCCCTTCCTTATTAATCTGTGAGTGAAAACAAAGACAGGAAGCCCGTTTTATTCGAACTGGATATAAACCACCTCTGCTGGTTCTGCGATGTTACAGACAGGAACCCGGAGGCGACCCTTGTTTCCACTCTTTCCCAGGTACATGGAGACAATATTACCAATACTGTCCAGCTTACTTCTCCTGATCCGAAAAAAGACATTGAGCGCATAAAGAACCACCCTCTCGTAAAGAAAGTGGAGGTTATTACCCAGTCTCCGAATAGCGCTCTTCTTGTTACTACTTCCAGCTATGAAGCCATGACCTACAAAATCCTGCACAAAACCAATGCGGAAATGCTTGAATCCCCTGTAACGCGGGACGGAGTGGATTCTGAAATACTCCTTGCCCCTTCCCACAAGGAGATGAGCAAACTCATTACCCTGCTTTCTGAAAACAGGGACTATGCAGATGTAAAGCTGAAAAAAAAGAGATACGTAAAGCCCGAAGATGCGGTTTCCCTGAGTGCTTTCCGCACAAGCGGTTTTTTTGACCTGCAGTCTGCAAAAGAGGTTCTTGCCCCAAGACAGCTTGAGGTTTTCCAGAATGCAGTGGATTATGGCTATTATGAGGTTCCCAAGAAGATTTCCATAGAAGAACTTTCTGAAAAGCTGGGCACTTCCCCCTCTACAGTTGCGGAGCACCTGCGAAAGGCAGAATCCAAGCTTCTTCCCATTCTGATGAAAGTACTGCAGAAATTGTAAATCTTTTTAAACAGCCTTAATACAACGGTAGCAGGCTTATCCCTCCCTATTCACATACTCTATTCCTATGGGCTTTGAAAGAAGGAAAGCAAAAAGGTATGCCCGGAGAATTGCAGATGATGTCTCCATTTTTTCATTTCGTGTAAGGGATTTTTTCTTTCTCCGCTCTTCATCAGGGCAGATCAGCCACAAGCAGTTGCGGGCTCTCCAAAAGGCTTTTGATAAAGGATATTACAAAATCCCCAGAAAAACAACCATTGCTTCCCTTGCTGCAGAGTCAGATTCATCCCCCTCAAATTTTGCAGAGCACCTGCGTAAGGCAGAATCGAAAGCTTTCCTGATTATGAGTAATGTACTGAAGAAATTGTGAGTCTTTTTAAATGCCCTTTCTGGAGCGGCACTATCAATATGCACATATTCCCTCCAAAAAATTTTGGTGACATGAATGAGCAAAAAACAGATCTTTAGGAAAGAGCGTTTTGGAGGTGTTCGTTATAATTCCAAAACACTCAGGTTCAAATTGGTTTCCGAAGGACCTTTGAAAACAGACAAAGTTATTGAGAGAGATTTGCCCAAGAGAACTGACATCCTCTCTGCTCCAGTCAGGATTTATTTTGAATTAACTAGAAAATGCAATCTTGCCTGTAAGCATTGTTTTGCAAACGCAGGTAAGTCTGCTTATGGCGGACTTGAGCTGAAAGCATTTGAAAAGATGCTGGACGATATGTGGGCACATGGAGTAATTGATATTCGGTTTACGGGAGGAGAGCCCACAGTCAGGGAGGATTGGTTTGATATTCTCAATTATGCGAAGAGAAAGGGGTTTGTGGTTTCTTTAAACACTAATGGAATTTATGCCGACCACTTAGAAACCACTAAAAAGTTGGCTAGTCTTGATCTGGACCAAGTTACCATAAGTCTTGATGGTTTAGAGAAAGAGCACGATTATTTCAGAGGGAAGGGAACATTCCGTAATACGATGCGTTCCATGGAAGCAATGGCCGATGCAGGAATAAATCTGAGATTTAATACTGTGATAACTAAATTGAATGTCCACCAAATACCCCAAATTATTGCAATTGCAAACGGATTGGTGGAGGAAATCAACTTTTTTTATATGCGTCCTATTGGAAGGGGTATAGGGCAGAACCATCTGAGTCTTAATTTTGAAGAACATTTTGAATCTGCAAAGGATGCCATCGCCCTTAGACCAAAATATCCAAATCTTAATATCATGCACTTTGAGCAATCCTTTATTGAAAGGTCGATATTAAATTCTGAGTCTGCTGGAAAAACTATGGAAGCTCTTCCTTATGGAAATACCACCCTTGCAATATCTTGCGATGGTGGTGTTTGGCCGCATGGACATAGTTCGTTCCAAGACCAGAGGCTCCTGCTTGGGAACCTTATGGATGAGAGTTTAAGGAATATTTGGACCGAATCCGAACGGCTTGATTCTCTCAGACAATGGTTTAGGGACCTGCTTGCCCGGTGCCGTGAATGTGGGGAATATCTATTCCGTTGCGCAGGTCTTAATTTTGAAATGGAAATCGCAAAATTGTCTGGAGACATTGAAAAAAACCAATTCTGTATATCAAATACTCCTGTCCCTCCCTCTAAGTGTGAAAGGGATTGCAATAAATAGAATCAATGGGATGTTATAGATGTTGCTTATTCCAATCCGCGTTCCTAGGATCGTATCAAAAAATCTTTTTAAATGCCCTTTCTGGAGCGGCACTATCAATATCTATAATATCATCTCCAAACCATGTTGTGGCAAAAATGAACTTCGCAAAATCCATATTATTCTTGGCAGTATTGGGAGTTTCTCTTTCCCTGGCATATTTTTCACCCGGCATGGGGAGAATATATTCTCTGCATGAATGTTCTGTAGAATACCAGGAAACCATTATTGAAAAGTCCCTGGATTATGGCATTGCCCCTTACCAGGGAGACTATTTATCCAATTACCTGGGTGGAGATGGCTCGCTGCAGGAAGGGCTTGAAGAAATGAAAAGGGCCAATGATGTGGAGGAATTCAAGGAAGCGTTCAAGGAAGCAAATTCTGAAATACGGAATTCAAATTCTCTCTATTTTATTGTGGCCCTGAACCATGTTCGCCAGGGTCCCGGCGCAAGGGAAGAAGTCCGTTCAGACCTTTCTGAGGCAAAGGACGAGTATTCTGCCTGCAGATTTTGTGCAATCTACCCAACTGATTCGGCGTGCCTGCCGGATTATGCTTCTTTGACTGAAGAACCTGAAGAAGAACCTGAAGATGAAGAGCAGGAGGAGGACACAGCAGATGAAGAAGACGAAGAAGGGGAAGACGACGAAAATGAAGGGACTGAACAAGAGGAAGAAGAATCCGAAGAAGAGCAGGATGAATCTGAATCAGAAGGAACCTGTGATATTATTGCTGGCTCTGAAACAGCAAAGTTAGAAATCACCATTATCTCAGTGTCGGATTTTGCCTGGGATGAAGATTCTCCTGATGAAAAAGGGGTTTATCATACGGGAGAAGACCAGGTTGCAATGCTTGAAGCCTTTGACATAAAAAATACAAAGACAGGAAAATGCTATCTGGGAGTTCAGGCCCTTTACGCTGTCCCTGATGGAGAAGAGTTCAACGAAGTTAACTATTCTGTTCTCCTGGACGCCGATGACGAGGAGGGTTTGCCGCTCTGTGCAGGCTATGAGGCCGCCCCCTGGTCCTCATGCGACGGTCTTGATAAGCTAACTAATCACCACATACACATAACATTCAAAGGAGAAGAATATGTCCTGAGCAGCATTGAGTCTGTATCTGGAGGCGTTCCCCATGATGTTTCATACGGGGAATCCTATGAAGTTTCCGGAGCTGAGATTACGCTTTCAGAAGAGGAAACATGGAATCTTGTTGGCTTGAATGAAACTCTTTCGGCAGAGGGAAGCTATTCTGTCCGCATGGATGGTGTTTCCGAGGAAGTCGGCCCAGGCAATGGCCATGCGGCAATAGTTTCCCTCCTGGATTCAGGAGATGAGGTGTGCCAGGAGGAAGTTTATCCAGGGGAAACCGCTGAGCTTTGCGGCGAGGGAGTGCTTCTCCATGCATACCAGGTGGCGCCCGGACAGATACCTGAGGCAATCTGGGCTGAATTAGGAATTTATTCAGAAGAGATGGTGCTTGAAAGCGGCTCTTCAGGAATTACCCTGTTTTTCACAAGCGAAGAAGGGGCATCTGAAGGCGATGACCCTGGATATTTGAGGGAGATAGTGTCTGCTGACAGCATTTCTTATTGGGAGGAAAACGGCCTTTCTGATGATTCTGGCACTGTGGAGGAAACTTCTGTCTTCACCCTGTATGAAGGAGAATCCGTAGGGTTTCCGGATGGGGTGGAGATAGAAGTTCAAAGCATAGACCAGGTGCTCAGCCCTTCCTGTGAAGTTGTGGCAGAGAGCGAATCAGTTGAACTGCTCGTACAGGATATTGCAGGGGAAGAGTACGAATACGTTCTATTTGAAGGAGAAGAAACAATGGCCGAGGGAGTAATCTTCAAGGTTTTGGAGATAGAGGAGGAGACTACCACCCAATAGTTCTCTCCCCTCTTTCTCCTTTTTTATAATTGTTTGGTAGCTTTTGTTCCTCTTGCCACATTTGCCCTTCTTTTGTTGTTTTCACTACCTGGAATGGTGGTCACTCTTTTTGAGATGGTTAATGCGGAGAATTAAAGCAAGTGTATTGTATTTTGTTTTGCTTAGTGGCATGCTTGGAAGAAGTCTTATTTGAATTTAATCTGACCCATTTTTTGTCCAGATTGATCCATTCATTTCCTTATCTTTTTAATAAATTCCCTTTTAATAAATTCCCTTTCTTCATCTGAAAACTTCTTCTCCTGCTTCCCCGATCCAAATCTTTCTTTTAATTTTTCCTCCATTTTTTCCATTCCCTTTGGATCCTCCAGCCAATCTTTAAGATCCTCCATCCCCCATTTCTCTGCAAGTTCCAGAGCAGTTTCCCCCCTCCCTGTGCCAGAATCTGTTTTCGCCCCTCCTTTTACCAACATGATGGCCGCCTTTTCCAGCCTCGCTTCTATTGCATAAAGTAACGCAGTTCGGCCTTCAGAATCAGTTTCTTCAAGATTTACCCCAAGTTCAATCATCTTCTTTAGTATGTATGGGGGAGAGGACGTACAATTTACGATTTCCTGATAATCCCAATCGTAATCATCATTCAGTTCTACCAAGGAATGTAATCCTCCGGCAAATGAAGTTTCACCTGTTTCTGCTTCTATATTTTCATGGAAATTTTTCACGCATTCGTAAATAAGATATATTCTCCTCTGATCTTCTTTTGCCCTTTTGAGTATCTTGAAAAGCAGCCTGCTGTTTACAGATTTTGGGATTCCTATAGTATCCATTTTCCCCATCAACTTCTCTAATCTATCCATATCCCCACGATTACTTGCTTTTATCGCTTCATTATTTCTCTCCATTTTTTCTTCATGCTTTTTCTTCCCCAGATTTACAAGCAATGCAGCTGCTTCATCATTCCTTGAAATTATTGCTAATTCGAGTGGAAGTTTTCCAAAAATGTCTTCTTTTTCCATGTCTTCCTCAAACCTCACTATAAGCTGAATAAGGTCTTTTGTTTTTTTTCCTTTCATTCTTGCAATCAAATGCAATGGAGTATATCCGCGGTATCTTTCATTGATGGGGGAGCATTGTTTCATATCTTTTGTGTATTGCATTATTTTCTTAAGTAAAAAAAGAGTATCTTCTTCCCCCTTTGCCATAGCAGGGATTAACACGCTCCATCCGTTTTTTTGCATTTCGAAAGGATTTCCTTCCAGAAAAATGATCCATTCTATCAAATCCTCTGCAAGCTCCCTCTCATCCTTTTCAATCGCACGGGCCAGCGGGCTTGTTCCAGACTGGTTTTCAAAAAGCCTCAAATATTTATCCTTTATCTTTTTCCAAAGTTCCCTCCTGCCAGATGTCACGCTACTGCGCACATCCAAATCGATTTGCCCACACAAAGCATCAAACATTTCTGTTTCCGTTTTGGCTTCTTTCCATCTCTTTTCCATTTCATTCTCCAACTTCTCCAATTTACCCACTTCTTCTATTTCATTTAGTTCTTCTTCACACAGTTCCCTGCTTTTGTTTAATATCATTGATATGGTTCTCGTATCTTCGCTCTCAATAGCAGCCAACAGAACCCCTCTGCCTTCCCCATCTCTTTGGAAGATATCTGCCCCATTTTCCAGCAATCTATAAACCACATTACTGTAGTTTCCTTCCATTTCTTCCTCTTTCCATGTGTTTTCCCCCCCTTCTACATCCTCTTGCATACGGCTCCAGGCTAAGTCAGGCAGATCCATCTCCCTGGTTTCTTTCTGATTTTTTTGCAGACATGCCAATATTAACGGCGTTTCGTCATCTCTGTTTTTTGCAGAAACCCGTGCACCTGCTTCCAGGAGTTTTGCAGTGAATTCATCAGCTCCTTTTGCGGCAGCGAGGCAGAGTGGGGTATT
The DNA here is from genome assembly GCA_014727925.1 of Microcaldota archaeon. Taxonomy (GTDB): domain Archaea; phylum Micrarchaeota; class Micrarchaeia; order Anstonellales; family Bilamarchaeaceae; genus CAIKOA01. The sequence goes on from WJMN01000036.1 coordinate 14,840, forward strand.
CCCCCCACTATCCCGCTCTTCCAACGAAACGCTCCCGCGATTACTTTTCTGCATTGCCATAAGAAAATTGAATTTTTTCTGGTCTCCTATCTCCACCGAGTTAAGCAACTCCCTCCCCCGTATTACCTTTGCTTTTTCAGGATCCTTCTCCACAAAAGCGCTGTATTCCAGTAAAGTGTCTGTTCCGGTTCCAAGATTGCCTAGCTGCCCTTCCATATCGAGCACTTCGGGGTTGAAATTTCCTTTTCCACTGCAGATAATGACAAGAATATCGTCTTTGGTAAATTCTATATTTTTTATTCCGCAAAATGCAGTTGCAGCAGAAGGCTCTGCAGATATATCAAGGGATTCCAGAAATCCATATTCTTTTTTCAGCTCTTTTCCAGAAAGAATTGTTTTTACCCTGAGGATTTTACCCTCTGTTTTTAGATTTTGAATTTCAAGCACATAGTTGGAGACATCCGTTACCAGCTTGTCAGCAAGCACACATGCAAAATTTGCATCTTCTGAAAAATTCCTTTCCTCAGCAAACGGATTTCTGCTTATGGTGTTCCCAATTATTGCAGGGCAGGAGCTCCCATAAATCTCCAGCGATTTTCTGCCTACCTCAGCAAGCAGTTCTCCCGCACCTAATGGGCAGGATATGTGGGTAGGTTTTATCCCCTCTTCCTCCAGTTGTGCATATATATCCTCCACTATGGTAGAGTATCCATTGGGAAGGCCGGGATGCTCAACGCCAATAATATTTTCGTCCGGCAAATTTGACATGGTTAGGTGCTGCCTTGCCAGCTCCCGCATGAATTGCATATATATGCGGCCATTTCCCAGGTTGACCAAGTATGTATTCTCTTCTTCCTGCCCGTTTTTTATTTTTTCATCCATCTCTTCTGCAGAGATATTCACGAGTTTTACCCTTTCCGCTTTTGGGTCAAGCTCCTTTGCAAGCAACTCAAGGCTTCTGCCAGAATTTCCACTGGTTATCTGAGGGATTACCA
>WJMN01000037.1 GCA_014727925.1 Microcaldota archaeon
GCGGAATTCCTTGAGGTTAGCAGAGAAGATTATTAGTCATTTAATGCCCGGCTGTAAATCCAGGCCACAAGACCATTTTTTGAAAGGGTGCGCAGTGTTTTTTTCCAGGAGAATTCTATATTCTGTCGCGTAGTGCTGCCGCGTCTCCGGGCTATCTCCGCATATCCCTGCTCTTCCATCTCTTCTCCGTGCTCATTCCTCATTCCGCATACTGACCGCACGATATTCTGCTGCTTTGATGTTAGGCCCAGGACTGCAAAATTAACCATGAATGCAACCTTCTGGCGCTCCTTTGCAATTAGCAGCTCTTCAGGGTTTAGGGGGATTGAATCGGTAGTGTGCATAAACGTTTCTGCATTTATTTGCTGGAGCCGGACCCCTGCTTCCGTATTGCATTTGGGGATATGGCTGGTTTTGCGCAGGAAAACCCCTGTATCCCTGGGATTGAATTTCGGGAACAAATCCGGAAAGGATTCGTATGCTATTTCGTGCATGGCATCAACCAGCTTTTCCGAAGCAAAATCCCGGAAGCTCCCGCTCCCATCCCAATAGGCAGCAGCCCGGAAAAGCTCAAAAAATGCAGTGTGTACTGCCCATTCCGGGAACTCCCTCAGGGAATCAACCCCTTCCTCCTTTTCAAAAACTGAATGGGGCAGAATCCTGTCTCCGTAGATGCCAAACATTGCAGAGATTATATCCATATTCTGCTCCGCAAGCTCAAGCGCTTCAGGAACGCTGCGGAATGCGCCTTTCCTCTTGCGGTTGCGGGGGTAATTTGGCTTTTTGCGCTGCCTCTTTCTGGGCTTTGGGGCAGGAAACTCCTTTTCCCAGCCCCTACATGTTCCCTCATTTTTGTGGATGAACAGGAGGGCATCTGCAAGCACGGAAGACGGAATCCCTTCGCTTTCACCAATCAGCCCAAGCAAGGAGAGCTGTTTCCTTACCCGCTTTACTCCACGGTGGACGCGGTTAATTAAAGTGCTCTTGTTTACGCCCAGCTCTTCTGAAAGCTCGGCAAAAGTGCGCTTATTGGGGTCTCCTTCCAGGCAAAAGTATCTGCATACTGCCTCCCTGTTGTTTGGTGGAAGGCGGTTTATTGAGGCCCAGAGGGCTCTGGCGAACTTGGCGCAGCCTGCACTGTATTCAGGAGTCTGACCCATCTCCTCTCTTGCCTCCTTTGCAAGGGCAGATGGGTGTATCTCTGAAACAGGGCCAGGGGCATCGTGCAATGGCTTCCCGTTGCCTGTTATGCCATTCAGGGATTTTCTGTTTCCTGTGGGGCCGGATGCAAAAGCGGCATCTTCAATGGTTTTTGCCCTGCGGATCCCGACTCCCATTTTTTCTGCAAAATCAGAAAGAGGCGCAGAGGGGTCGCTGGTCCTCCATTCCCAATACTGGCGGACATGCCTTCTTGCGCTTTTTGTATTTATCAGAACTTCCCGCTCCGCATCCCGGTAGGCGCTTTTTGCGTGTTTCCAGGCAAAATCCTTGAAAGAGAGTTCCTCCGGGTTCCACTTCTTTGCATTTCTAAAAAGATTGAGTTTGACCATTTGCACAGCATCCTCAAATTCCATTCCCTCCAAGCGGTCAAGGCGAAGGCGCCTGACTATGCTTTGCGCAAGATGAGGGTGCTTCTGCACAATTCCCCAGCAGGTTGCATCATCCCGCTCATTGTTTTTATGACGGGAAAGCCTTGGATGCTTATCCGGGAATTTGGGGGGGTTTCCCTTTTGCAGCGGAGGGGATTTTTTTGCAAGTGCCCTGACTCCCATGCAATTCAGAGCTCCATATTAATTCGCCTTAAGCGGGGATCTTTTTCAAGCATCTCCAGGGCCGTTTTCACTACAGTGTGGGCACGCTGCTTCGTAAAACCGAACCTTTCTGCGATTTCCCTGAGTTCGCGCATCCTCTTGTACCCGTTCATGCCAAAGCGCATGGATATCACTTTTCCCATCGGGACCCTGTTACTTTTTTTAATATCTAGTTTCCTTAGGGCAGATTTAAGGGCGGACGAAAGAGCGTTATGGAATACTGCCTGCTCTGGAGGGAGAAGTTCGGTGCCATTATTGAAACCAGAATCCCCCTTATCCATTTCACGCATAATTGTTTTTGCTTCCCATCTTTCCCCTTCATCACTTGATGAAAAAGAATTGAATGCTGTTTCACCGTGGAGCGGGAAGTGTGCCCTTTTCATTCTCCTGATTCCATCTTCAATGCTTGCAGGTGTGCACTTTTTGGATTCTGCCAGGAAAATGAAGTCGTTGCTGGCAAAAAAATCCTCCCGGGTTTTTCCGGGATTGCTTTCTAGCCACTTGTTCATGAATTCCAAAGCTTCCCGCATATAGTATGGAATGTGCACAGTTTCTATGTATGGATAAACCTCCCTCCAGCAGCTCCGCATATTGTCAAGCGCGTATTTGGAAAAACTGGTTTTTTCGGAAGGGTCCCACTTCATCGCGCTCTCCACTGCAGAAATCCTTGCAAGCTGCAGTGCATCTTCGCTGGGGATAAACTTGTCAAGGTGCCATCGCCTGACTCCCTTGTGGCAGAGTCCCTCTTTCTCTTCTGCATCCATCACCATTTTCCATGCAGTTTCACTGCTACGCAGGCGCTCCTGCGGCGCAGGGCCCTTTCTTGCAAATGGACGCGGTTTCTGGTCTCGGGAATTTTTTCTGGCTTTGGATGGATTAGTAGGAAGTTCTCGCTGCATAAGTTCATATTTGACCACAAAACATATTAAAAATATAGTGCAGAACCCCTGGTGTTTTTTTGCACTGGGGCGTTCAAATGATAGAAAAATACGGGTTTGGAAAAATTGTGGTTGATGGGGATGAATATACCGAAGATATCATCCTGGTTGGGGAAAAGGTGTACCCTAAATGGTGGAGGGAAAGAGGGCATTTGCTTCAGAAAAGAGACCTTGGGCCCATCCTTGATGCAGAGCTGGACACCCTTGTTGTGGGTACCGGCCATGATGGGAGAATGGAGGTGGGAGATGATGTTAGGGAATACTGCAGAGAGAATGGAATTCGGCTTATTGAGCTTAAAAGCGGGAAAGCCGTAGATGAGTATAATGCAATGGAAAATAAAGGGTCGGCGCTTGCAATCCATTTAACCTGTTAAATTACCCCATTTCCTCAAGAAGATCCTTCAGTGGTTCCGCATATTCACTTTCCCTGATTTGATTAAAAGCATCCTGCTGAATCTGCCTTATGCGTTCCCTGCTAAGTGAAAATTTATCGCCTATTTCCTGCAGAGTATGTTCCTCATACCCATTTAGCCCAAAGCGCATTTCAAGGAGTTCGCGGTGGCTAGGTGGCAGTGAGTAGATGGCGCGGGTAATAACTGATAAAAGGTCGTTTGAAGTGAGGGATTTCTCCTGGACTGGTGGTGAAAAAGCATTTATAATTGCTGAAACTCCAAGCTGGCGGGAATCCTTATGGGGTGAATTAGCATAGAGGAGGGGGCCGGAATCAGGAGAATCCTCGGCATGTATGAACACCGGCAGGAGAAGGCGCAGCGTATGTTTTGAGCGTTCCGATAGTCCCATCTTCTCCATTGCATCCTCAAAGCCCGCATTGTTATCCTTCATTGCCTTGATAACACCAAATATCTTTCTCTGTTGGCTCTGGGTAAGAGACACTTCCCCAGAAAGCTTAAACACATCTTTTATGCATCTCCTTGCATCAGAAAGAAAATAAGTTGAAAAACTTGCTTTTGAACAGTCGTACCTCTGGGATGCATAAAAAAGTGAAAACAGCAGAATGCTGTCCACATCCTCCCTTTCGCATCTTGGGCTCCGTGAATAGAGTTCGTGTTTTTTGGCAGCTATGGAAATAAGCCTAATATTTTTCAATACAAGCTCCCACGCTTTACTATTGTTCCTCCTAACCAAGGGGGGCTGATTTGTCCTCTTTTTTTGGAAATGCGGCCTTCGCCTGGCTTTGCCAGAGCCCATATGGGGATTGCCAATTTTCCTGGTCTTACGCATAATTACATTTTAAACCAAACAGGATTAAAAAGATGCGTATTTGCCAGAGTTACGGAAAACAGGCATCAAAATATTTAAAATATAGAATAGGGTAACCTGAATAGGTGCAAAACTTGGAACTGACGGAAAAAGAAGAAAGGATGCTTGTGGGTGAAGAGGGGGAAGCCAAGCAGAAAGCGATGGAGATCCTTGTTGCGCTGGGAAAAATCTACCATGCAGAGCGCATGGTCAGAGTCAGCTCTGCGCAGATTGCAGGAGTTTCCTACAAAACAATAGGGGATGCGGGGCTGGAATACCTGAAGCACATGGCTGCGCTCGGGGGAAGAGTGGAAATACCTTCCTTTCTGAACCCGGCGGGAATGGACACATGCCAATGGAGGCAGATGGGGTTCCCTGAGGAATTTGCAAAAAAGCAGCTTCAGATACTTGATGCATATTCAACTATGGGGATTACCACGAGCTGCACCTGCACGCCCTACTTAAATGGAGTAAGGCCTGTAGAGGGGGAGCATATTGCATGGAGTGAAAGCTCCGCGGTTTCCTTTGCAAACTCGGTACTGGGAGCGCGCACAAACAGGGAAGGTGGCCCTTCCGCGCTCTGCGCTGCGCTTTGCGGGGTAACACCTCTATATGGGCTGCACCTTGAGGAAAACAGGGTTGCGGATATCATTGTGAATGTGGAGGGAACACTTGAAAACCGCACTGAATATGGATTGCTGGGCCTGCTTGTGGGAAAAGAAGCTAGGGGGAAGCTTCCTGCATTCAGGGGAATAAACCCGGACCAGGATATGCTAAAGTACCTTGGAGCAGCAATGGCTGCATCTGGCTCTGTACCGCTTTACTTTGTTGCGGGGGTAACTCCGGAATGGAATCTGGGAGAAAGCCCCGAGGAAATTACAATAACCAAAAAAGAGATTGAAGCACTTAAGGAAAAGCTGAACGAGGCCGGGCATGCGGATCTCGTCACCGTTGGGTGCCCGCATGCTTCACTTGATGAGCTTGAGGAGATTGCACAAAAACTTGAGAAAAAGCCAGTTGAAAAGCCCTTCTGGATTTGCCTGGGCAGGGGGGTAAAAAAAGAGGCGGAGCAGAAGGGAATTGCCCGGAGAATTGAGGAAAATGGGGGTAGGCTGGTTGCTGATACCTGCATGGTTGTTGCCCCCCTAGAAGAAATGGGCTTTGGGACAACTGCGGTGGATTCGGGAAAAGCTGCAACTTACCTGCCCACCATGTGCAAGCAGAAACTGGTTTTCGGAAAACTAGAGGAGATACTATGGAAATAATTGCAAGAGTGATATCCAAGGGGAGAGCAAAGGGCGAGGTGCTGCTGAGCAGGGACCCGATTTCCTTCCTGGGGGGAGTGGATCCAAAAACAGGGATTGTGCAGGAGAGGGGGCATGTACTTCAAGGAAAGAGCGTGGCCGGGAAGGTACTGGTTTTTCCCAGGGGAAAGGGCTCAACAGTGGGGAGTTATGTGATTCTTGGGATGAAAAAAAACGGGGTGGCGCCTGCAGCAATTGTGAACCTGGAGGCAGAAACAATTATTGCGGTTGGTGCAATCATTTCAGGGATTCCGATGCTGGACAAGCCGGAAACAGACGTCCTAGAAGCACTGGAGAGTGGAATGGAAGCAGAGATTGATGCAGAAGCGGGGAAAATTCTGGTGGAAGAATAATGGTAAAAACATACCATAAGGGCGCGCGTGCGGAAAGGGAACTAATCAGATTTTTCTCTGAGCGCGGATTCATGGTGATAAGGGGGGCCGGGAGCGGAACATCGGGGCTGAGCCCGGACCTGCTCGCTTTTCGTGGAATACAGCAGTATGTGGTTGAGGCAAAATCATTTGAATCAGAGCATCTGGCCCTGGATCGGGACCAGTTTGAAAACCTGAAAAAATGGCAGGAAACCACAGGAATGGAAACATATGTGGCGTGGAGGAGGAAAAAACAAAAGGTTGTGAAGGGGGATGATTCTGCACTTGCAGTAATGAGAAAGGGAGTTGGAATGCAGTATAGGTGGAAATTCATTCCGGTTGCATTCTTCAATGAGAATCCAAAATCATACTCTGTTTCCTGGAAAATAGCGGAAAAATACGGAAAAGATCTCTCAGACTTAGTATAATGCCGGGAAATCTGTGGAAACTCCGCAACTTTTTAAAACCTCCCCTTATATTCTGCACCTATGAAGAGGTTAATACTTGCGATGCTGCTGATGGGATTCGTGTTTTCACTTGCAAATCCCTCTGCAGTATACTGTGAAGAATTAGGGTATGAGTACAAGACTGTGGAAGGCCCTGATGGAGAAGAGGGAGTGTGCAAACTCCCGAGCGGGCAGGAAGTAAATGCCTGGTCCTTCTTCCAGGGAAAAGTCGCTGTGCAATATAGCTACTGCACCCAGCAGGGTTATGGAATGACTACAGTCACTGAAGATGAGGGCAACTGGACCTCAGAATACGGCGCATGCATCCTCTCAAATGGGACCGCAGTCTCAGTAAGTGAACTAATGGGCCTAGAAACAGGCGGAATGGTTCCTGAAGAAGGTGCGGGAAACGAAACCATGGAAGAAGGCACTGAAGAGCCTGAAGAGGAGGGAGCTGAAGAGCCTGAAGAAGAACCGGCTCCGGCAGAGGAAGAACCTGCTACAGCTGAAGAGCCTGAAGAAGAACCGGCTCCGGAAGAAGGAGGGTTCCCTCTCATCCCTGCAATAATAGCAATTATTGTAGTTGTTGTGCTCGCTTACTGGTTCATGCTGAAAGAGTAGGCAACCCTGCCTTCTTTTCTTTTTTTATTTTACCTTTCCGCAATTCTTTTATTCCTGCACATATAGATATGATCATGGGCGGGACAATGGCAAAGAAACCAGCTAAAAAGGGTAAGAAAAAACATGGGCCCAAAACAGAGAACCAATTTCTTGTTCCAAGAAATCCTGGTGCTGAGCGGGAAAATAGGGGGCACGTTAAAGCAGTTCCCGTAAAGATAACTCCTCCTGAAGAAAAGGAAGAACCCCCAAAATACTCGCGGGGAAGAAAAGTTAGGGGCCCTGGGCCAAAGGGAAGTATGGATGACAGGATTAGCCGGCTTGGAACTGAATGGGGAAGAAGGAAAAGAAAACCTAAAAAGAAAAAGAAGGGCTAATTCCCCAAGAGCTTTTCTGCAATTAGCCGGCCACTCTCCTTGTTTAGAAAACGGTTATCGTTTCCGCACATCGGATCTAAAATGCACCTGGGGCATCCCTTTTCGCAGGGGCATTTCTCCAGGCGATTCCTGCTCATTTTAACAATTTTCTCAAACTTTCCGAAAACCACCTGAGTAACACCGTTTCCATCCTCAACAGAATCATAAACATACATTCTTCCTGAGGGATAGGAAATTCCTCCAAGCTCCTTGGGGTCTGCTCCGGTAATTGCGGGCATCATGGAGATGGAAACGTGCTCAAATGCATGCAGTCCGTCTCCGAACTCAGGAACATCATATACAAAATCCTCCAGGTCCAGCCAGAGCGCATAAGTATCATACTCATAAATATAGGGGGTTTCAAAGGTGTGCTCTGCAATTTTTGTGCTGCCAAACATATCTTTTACAATGAATCCGTACACTTCCTCGGTTATGTGCACTTTCCCAAAGGAAAGTGTATGACCCAGGCATTCGCGGGAAGCAAGCTCCTGCACAACCTCTGCACTCTTGTTGCTGAGGGCGGAGGTGTACTCCTCCACCTGCCCGTGCATCTGCTCAACCCAGGCCTCCATCTTGTCCAGGTCCAGTTTTTGTGATAGATAGGGGTGGCCTCCGTGCAGATAAATTGCCCCCTCAAAAAGCTCCTTTATTGCCATTCCTATTCCCCTTTCCCCAAGGTGCCTGCCTGTTTCAGAATTGTAGATTTTTACCGAAGTGCCTGCAGAGCGGAGGTTTATGCTGCGGGCGCGCTTTGAGCCCTCCCGGGTAATGCTGTAGAAATTGCCCCATTTTTTCACGAGCTCTTCCTCTTCAAGAGAATCGATTATTTCCAGGGTTTTGTTGTCCAGTTCCTCAGGAGAAAACATCAGGTCCTTTGCAGCAGAAAGAATGTGGAGGCGGCGAACGTTCTCGTTTTTTGGGTTTATGTAGCAGTTTTCGGGCTCCCCATGCAGATATTCGCCTGGGTTTTCAAAATAGTATTGGTCTAGGGGGCTTTCTTTTGCTACAAACACTCCATAGCCGGTCTGGCCTTTGCGGCCGCAGCGCCCTATGCGCTGGCGCACTCTGGTAATTGTACCTGGAAAACCTGCAAGAACTACCACATCCGTATTGCCCACATCTATTCCCAGCTCCAGGGCGGAAGTGGTTGCAAGATACTTTATCCTGCCCTCCTTGAAATCAGACTCTATTCTCCTGCGCTCGTCCTGGCGCAGCCCTGCCCTGTAAACTCCCAGGGGAATATTCATCCTGGAAGCCATCAGCCCCATCCGCTCAACTAGGGAATGGGAATTTCCGAATATCAGGGCTTTCCTTCCTATTTCATCCGCGATGCGCAGGGCAGCAACCGAATAGCTTTCCGGAGGAGAGATCAGGAGATGATGGAACTCTGAGCGTGGGGATGAATTGCCTTCCACAAGAACAAAATCCTCTCCACAGAGTCCTTCGGAAAATTCTTTTGCATTTCCAACTGTTGCAGAGGTTGCGATAAACTGGATATCGCGCTTGAACTTTTTTTTCATAAGTCGCTTTAGCCTCCAGAGAACATTTGAGGCATGGGCCCCAAAAATACCTGAGTATATGTGGACCTCGTCTAGAACAACATACTTGAGGTTCTCAAAGAATTTTGTAAAGAGGCGGTTGTTTAGGAGAACAAAGTGGAGCATGTCCATGTTGGAAACCAGGATTTGTGGGGGCCGGGCGCGGATTTTTTCCCTCCTTCCCTGCGGCGTGTCCCCGTCATAATTCTCTGTGCGAACCCCATATAATGCAAATTCCGAGAACCTCAGCTGCTGGTCCCTGGCAAGTGCCTTGGTTGGATATAGAAGAAGGGTGTTGTCCCCATTTATTGCAGACTCAACTGCAGGAACCAGGAAAACCTCGCTTTTCCCCCCTGCTGTTGGGGCCACAACCACTACGTTCTTCCCCTGCTTTACATATTCTATTCCATCTGCCTGGTGGCGGTAGAGATGGGTTATTCCCCTTCCTGAAAACACATTTTTTATTATTGGGGAAAGAAAATAATTTGCATACTGGGCTTCGCGGGCAGGCGCAATTTCTTCCACCGGGTTGTATTCTTCAAGCATAATAATCAGCAGGAATAGATGAAGCGGAGGGGTTCTTTTGAATCCAGCCTGCAGAATCCATACCTCTCAAATTGAACCATGGCACCAGGCTCCAGCCCAAGCACTGCCTTTTCCGCATATCCCTTTTCAACATCCATGCTCTCGGGGTTGTATTCTCCATTGAGGAAAAGGTCCCCGGGTTTCCATATCTCGCAGGCAAGTGGCTCGGAAACCCACTGGAGCTTTTTTCCTTCCCTGAGCTCTTCTCCAGCATATCCGGCCTTTAATTCGTCCATATTCTCAATTATCCGCACGTTGTAAAGGTCCTTGAGCCGAAAGACCTCGCCTTCCTTCATTCCTTCTATTTCTGCGCGGGGAAGATAGAAAGTTTCGCTTACTGGGTATTCTCTGTGTTCATCCTTGTTTGGGTGCACCTTCATTTTTGCGGTGCGCTTTGGGGCGCCCTCAACCATAACCTTCACCGGGTTGGGCACGAAAAAGTAATGCGGGGCAACCGGGTCCAGGAGCTTGCGGTTCTCAGTAAGAAGCCTGGACCAGCCCGGCTCGCTCTCGCTTTTCTTGAGCCCAAAAGAGAGTACGAAGTTCCGGATTGCATCGGGGAGGATTCCCCTGCGCCTAAGGCCCCGGAGCGTTGGAAGGCGGGGGTCATCCCATCCGTGGACCAGCCCCCCCTTAACAAGAGGGATTATATGGCGCTTGCCCACTTTTGTGTTTTTTATAGAGAGCCTGGCAAACTCAACAAGCTCAGGCTCCCTGAGCCCCAGGTCCCGGAGGATTGCAAAATATAGGGGTTTCCGGAGCTCATACTCCTTTGTGCGCAATGCATGGGTAACCCCCTCAGTTGAATCCATTATGGGGCCTGCAAAATCATAGGAGGGCCAGACGCGAAACTGCTCGCCCTGCCTGTAGTGCGCAAAAAGGATTATGCGAAACAGGGTAGGATCGCGCAGCGCAGTATTTGCAGATGCAAGGTCCCCCATATAGCGCAAAACTGCTTCTCCCCCTCCATAACTGCCTTCTAGCATCTTTTTCCAGCGGGACTTTTGCTCTTCGGGGATGAGGGCGCGGCAGGCGCAGGGCCTTCCATGCTCCCTGCCCTCCTTAACTTTTTCAGAGGGGCAGGTGCACACGTATGCTTTTCCTGCCGCAATCAGATTTTCCGCATAAGAATAGAATTTCTCCATGTTATCTGAAGTGTAGGTTGGTTCGCCGTCACAGGAAATCCCGAGCCACTCCAGCCCCTCTTTTATTGCATCCACGTATTCGGGCTTTTCCTTTTCCGGATTTGTATCATCAAAGCGGAGGAGCATCCTTCCTCCGTATCTCTTTGCAAGCTCATAATCAAGGAAAGCTGCTTTTGCATGCCCTATGTGCGGGTATCCTGAAGGTTCGGGAGGGAAGCGCGTAACAACCTTCCCCTCCTCTGCATTGGGGATCACCAGCCCCCTCTCCTCCTTCTTTTTCTCCTCAAAAGTGTATTTTGAAAGCTCTTCTTCCAATTCTTCTTCTGAAAGCGCATTCACCTCTTCACAAATGCGGGCGGCCTCGCCCATTGTTGTTTTCATGTCTTTTTTTGCATCAGGAAAGTCTGCAATCACCTTTCCCACTATGGATCTGGGGTTGGTGGCTCCATACTGCTTCCTGTTTCTGAGCGCGTGTTTTCGGATAATTTCGGTGAGCATGAGGAGGATTTAGCTATAAATCACTTAAAAAGGTAAGGGGAGTGGCTTTCCGGTGCGTGCGCGACAGCGGCACCTAGCGCACCGGGAAAACATTGGCGTTCCGGTATTGCAGAAAACAAAAAGACTAGCCTAACACGGTGTTTTTTGACAATCCTGGACACATACCCAAGAAAAGAAATCGAAGTTTTATCAGGGTTTTCTCAGAATTTTGCTCCGGAGTATGAGGGATATAAAAGTTGAATTGGGACCGCCGAGATTCGAACTCAGATAACAAGCACCCGAAGCTTGCAGCTTACCAGGTTGGCTCACGGTCCCGAATTTTATGGAAAGAATTTGTGAATGAACTGCTTAAAAAGGCTACTGTATTACCCAAAATAATATGTCATACTCGTTTTTCTTTGGGAGAACCGAACCTTTCTCCGTGGGATTTGCTCACGGGAAGAAATCGAATCGGGAACGATGTTCACGAGAAGAAAGTGAAGCTTTCTCAGAGATTTCTCAGATTTTTGAAAAAGAAAGGGACGACAGGTTGGCTCACGGTCCCGGAAAAGATGAAAAAAATTAAGGTTGTAGTCCTTATAAAGGATATAGTTATCGGCCTTGGCAGATGATGGGCACGCACAATCAAATTGCCAAGCAAAATGAATTTATATGGGTTCCACCTAAATCTGATTATGCAAGGCAGAGCTGATATGAATATCCGGGGAAGTCCCAGGAGAGTTGGCGGCCAGGACACACCTCACAGGATACATGAGGATATTCTTTTTGCAAGGGGCAATGCTCCTTCTGAGAGGATAAGTGGCAGGGACCTAGAAAAGGGAAGAAAGCTGCTTTCTAATTTATCAAAAATAAAATATAAAATGAGAGAAAGAGCCAGGATTGCCTACCTTAATCCTGAAAAAGAAGAGACGGAAATGAAAAAGCTGGCATACGGACTTGCAGTGCTTGATTTTGTTGAAGCAGTAAACAAGCACGCAGAAAAATCAACCGAGGCAACTTCAGGAGACTATGAGATATTCTGCAATTCTGTTGCCATCTTCACAGATTTTCTGAAAGATAAATATTTTTCCGCAGAATTTGATAAAATAGAGCTCGCACTTTACATGATGGAATCTGCCCTGGAAGCATGTTCAGAAATATATGGTATGGGGCCTCTCCTGTTTGAAGATACCAGCAGGAGATACACGGAAAAGGCAAGGGAGTTTTTTGAAGATTCCAAAAAACACGATTCAGAACTGAGGGCATTTGTTGCGTTAAGGGTGAAAAAACTTGAGGAAAACCTGAAAGAAGGCAAGGGAGCCCTGAAAACCGAAATAACAGAAAAAATCCTGAAAGCTTTGGAAACCCCTGGCTCAAGAGGCGTGAAATACCAGATAAACAACAGGAAATATGATGGGGCATCCATGCATGAGCCCACAGAAGAATTTCTGCTTTTTTCAAAGGGGGACACTGAGGAGGTACAGCTGAAAAAACTCGATTCGGCAGGAGAACATTACCTGGAGCTGCTAAAACATGAGCTTGGTTTCCTAAAAGGCATGAGGGGCAAGTTCAGGAATGAACTTCCCATAACAGCTGCAGAAAGGGAGAACATTTCAGAGATTCGTTCAGGAAAACATGAAAAGCGGATAACCATAATTGGTTAGAATGTGTTAATTTGAACTAAAGCTTAAATATATGTACTTCGTTTTTATTTTATGGGTCTCGATGACAGGATTGTGAAGCTGGACAAAAAAACAAAAAGACAGGTTGCAAAGAGCCTGAAATCAATCAACATTGCACTGAAGCTTAATTCTGCAAAACTCAGGGGAAAAAAGGTGCCAAAAAGATTCCAGAAGCTAATGAAATGGAAAAACGAGCTTGAACGGTGGCAGCAGAATTACGGCGAGGCAAATGACCTTATGGTGATTGCAGAAGGACTTGGCGCATTCAACGAAATCTGCACACGCCTAGGGTGAATAAAGGTGCCTGCAAGGAAACAGAGCCGTGCAGAAGAAATCGAAGAAGTCAGCCTAGAGGCTGAAGGAGAAGCAGAAAAAAGGGCGAGGGAGCTCCGGAATTCCATACCAAACATAGTTTCTACCAGCGACCAGGCAGTAGCAGAAGCACTTGGACAGAGAGGAGAAAGCCGGGAAGTTTCAGCAGAAATTGAAGAAACAGCAGTCGCTGCAGAAGAAGAAGCTGAAGCAGGCATTGGAGAGCTTCAGCAGATGCAGTTTAGGCAAAGCCTGGAAATGGGAGTGCATATGCTGTATGCTGATGGGAGGCAGATTAAAGAATCGGCCGGAAATGAAATTGTTCTGGGATTTGCAGAAAAAGCAAAAGATGCATATGAAGCAGAATCATACGAATTGTGCGCAAAATACCTTGCATATGGGGAAGCTGCAATTTACGGGGCCATGGGTGCTGCAGAAGACGGTTCAGCATTGGAAAAGATAAATAAGGAAGGCCAAGAGCTGCTGGAAAATCCCGCGCTGATGGAAAAAAAAGAGAACCTGGAGTTGCTCGCACAGGCACAGCTGGAGATACAGCTGTATTCCGCAGAAAAAACTGCTGCGGGAATTGAAAATGCGCTGGGGAGCGCGGCATTGGGCAGGAAGGAAAGGGAGTTTGTGCAAAAGCAGCTAAATAAAGCGCGGCTTGAATATATGGATGCCAGGGGGGAGCTTGCCCGGGGAAGAACAAAAAAAGCAGCAGAGCTGGCAGGCAAATGCAGCCAGAGGGCCAACGCACTTCAAAGCTATATTGAAGGAGTATATGAGCAGAAGGCCATGGGGGCCGCCCACAGGAGAATCAGAGTAACTGTTGAAATTAGTGGTGAAAAGAAAAAAACCACCATGGGAAAAATTGTTGAGCAGCAGATTTCAAAAATGCAGGAAGCTGTTGAGAAAGCAGATGCCGAATCTGCAGGTGAGCTTCTGGGGGGAGTCAGATATTACCGCGCTTACAGCGAACTGCAGAGATTCCGGAACTCAAGCAGAGGATATGCCGGAAAGGCCGGAAGCCGCTTGGCATTTGTCGGGGAAACTGCAGAAAAGCTTATGACGAGGGGGATGTTCCCGGAAGCACTGGGTGTTCTCAATATTGGATATAATTACAAGGCAACTTTTGAGAAAAGCACATATGTGGGCTTTGCAAAAAGCAGTGAAACTCTTATTGAAGCTGAAAGAAGGATAAGAGGGGATGCCGGCCTGAAAATATCAGAAGACAGCCTTGCCCAGGCAAGGAAGTCCCTGGGAAGGGCGATAGATTCTCTTGATCCTAAGCTGGTTGAAGAAAGGAGAAGAAAGGGGCTCCGACCCATAGATATGGAAAGGGAACTAAGGAAAGCCGGGATGCATTCGGAGATGGCCATGGGTATGGGGGCAGCACTGGAGATAAACAAGAAAAGGGCCAGGGAAACGGCAGGGAGAATTTTCCAGAAAGCAAGCAAAGAGGAAGCGGAAAAAGCAGCAGAAGAGGAAATGCCCCGCGCATATGCAAGCCTTAAAAGAATGGAGGGTGCCGCGCTCGGAGGAAAGCCTGAAGAGATGGAAACAGCATCACTCTCCTTTTCACAAAATCTTGAAGTTGAGAGGGAAGAGTGGATTGCGCGGCTTGAGCGGCCCCATGTGCTTGCTGCATTTCAGCATGGGCAGGAAACCCTAGAGAGTATAAGGGACCAGGCTGCTGATGAAAGTAAAGGGCTTGGAAATGCTGCAGACAGCATAGAGGAATTGGCTGTTGGAAGAGAAGAAGTGGAAGGGAATGCCAGAATAGTTGCAATAAACATCAGAAAAGGTGCAAAAGCTGCTGGGGAACTGAGCAACCGCGCCGCTGATGAACTTGAAAGAGAAGGCAGGGAGGAAGCCGGATTCAGCTTTAACGGTGAAGTAGGCAGAGGGAGAATAATTTCTCCTGGGCAGGAAAAAGCAGAAGTAGAAATTATGAGGGCAGCAGTAGCAAGGCAGGAAGAGATAATGGAGGATGCTGCAGGTATTTCCCAGAGAACCTCGGGACTGGGGATTTTGAGCCAGCAGGTCATTGGGAGCCTTGCAGGCTATCGCTCAGGAAACATGAGCGCTTTCAGGGGTTCAGATATTGAAAGGGGAATGGCGCAGGTCAGGTTCAGGGGGGCTATTGCAGAATATGCACAGGCATCAAGATACCTGGCTAACTTTGGGAGCGGGGATGTGCAGCTCGGCAAGGACATGAAAAATGCACATGATAACCTAGGTGACGGGCTGGAGGATGAAGCAGCTGCAGTCTCGCTTATGACTGGTGAGATGGTAGGCCATGAGCATGGTGAGGAAGTAAGGCAAAGGATAGAGGGAATATATGTGGGCCCGAGGCTTGCAGAATTTGAAATAAGCACAGGCATGCGGGAAGCAGAAGAAGGAGAGGGGCTTAGGGTGAGGCGGGAAATTGTAGCGAGTTCTTTAGTGAAGCAGCAGGCAATTGCGGGAACTCATGCTTTTGTTGGAAACGAAGGAAAAAGAATCTGGAAAATGGTGGAGAACACGGAAAGGATAAAGGATGGGAAAACAAGTGGAGTGGAGCAGCGGATTGCCCTTTCGGAAGTCAGAGTCCAGTCAGATGAAATGGATTTTGACAGGGAACAGGCCGCCACTATAGAAGGCGGTGTGCATTTCCTTAAAGCGTTTGTGCCGGTTGTTGGCCAGGCCTTTATCGCAACAGATGTGCTGCATGGGGCTTCAAATGAAATTGAAATGGCAGGAGAAGTGAGCTGGGGGACTGTAGGGATGGGGGCACTCGTTGCAGCCCCCTATGTAGGCAAGGGGGCCCAGATGTTCCGGGCATCCCATGGAATCCAGAGGGCAATAGGTTTTGCCCATACAGGATTGGTTATAGGGATGACCGGGCATGGGGCATACCATGGATATGAAGCATTCAAGCAAGGCCATTATGGGGCAGGCATACTCTCAGCAGCTCAAACGCTCCCGATGGCTTTCCATGGTGGCACAGGCATGCCAAAACTTAATAGGATGCTCAAGGCAAAAGTCGGGGCATCATTTGCGCTGCTTGGGGCCGGAATTGCATCCGGCGCAGGAAGAGCACGGGCAAGCAGGGGAGCTGCAAAATCCCCCAAGCCAACTTCCGAGCGGGCTTTGTCCGGGCTTGAAGAACTGGGAATCACAGAGCCATCAAGAATACGGGGTATTGAGCAGCGCATTGGAGTCCGGGGGGCAGAACAACGGGCCAATGCACTTAAGAGGGCCTTTAGGGGAATAGAGAGGACTGGGAGGGAAGTTGTAGAAAAAAGTCCAGAACTCTTCACAAAGCCACAGGCCGAATTTGAAGCAGACATAACCAGATTCAAAAAAACACGGAACGCAGTAGAGCACCTAAAAGAAACAGCAGAAAAACATGGCCTTAGGCCGGCTAGGGGAATGGAAAGTGATGCAAGGCCATACCTAGATGTTGGATTCAGGGAGAATGTGGCCGGATATCTTGCTCGCAGAAAAGTGGAAGGCATGGAGCTGAGGACACCAGAATATCTAAAAAGCCAGGTAGAAAGCAGGGGGCTGCCAAAAAAAGCAGAATACAGTAATAGGGCAGAGAGGCAGTCTGCAGCTTTCAGGAAAAGAAATAGCCCAGAATGGGCTGAGAAAACAGTCCGGGAAAACCAGCCTTCAATGGGAGAAACGGTGGAAAATCAGCGATTGCGATACCTGGCCCTAAACAGAATTGCAGGGGAACCCCCGGAAACAAGGCAGCGAATAAAGGATAGAATATATGAGGGAATAAGTGAAGAAAACAAGCCAATACTTGATATGGAATGGAAAATATACGTGGAGGGTTCAGTTCCTGGGCTCAACAAATACCGTCCGGTTTTGGAAGTGCCGGGTTTTGAGGCTCTTCCTGCCAAATCTCTGGCTCCGGAAACAAAACCAGATGTCAGCACTTTCCTGAAAAAAGCTGAAGGGGCAAATGCCCACGGAATTAGTGCAGAAAAGGGGGGCCACCAACGTTTTACAGATGTAATAATTAAAGGAGAGATAGGTGAAAATGCCTGGGTTGGGCCATTGAAGAAAGGGCCAGGCATGGACCGTTCTGTTTCCTCTGCATACCATGGCCCCTTCTGGGTTGTCCTGGAAGGAAAAGCGGGTGCAGGAAAGGGACCAATAACTTCCAGGGAACACCTGGCATATGTGTGTCCTTCGGAAAAATATTTGCTTCGGACATCACATGCAGTAAAGCAGGCTTACTCAAGAGGGCTTCTCACCAGGGCAGAAGCTTCTGATGCCATTTCAAGGCTAATGACAGCAGGCGAAGCCAAAAAAGCCCCTTCATCTGCATTTGAATCCAGTTCCAGGTGGGATAATGCGGCGAGGGAATTCTGGGGTGAGAGAAAAGCCTTGGCTGAAGCAGAACTAAAATCTTTTGAAAGAGTCCACAGAAGAGGAATAATTGAGGCTGCACAGCCTGAAAAAACTGTAATTGAAAGAATGGAAGAACTGCGGGCCGAACAAAAAAGAACAGGTGTGCCCAGCGCAGAACTTGCAAGGCTGAAAAGAATCGTGAAAGAAAATCCTGAAATAAGGGAAGCTGTAAAAAGGGTCAGGCGTGCCAGAAGAAGGCTAAAAAACGCAGAAAGCGGAAGACAGATAGGCGCAATTGGGGATGTGGAGGGAACACGGAAGGAGCACGTGGCCCGTGCCAAAAAGCAACTTGAAGAAGCAGAAGGGCATCTGCTTGAAATTGAAAAAATAGCTGTTCAGGAAGGGAAGAGGACCGGAGTAGTGAAACGAGTGTTTGAAAGGCTGAGGGCGCTTGGAAAAAAGAGAAGAGAACAGGCGGAAATGGTGTTGGACCCCAAAGGGGAAAAAACAGAAGTGCCACAAGAAAGGGCAAAAAGCCCCACCAGGAGGGTACGGGACACGATATTCAGGTCCGCGATAGTAGACGCAGGAATGAGGAGGGCTATAGGCTTGGAGAGGGGAAGGGCACTGGCTGAGAGTGCATGGGCAGATGTTTATAGGGGAGAGCCCGAGCCCACATTCAGAAACAGACTGGAGAAGGATGCCTATTCTGCCATGAAAGGCCAGGTTGAAGCAAGGTTTAGTCAGGTGGTGGAATACGCCTGGAAAGACATTGTCAGGGAAAAGACCAAATCAAAGAAGACAAAGGAGCCGCACAGGATAAATGAGGCAGAAATGCCTGTGTACCTGCGAACAAAAAGAATATTCAGTGCAATATGGGAAGCAAACCTAAAGCGAAGGGGAATGAATAAAAAAAGAGTACGGGGGATGATAGACCCCCAGGAAATTGCGGCAGACTACAGAGGGTACCTGCAAAGGGGCGCCGGAATGCCTAAAGAGATGCTTGCAAAAGTGCGGGAGATGGGGATAGAAACCACCATCACATATGATAGCAAATACGTAACCAAAGTCAAAAACCCCTCTGCTGAAATCACAATCGGGGACATGCACGGAGACCATGTTACAGTTGTCACAGGATTCAAGGAAGCGGGATTCATAATTGATACCCGGCCGGACCTTCCAGTGGGTGACAAAAGCGTACTCCCTGCAGACCGGTACATAGTCAACAGAGAAATAGGGCAGGGCACACAATTCATATTCCTCGGGGACTACATAGACAGAGGGCCGCACAGCCTCTATGCTGTGGATTTTGTGCAGTGGTTCAGGGGAGAAGTATCAGATTTAGGCAATGGCTCGCGGGTGCACACACTAAGGGGCAACCATGAAGCAATTTTCAGCAGGGTTTTCAATAGATACAAGGGAAAAACCACTGCTGAGGTGCGGGAACTAATAGCTGAAATTGAGCGATATCACACTCTGAAATCAAGGGGAAGAAATGCGGAAGCGCTGGACACTTCAGAAACCGGCAGGCTGGGAGAATTCAAAAGGGAAGGTGTTGCACTGGAGAGAGTCGGGACTGAAACCCTGCTTAGGAATATCCTGGAGAGATATGGAACGTGGGAATCTGCAGTAGTGGAAATGCAGAAAGAAGGGGGACTCATGCATTTTATTGAAAACACAAAGGCAGTTGCGATAATGGAAAGCGGGGAAGGCAGGCACATGTTTACTCATGCAGGGCCCGTAACCAAAACCGCGGCAAGGGAGGCAGACGGAACACCTGTGAAAACACTTTCCGGAGATATAGTGTATGATGAGATAAGGAACGTGGATATGTTAAACAGGCATTATGAGAAATTTTTTGAAAATGACCTAAACTCTTGGGCCCAAAATGACGTCCCAACAGACCCAACGATGTATGGCCGCTATGTGAGGGAATACCGGGAAGCTGCTTATTCGGGAGATTACTCTTCCGCATATGCAGGGCTTCCGGAAAACCAGGGAGGGTGGAAGCCGGATTCTGCCACTTCAAAGGTAGGAGATAACCTGAGGCTTCTTTATGAAAACCTCGGCCTGGTAAGCATAAACGTGGGGCACCACGCAGGCCCGGAAACACGTGCAGTAAGCTTTCTTAAGTTCGGGGAAAGGCCGATGGAGATAATATGTAATGATTCTTCATTAAGTGAAGTATACCTTGGCAGGTATTCTGCCTGGAAAGGCGGAATACAGTACAAAAGGGCGTGGGGGCTAGAAAGGAGCCTAGTCATAAGGGGTAGAAAAGAGGCAGCAGGAAAAGCAGAGAAAACACCCAAAATGGAAGAATTTGTTTCTCCTATTGAAATGGAAAATCCTTATTCAAAGGCATGGGCAGAAACAGAAGGGGCAAGGCTTTCGGCAATAGAAGCAGGAGAAACCACGGCAACTATTCCTACCCTGCAGATTAAAACAGATGCCCATGTGCCTGTGCGCAGGGCTGGGCACGTCCCCCCCGTAAGAGGGATACAGCCAAAAAGGCCAAAGCCAAAAAAGCCGGTAAGGGCCCCGCCCAAAACGGAGGAAACAGAACCCTCTGGAGAAAGAATACGGGAACCATACCCTGAAATACCTGACAGGTTTGAAAAGTGGACTGACCCGGAAACAGGGCTAAGCGGAAGCAGGCTAAAAAGTTACATGGAAAAGGGAACGTATACAAAGGAGTTTGTTGTCCCTGTAAGAATAAAGGGAGAAACAGGAAGATGGCTTGTGAGAATAGAGGGTGTTATCCCTGACAGGAGAGGCGAGAGATACTGGTACAGTGTATCAGGATGGCCTGAAAACATAGAATACGCCCCTGGGGAAACAACAGGGTCTATTGTTTTGAAAAAAGGTGAAAGCCTGAAGGCAAGGATAATAGATAACATACAAAGAAGTTTTGCAAAAACAGGCTCAAGAAAAAAGAGATAGACGAACTACTTCTCTATTGTGTTGAACCGCTTTTTGTAATCCTTCACATCTCCAATATCCCGGAGTATTCTCTGTTCTTCATCAGAAACGGGGACTTGCTGAAAATACCTTCTCTTCATTTCAAGAAGAAAACTAAATTCAGATTCGGCATTGGCCAGGCAGAAATTTGCAATTGCATCCATCTTCATTTCCCGCATTTCAGGTTCTTCGCCTGATGCAACATATACATATGGGGCAGCAGCAAGATATTCCAGCTTTTTCCTGTCGCCATATTCCACAGCAGTGACCTCTTTGTTATCAAAAAGAGAGCGCATAACTGTTTTAATTTCATTTCTGAATAATTCCCCTCTGTTGTCCAGTCTTTTTTTAAGGAATGCAAACCTGGAAAGCAGGGAAGCTGCGAGTTTCTCCGATATATATCTCTTTCCATTCCGTATTTGAAAATTGCCTGATTCGGAATTTACCCTTGGAAGGCCTTTAAGGACCCTTGGGCGGGGAGTATTGGGGCCTCTGCTTATCTCCTTTGCTGGCATAGGGGTAATTAGCGCAGAGATTATATTTAAAGGTTCTGGAGGGAGGCTGGGCAACCTTTTTAAAGAACACGTTTATAAACATTTTGCAACATATTATGTTCTGTGTGAGGTGCAAAATTTGGGCAGAGAAGGAAAAAAGCCAAAAGCGGTTTCCCGGCCCATAATGGTTGCACCGGAAAAAAGGGGGGCCAATTGTGCATTCAAAACCGTGTGTCGCAGAAAATGCATCACGCCTCAAAGGCCTGTGATTGAAAAAAAGGCAAAAAGGCTTGTTCGGAAGAGAGTAAAGGACCTGGTCAAAAAAATAAACAGAATCACGGATTCGTGCCTGGATGAAAAAACCCTTGAAAAAAAGATTTCCCTTGCAAAAGAACTTGTTTTCATTCTTGAAGGCGTAGCAATTCCAAGAAAAAATGGGGGCACTGAATATGCTGTGTGTGGGCAGGGGAAAGGAAATGGGATGCAAGTTATGCAGATGTTCAGCTATGAGGAACTGGGGGAAATTCTCCAGGGGATTTCGCTGCAGATTGACCTTGCGGGAGGATATATGGGAGCATCTGAAAAGGCCGCCCCATCCGGCTTGTATTTTGCATTTTCACACCTGCTTGCGCACAGGAGCGCAATTGAGCTTCCAGAAAGGCAGGATGCTATTGGGAAACTCATAATAGACGGGGGAATGGAAGGGATTCGCATGGTTTCAAGGATGGCAGGTGAGCCAGCCATTTCACTTGAAAAAAGAAAAGAATACCTGAAAGCACTTAGCTGGGTTATCTCCTGTGCCGAGTTTTCAGGAGGGGAACCCACAATAAATAAAAAAGATTACCTGCTCGCCGCTTCTCTCTCAAGATTCATGCCTATTGAGAGTATTGGGGAACTGGAAGGAGGTGTGGAAACTGTGGATTTTTACCATATGGAAAGCCCGGGACCAGGAACAGAAATTAACATTGGTTTCCTTAAACAGATGGTTGAACTTGCAGTTTCTGAATTGTTTATGGGGCTGGTGGATACCTCTGCAAGAATGAACGCTATTTTTTCATCCTCCCCTGAGCAGATTGAGAACTACTATGCTCTTGGAGAGGAATATTACCATGCACTTGAATTTGGTACAAAACTGCTCGCGGGGAAAGGGGCGCCAAACAGGGAAATCCTGCTGCACGTTTGCAAAAGCAAAAAGGATGGCATGTCAGGAATGGAGCAGAGAGACATTGCAATGCTAAACCATATTTTGCATAAGCTCAACAGCGAGGGGGTGCTGGACCAGAGTGCGGCAGAGAGCCTTTTTTCTTCGCTAGGAAATAACAATGAAAATCTGCAGGAAGAACTCACAAGAATTCATTTTTACCCTGGAACTCGGTTAAAACCCGAGTGAAGCAAGAAGCAGGGAAAGAAGCCCGCAGAACAGTGCTGCAAGTGAATACTTCCTTACTGTGGGGAAGGTCTTGTCTGCCCTTGCATAAAGCAGATACAGGGAAAGTATTAGAATAGAGATGTCTGCAAGAAAGAGGAAAAATCCGGATGCGAAATGAAGGGAAAGCCGGAACATAAAGGGCACAACCGTGAGCGGGATAAACAGGAGGAAAAGCATGGATGCTATGAACAGGGAAGGCCCCTTGCCTATGACCATGGGGAGGGTTCTGGACTTTCTTGCCTTAAGGTCTCCTTCCATATCCTCCACTGATTTTACTATTTCACGGGCAAGCCCGGCCAGGAAACCCAGGAAAGCAATGTCCCATATTATTTCAGGCGGAGCCTGCACATACACATAAGCTCCGAAAAGGAAGGGAACTGCCATGGTGGTTGCAATGAACAGGTTTCCGCAGACTGCAACGTCCTTCAGCTTCACATTGTAGAGGATTGCGAACAGGTTGAAGAAAAGGGCAATTGCAAATGCTGATTCGTTTATGAGGTAACCTGCAATTATGGAAACCGCAAAAGAGACCACGGCAATTGCAAGCGCGGTGGATGGCTGGACCGTTCCCTTTACAAGGGGGCGCTCGAGCATGCCGTTTATCCGGTCTGCCTCCACATCCATGTAATCATTTAGAGCAAAAGAGCCGATCTCCGAGAATATGGGGACAAGCATTGAAAGAAAGAAAACGGTTTCAATTGGAGGAATTTCCCCGAGAACAACAATTTCTGCAATAAGAACAGCAATGGCCAGCATGATTGCGTGCTCAAAGCGGACCAGCCGATAGTATTCACGGAACTTCGCTAGGACATCCCAGAGGGTGATATCCTTCTCCGGAAGCATGATTTGATAACACAGGAAAGCAATTTAAACTCTGCGCAGGCAAGAAAAACATATGGAGCTTCAGTTTCTTGAAAGGAATGCCGGGTTTGATTCTGCAGATGCCTGCATACTCCCCGTACCGTATGAAGGCACTGTGTGCTTCAGGGGAGGGGCTGCAAATGGCCCGGAGGCAATACTCAATGCAAGCGTGGAAGTTGAGGAATATGATATTGAACTCGGCTTTGAAACAATCGGGGACGGGCTTCCCGGAGGCTTTCATGTAATGGAGCCTGTGGAGGCAGACAAAAAGAAAGCATCTGAGATTGATAGGGAAGTTTATTCTGCAGTTTCCAGGATGATGGGGGCAGATAAATTCCCAATTGTACTTGGGGGAGAGCACAGCATCTCTTCGGGTGCGGTAAGGGCGGTTGCGGAAAAATTCCCGAAAGTTTCGGTTTTGCAGATTGATGCACATGCGGATTTACGGAATGAATTCCAGGGAGAAAAATATTCGCATGCGTGCGCAATGCGGCGGATGATGGAATATGCAGGAAAGAGTGCGCAGGTGGGGGTGCGCAGCATGAGCTCAGAGTGCGCAGAATACTTAAGCAGGAACCCTGAACTCAAGAGCTGGGGAAGCGAATTTAAAACAGAGGATGTACTGGGCGCGCTTGGGGAACACGTGTACATTTCAATTGACCTGGACGGGTTTGACCCATCAGAAATGCCCGGGGTGGGGACTCCCTGCCCCGGAGGCGTATCCTGGAAAAAAGGCCTTTCCCTGCTGAGGGAGGTTGCAAAAAAGAAAAAAATAGTGGGATTTGATGTGGTGGAGCTGTCTCCAATTGAGGGAGAAGTGGTGAGCGAGATTTTTGCGGCAAACCTTGTGTACAAAGTTGCCGGATACTCATTGTTCCCCGGAAGACTCGGATAAATCCAGGTGTTCCCGAAAATATTCGATAACGTGCTCCTGGAACTGCCTGAAAGAACCATAGCCGAATTTGCTGTGGAGGCGCAGCATGAACGGGTGGGGAGAAAAGTGGGGCACAGAAACAACATACCCTTCAAGGTCTGCAGAAGCAAAAAGGCTGCGCACATTTCCCCTTTTTCCGTAAATCTTCTTCACATAGGAAGACTGCATTGCCTGCTCCTTGGAAATGATTCTCCCTTTCATTCCCCTGTGGAAAAAATTGAACCTTATTCTTCTTTTCTCGGTTTTTCCACTGACCATGTTCTTGAGCAGTTTTTCAGTATCCACTGAAACCTTCAGGTCTTTTCCATCGTATGCGACAGAATACTTGTTTTTGGGAAAATGGGAAAAAAGGAAGCTGGAAAGGAAGGGCCTGCCCGCTTCCTGCCCCACTGTTTTTGAAAACACCACAAGGGTGCTTCCGGAAAAGAAAACGGAGCGGGTTGCCCCATGGGCAAAATGATTTCCCATCTTTTCCCCGTCTAAAAACAGGGGCTGGAAATAATTATGTGGAACGGCAAACGCGGCTCTTGCCTCAAAAAGCGGCTTGGAAAGCTTTGTAGGCCATTTAAGGGAAGTATAGAGATTTTGGGAGAGAGAGGGGAACTTCTCCAGGAATTCCTTGGTAGTTTCAAGGCGGTGGATGTCCTCCTCCTGCATCTTCTCCAAAAGAGAAAGGTATTCCGAATCCGAAGAAGCGGCCTCGCAGATTTTGCACATTCTACTCTTCCTTCAGGTCCACCTTCTTTATGCCTGGGATTTTTGAGCGGAGCGTCATCAGGAGCATTGCCTTGTGCAGCTCATACTCTTTATCATCTTTCTTCTTCAGATTCACTGTAAGTTCCCCATCATCCTTAAGGCTGAAATCGCCTTCCAGCCCGAGATAATCAATCAATGCCCGGATTTTTTCATCCTTTTCAGTATATATTTCGTTTAGCTTGAGGTGGTAGTCCACTTCCTGGCCGGCTATTGGATGGTTAAAATCCACCATTACCCTGCCTGCATTCACACTTTTCACGGTGCCGTAGAGCCGGCCGGTATCCGTGTCAACATGCACCACCAGGCCCGGCTCGGGATTTACATTATGCTTCTTGAATTCCGCATTGGACATTATCTTGAGCATATCCTTTTTCCTGTGGCCAAACGCCTCTTCAATCGAAAGATGGACGTCCTTTTCCTCTCCCTTCTTCATGCCTTTTAGCGCATCATATATGCCGCTAATAAGCTTGTCCATACCGAAAACAACCAGGAGGGGGCCCTCCTTTCCATGGAGCTTTTTAGCAACTTCTCCCTTTGTGGAATCAAACACACTGCCTTCCTGGCCCTTTCCTTCAAGCTCTATCAGAATGAAATCTCCTTTTTCTACCATTCGTAACACCAAACAAAAGAATTGAGTGTTATTAGGCCTATGCTCTTTAAAATTGTTTTCACACCAATCTATTCCGGTGCTTTTGATGGATAAAGGCCTTATAGTGAAAGTATTAGTTGTATTTTTTGCACTTTTGTTCCTCCTCCAGCCCTTTGCAATGAGCATACAGAACTGGAGCGGGGAAGGAAACAATGGAAATTCTGATGTTTATCAGGGAACTGCAAACGTAAATGTTACCATATACTCTTATGGGGCGTTCCTTTATGCAGAAGGGCTCACCGAAGACCAGAAAGGGCAGGTGACGGCAAATCCCGAAGTGCTCAGCATAGAGAACATTGGAGAAGAAGGAGAAGAAGTGCTGAGGATAACCCTTAGGGACTCTTCCAAAACCAGGGAGGTGTATTCCGGCCTTAAAAACCTGGGGATAGGAACCATGGCCGTTGCCCAGATAGGGCTTCCTGAAAAATACACTGTTTCGCTTGAAAACGGCACGCAGATGGAAATACACGGGGGATACACCCAGATGCTTATGGAGCCCCTGATGAAAACGGGCAGGGAAATAAGCTATGTGCTTGTTGTGCAGACAGATGGATCAAGCACTTATGGTGTTGTTGAGGCCCGGAGCTATTCTTCCGAAGTTGAGCTGGAGGGCGAGACAGAGATAGTTAGTGCAAATGCAAGCGCTTACCTGTTCACAATAGCCTGGGAGAACAGGACACTGGACACTTCCGCGCTCAAAAGCGATTATGGGGAAGGGAATGTTACATACAACCAGAAAGACTACATAACATTTGACCCTCCTCTTTCCGCGGAGGAAACCGTGCTGTACAAGGCCAGCTATGTTACATATATATCCTCGGCGAGCGCAAGCGTTCTCGCAAACTTCACAAACAGGAGCAGGGCTGAAGCGGATTTTGCCGGAAAGGCAGTTTTCCCGGACTCCGTGCTCCAGGTAAATGCAGCTGCTCCCCCAAACCTCAGCTTTGAGCAGGAGCAGGTAAAAACATACCGCGTCAGCTTCCCTGAAAAGATTGAGGGGTATGTGCTGGAGGCAGAAGAGCTGGATATTCCCTCAGAACTTGATTTCAGCAAAGGGGAAAACGCAACCGTTGTTTTCAATGCAACTGTCACAGGAAACATGATTCTGGGGATAAAAGAGATACACCTTGTAAAGAACTAAGGGGATTTGCCTGGCTCAGGGGCAGTTTCCTGTTGCTTTTCCAGCTTTACCCCTACTATTTTTGAAACCCCCTCAACCCTGCTTACTCCAAGGACTGCACTAGCCATGCTCATCATGATGTCATTATGGCTGACCACCAGGAACTGGGACTGGGGGGCAAGCTCCTTGAGGAGCTTTGCAAGATTCTTTGTGTTTACCTTGTCCAAGGGTGCATCCACCTCATCCAATACATAGAAAGGAGAGGGCTTGTAGAACTGGAGGGCAAAAACAAACATCAGGGCAACCAGGCTCTTCTCCCCCCCTGAAAGCGATTCAAGCGAATGCTCCCGGCCATTCCGCTTAACCTTGATGTGGAGGCCAGACTCAAACGGGGTAGAAGGCTTGTCTAGGTAGAGGTGGCCTTCTCCTATATTTATAAGCGTGAAAAGCCGGCGGAACTCCTTGTCCACACCATGAAAGGTTTCAAAAAATGCCTGTTTTTTCCTTTCCTCTATCCCTGAAATCATGTCTATTACTGCGTTCTTTTCTATCCTGAGCTTCTCTATCTTCTCTTCCATTTCCTGGATTTCCCTGTTTTTCTCCTCATACATTTCAGGGGCAGCCAGATTAACCTGTCCAAGCTGGGAAAGTGTTGCCTCTGCTGAGCGCATCTTGCTCCGGAGCTCCTCCTTGTTCCCTTCAATCGGCTCTGTTTCCACGTACTCCTCAAATTCCACAGAAAGGTCTGAAATCCGGGTTTCAATGTTCCTCAGCTCAACCTCTGAAACGGTAATGGTTTTTTCATGGGAAGCCAGCTTTGAGTGAAGCTCTCCCCTCTTTCCGCCCAGCTCCTGGAGCTTCTCCTCAAATTCCCGCATCCTCTCCATGAGCATTTTTATTGCGCGGTCTGAGGCACCGAGCTTGCCGCTTACCTTCTCAAGGTCATCTTCCCTGCGGGAAATCTGCAAATCCAGCTGTTTTGCCCTGAACTTAAGCTGCTCCTTCTCTTCCCCAAGCCGCTTGATCCGTGCATTCTTGTCCTTAAGCCCTTCCCTGCGCACCTCCGCTTCCCTGCGCTTTGAATCTGCCTGGGCCCTGAGCGAGGAATACATCTTTACCTTATCTTCCCTCTCCTTCTCTAGAGTTTCCCTCTGGCTTACCTCTGCTTCTATTGCTTGCCTCAGCTTTTCCTCCGCTTTCGCTATCTCCAAATCAAGGGAAGTGACCCTTTTTTCATAAGATAAAAGCTTTTCTTTGGAAAGAGAGACTGTCTTCTCCAGCTCCAAAATCCCCTTCCTCATTGAGCTTATGCGATGGGCCTTTTTCTCAGACTCACATATCTTTTCTTTCAGGGAATCCAGCTCAACCTCCTTTTTCCTGAGTGAAACCTCAACATCCGACTTTTCCCGCCTAAGGGAGCCCATCTCCTCCCTTATTGCAGTAAGGTCGCCCATGATTCCTGATTTTCTCTGCTTTGCCGAGTCTAGTTCCCCTTCCAGTTTGGAAAGCTGGGCTGCTGAGGCGGCTCCTCCCCTTGCCTTCCCCCCGGTTATTATGCCTGATTTCTCAAAAAGGTCGCCATCCAGGGTAACCATCCTCTCCCTTGTTATTCCTATTTTCTTTGCTTCTTTTGAATCCTTTAGCAAGAGGGTGCCGCCAAAAACAAAATCAATTGCTTTTTTGTGGGCAGGGCGGAAACTGATGAAATCTGAGATTCTCCCCATTCCCCCATTTGAACCTGTAGGCTGCGGGGAAACCTCCTTTAATGGAAGGAAAGTTGCCCTTCCCCTGCCCGCGCGCTTGAGCTTTGATATTGCCCTGGTTGCGATATCCGCAGAATCCACCACAACATAAAGGAGCCTTCCTCCCCCTGCCGCATCAACTGCCTTTGAGTATTCAGATGAGAATTCTATGAGCTCGGCAACCGTTCCGTGTATCCCTTCCACCTCTCCGCTCTCCCTGAGCTCATTTATGTACTGGAGCGCGGGGTTGCGTATGGAAGCTGAAACCTGGGCGCGGAGGGTTGCACATTTTTCTCTGAGGAGAAGCAGGTTGCGGTCCAGGGAGGCATTCTCCGCATTGAGCTCTTTCTCCTTTGCAAACAGCCGGTCCTGGGCATCAACTATCTCCCTGAGGCTCTCTTTGAGCTTCTCCTTTCCGGATTCCAGCTCCTCAAGCCCCATTATTTCCGTGTTTCCGCTTTCCTCCAGTATGCTCTTTTTCTCATTTATTATTGATTCAGTTTTCTCTATTTCGCCCCTTAGCACCAGCAGCTGCTCGCGGACCTTTGTTCGCTCATCCTCAAGCTCTTCTAGGGAGTTCCGAAGCCCTGAAACCTGTGCACTTTCGCTTGTCTCAAGCTTTAGGTCCTCCAGCGGGGCCATCTTTTTCCTTAGTTCCTTTTCCTGCTCCGAGAGCTCTTCTAGAGTATCTTTCTGCTGCACTATGTCTTTCTCCAGCGAGGAAACAGAATCTTCTAGCTCCTTGGCCTTTTCTCTTGAATCAGAAAGGAGTTCCTTCTTGGATGCAATTTCTGCCTTTGCCTTTTCCATCTCCCGAAGCAGCCTCTCCCTCTCTTCTTTTGCCCCTATCTCCGCACTAACCTTTGCCTTCTTTTCCTCCTCTCTTTTCAGTTCCTGCTCCATGCCCTTAATCTCAGCAGAGATTTGTGCAGAGGCATCCCTTGCTTTCTCAAGCTCCTTTCCAAGTGTGGCCTTCCTCTTTTCTGCACCTTCCAGCTCCAGGCGGAGCAGGGATGCCTTTGAGCGCTTTACTGTTTTAGATGCAGAAGAATACTGCATGGCCTTTTCTTTCTCGGATTCTAGTTCCTTAAGAAATGATTTGCGCTCCCCGAGCACCAGGTTTGCATCCCTCATCCTGCCTTCCACAACCTCTAGCTCCCGGAGAGCTTCCTTCTTCTTTGCCTCAAAATCCGCAATACCTGCAACCGCATCCACGATTGTGCGGCGCTCCTTCCCACTTATTTCAACTATTTTCTGGACTTCACCTTGGGCAATGATGTTTCTTCCGCTCTTGTCCAGGTTGTATTTCTTTAGCAGCTCAAGTATGGTGTTCCGGGTGGTCTTCTTCCCGTTCATGATGTAGGATGCCTTGCCCTCCTCGTTTATTGCCCTCTTAAGCTCATACTTTTTGTCATCCTGGAAACAAAGGGCAACCTCTGCATATTTGGAATTATGGCAGATGAGGTCTTTTGCCCTTCTTGCGCGCAGGGATTTTAGGGAAATCTCGCCAAGAGCAAAGCGCACTGCATCCAGCACATTTGTCTTGCCGCTTCCATTTGGGCCTGCAAGGCAGATGAAATCGGGCGGAAGCTCAATCTCTGCTTTTTTGAATGACTTAAAACCTTTGAGCTTTATGCTGGAGATATGCATGGCGCCTTACCCTTATACGTCAGTGTATTCGGCATTTTAGTTTAAAAAGCCTTCGGAGGGGCCTCCTCGAATAGAGTGTAAAGAAAGGGGATAGTGTGGAAAGTTTGCTACCAAATTATTTGTAGCTAGGGTTAAAAACCCAAATAATGAAATAGCTATGTTTGGTGCTGTTCAGTCTGGGTCAGGCAAAATGTGCCGGTTCCTGATACAGGAACCAGAAAGGGTGATCAGATGAAAAAATTTTATATTGCCGGATGCTTTGCTGACAGCATAATTGTTGACCGGGACCAGGACAGGATAGAAAAGAAGGAGGGGGGACCCGCATATTTCATAAAAAATGTGCTTGAGGACCTTGGGGAAGGCTACTCGCTTGCAAAGGCCAAAAAGGGAATAATTGAAGTGCATATACAGGGGGGAAAAGAAGTGGGGAGATTCCCCCGCACTTCCTCCATAAGCACCACTGCCCCAATAACTTCTCCCATCGTGCTCGCATATTCAATCTCCGGTGAGATATGCCTTGATAGTATCAGGGGAAATTTTAGAGAGATATATGCAGACAGCAGGGGATTTGTACGGGACCCGGAGAACTTCGGGAAGAAAAGGGAATGGAAAGTGAATAATTTTGAAAAAATAACTGTGCTAAAAACAACCCCGGGAGAAATGGAATACCTTCCGGGCCCGCTGCTTTCCCACATCCGCAGGAATGGTGTTCTTGTTGTGATGAGGGATGAGGGAAAAGTGGAGGTTGTGGAAAAAGGCCAATCCAGGGAATACTCGCTCGGGAACTTTCCTGCATCCGAAGCATTCGGAATGAGAGAAGTCTTCTTCGCTGCATTCTCTTCTGAATACTCGCGTTCCCGGAATGCAGGGAAGGCAGCTGAATTTGCAATTGACTATTCCCTGAAATACATTTCAGGTGCGGATGAAAATGGGGAAAAGTAGCCTGTTTCTTGTTTTTATTGTTTCCCTGGGATTTGCCCAGGGCTTCTTTGTTTCTTCAGATGGAAGTTATGAAGTGCAGAAAGCGGTTTACAACTCCCGCATCTCCGATGCCCCCTCCACCCTGAGATTTCTTTTCAGCGGGGAAAGGGCAAACCTGGAGGTTTCCGGGGTTGGGGATTTCCGTGTGCTTTTTGGAGACAGGGGAGAAGTGCTGGAAATCCTTCCGGGCTCCTGGGAAAAACCCTCCCTTGAAATTGGGCTCGGGAAAAGCACGCTTGTTGCGCTCAATTCCGGGCAGCTGGACCTGGAAGATGCAGTGGAATATGGGATGCTGCAGCTTACCGCCCGCAACATAATTGTGCTGGTCAAGCTGCAGATTGCCCAGGGTTTCATAAGCGCCGGGGGGGCGTGGGGCTCGTTTTTTGGTCCAGGACTCGACAGGTTATTTTCTTCCCTTCCTTTCTGAGGATTAGTAGGATTTCCTGGTCCTTGTGGCATCCCATACTCTTGCGCTGGTCCTGCTGGAGATGGTGATGTCCTTTGCCTTCTGGATTTTATTGAGTATCTTCTCAAAAACCGGGTTCACGTGCCTCCGCCTGTGCTTTGAATCAACAATGAACCTGAGCCGCAGCTCAATCCAGTTGTCTGTGGGAATTACATAAACAGTGGGCATTACGTCCCTCGGCTCAAAAAGATACTTGTAGGTCATTTTCTTAAGCTGTTTTTCGCTGTCTTCTATGAACTTTTCAGTAACCTCGTTTGCCGCATCCTCCATTACCTTCCTTGCCTTCTTCAGGTTGCTGCTGTATGTTATGGGTATTGCCATT
The DNA here is from genome assembly GCA_014727925.1 of Microcaldota archaeon. Taxonomy (GTDB): domain Archaea; phylum Micrarchaeota; class Micrarchaeia; order Anstonellales; family Bilamarchaeaceae; genus CAIKOA01. The sequence goes on from WJMN01000037.1 coordinate 31,613, forward strand.
TCCTCCCATATAAAATTGAAGTCCCCCGAATAATTGCTTATCGTCTTTTCCATTACGAATGCGTTGGGAATCTCCTTTATTTTTCCGGTGAACTGGTCATAATTGCTGTCTCCTCCTATCTCCATTATCTTTGTGTACATGAGTTGAATATCTATTACATCTCCTCTTTCCTGCCCGATTTCAATCCTGTGGCCCACCTCATACGGCCTTATTGTAATCAGCACCAGGAACCCCACCAGGTTCATCAGGGGGCGCTGGAGGGCAATTGCAATTCCTGCACCTATGAAGCCCATCGCAACTACCAGGCTCTGCGTCTGCTCTATCCAGATGCCCATCCCTATTACCAGGGCAATTATGTATATTATGTAGCTGGAGATTTTTGAAAGGAAGTATCTCAGCTTGTAGAGCTTTACCCTGGAAACTACCCCCCCAACCAGTGAGTCTAGCAGGAGGGCAAGCGAAAGCACCCCAAGCGTCTGGGCTGCCTTAAGCAGCAGCGGCTGCTCGGGGTAATAAATGGGAATGTATTCTGAAGAAACCAGAAATAAGAGGAACATCAAGGCAAGCACTATCTGCTTAAGCATCATAGGAGAAAAGAAGGGAAAAAATAAAAGGGTTATGTGCTCCTTTCCAGCCTGAGCTCATTGGCTGTCCTTGCAAGAGCTTCAAGATATGCTGCGCGCAGCCTTCTGTTGTCCGGGTCCCGAAGGGCTTCAAAGGCCACCTTCTTCTTTTCTCCGTTTTCCGGGTCTTCCAGGTATGCTGTCACTGCTGATTCAGGTGTCTGGGCTTCCCCCTCTTCAGGGGGTGAAAAGATTACTTCGCCCCTTGTGGCCTCAGCCGCAGTATCTATGAAGTTTGCTGATACCCTTGCCTTCATAACCTGCGGGGTTATCCTGACTCCTTCTGCCCCATTGTCCTTTATTACCTCCAGCGGGTCGGAGAAAAACGGGCCTACCCAGTTTCCTGCTCCGGGTGGAACCTCCAGTGGTGCGGTTTTCAGCATTGCAGTATATACTTCGGGGTCCTGCTGGAGCTTGTTTTTCACATCGTTTATGGGCGTTCCAGTACTCAGTTCCTCCCCAAGCTCCTTTTCTATAGCTTCTCTGAGGCTTTTGGGCAGATCAGCCGCAAAAAGGTTGTCTCCTGAATTTTCCCGTGCATTCTCCTCCCATTCCTTGAGCTCTTCTAGCATATTCTCAATATCCTCTTCCTGCTGCTGCTCATCAAGCCAGAGATCCAGTATGTCCCTTTCCCAGAGGAATGCTTCCGGAGAAACCTCTACAGCATCCCCGTCTTCTTCCAGCATATCCATGGTGATGGACTGCTCTGTTATGAGGAAATTAAGTCCTGCATTCTCCATTACTGTTGTATATTCAGTATAGGTTTCCGCATTGCTTGCTTCTATATATGCTCCCTTGTCATGCAATTCAGAGCGGTGGTCCGCAATATCTATGAAAATGTTGAGTTTGTCCAATAATTCAGGGCTGATTTCATAACCGTCTTTTTTGGCTTTAGTAAGGAACACCTTCAATTCCTGCTCCCTTGCATCCTTCTGCTGCTTTTCTATTTCGTCCATGCTCAACCCAGCAGCAACTCCCTCATCCATAATTCTAGCTTCGGTTGCTGCCCTAAGGTCCATGAATGCGTCTATTCTTTCCTTTGGAATGTTTGTTTTGTTCTGCAGGTCCCGATACATTGAATGGTTCTCTGCAATAACCCCTGCGCGCATTCTTGCCTGCTCTGCAAGTTCCTTGTTTTCCGGGTCTTTATTCTGCTGCCCTGCCACAGAAACGAAAGAGTCAATCTGCTTCTGCCAGGGAGCAGTTAGCTTAATTTCTTTTGTTTTCTTCAGGAGGTCTATTCCTGCACTCAGGGTTGCGCTTGCCTGCCTCGCCGCTTTCCCTGTTTTGGTTCTTGCTGTTTCAAAGAGGTTGAGGAGCTGTGGCACGAATTCCTTGTTTTCCATTTCTGGATTCTGGAGTGCGTTTAGATCTGCTTCAAGGTTTTGGCTTGCTTGCTCTACTGGAGGTTCTATATATCTCTCACTTGCATAAAGCTGCCTTTCTTGTTCTCCTTGGCCTTCAGGTGCCATCTGCCCCAGATCGCGGGACAATCTTGTTTCAGCTGTTTTTTTTACTCCTTCTTCTGCTTTAACCTTACTACTTTCATCTATATTTCTGGATAAGCTGCCCATCATAATCACTGGAAGCACATTCTCAGAATAAATTTAAAAAGAAAGCAGAACGATGGAACTAACGCATCGCAATTTCCTTTGTTTTTCCTAGAGCCACATTCGGTCCCATATACTTGAAGAACGTTCCTCCAGAAGTGCCATCAGTTAGTAGCGATGCCATCGTAATGGTATCTCCCGGCTGGAGATTCACAGGAGCATTCACCACGTCCACTGCTCCATCCTTTGCTATTTCAAATCCTGTTTTAATAGCTACTTCCCGCATCCTTCCTTTTTCAAGAGGTACTCCCCTGGTTTCATGCCTGTTTTCCTTCTTGTTGAAGTACTGGAAGTACACCGTTCCACTATCAGCAAATACGATGAGCTTGCCTTTTATATATGGATTGGACTCGGGCACATCTATTACCAAAACGTTTACTTCCGGCAAAGGAGCTACCAAGGCAACTCCAAATGTTTCCTTAGATCCATCTACTTTGACCTCAAAGTCAACTCCAGACCCCGACTTATCTACAGAAACCAGGTATGGCCCAATTTTCTTTTGTTCACCGAGCTTGAAGTTCACAAACCTGCCTTCAGCATTCTTGAAGTAACTATCAAGTACTTCCGGGTCAGAGATAGTTTGGTATTCAACTTCGGATTTCTCTTTTTTCTTGCTTGGGGAAGCTTCTTTTGGGCTTCTGAGAGTTTTATCGTTGGCAAGGCTTGGTGCGCATGCAGTCATCACCCCAAGCCCAAGCAGTGCTGCCATGGACTTGAGTGCTCCCCTTCTGGAAACTTTTGATTCAGCACGGACTGCAGCTGCTTTCGCTTCTGCACGGCTTTCAAAGAATTTAGAAGTGAAACTGGAAAGCCTGCTTCTAACTGGTGAAGTCGGCATTTCTCTTTGTTTTTGGGTTTTTGATGTGCGCACCATCATTACCACCGGTTAAATTAGGAACGCGCGTTATATATAAAGGTTTGCCTTTTGGTGTTTTATTGTGGGGAAACCAAAAAAAGAGAGTTTTTATCACTTTTCTGGTGCAAAGCGTTCCAAAACAGAAACAAGCTTGTCCAAAGAACCCGACATATGCTCTAATTGTTCGGATATTTTGCCATACTTCGTATCCACGACATCAAAACGGGAAGATGTGCTATCGGAAAACGAATCGATCTTTGTAGATACTTGCCTCAAATAAAATGCAGCTTCATCCAGCCTTTCCGACTGCTCTTTTGAGAGGTCCCCCCGCTTTATGTCAAATTCTTCAAACGGTTCACTTTCCACTTCCTCCCGAATAATCTCCTTCACATGGATTGGATATTCAGAAACATTTACCTTTTCTATGAATTTTTCAAGTATTTGCTTATCCTCATGCTGGGCAATTATTTCCACGCTTCCATCTTCTAGGTTTTTTACCTGGCCCCTAATTCCCAGAGCATAAGCTGTTTCATCAACAAAATTCCTATACCCTGCTCTCTGTACACGCCCCTTCACAATAATCTTCAGTGACTTCATTGCTAATTTCCCTCAACATGAGTTTATATACTTTACTAGGGCAGGTTTCCCCTGCCTTCCTGGAGTTATTGCAGGCACAATCCTTTCCCTTTTTTCTGCTTCATTTATTGTCTTGTCCTGCTCTACTCCGAGCTTTTCCAGCCTCTCCTTCATTTCATCATTCAGGTCTGCAACCTTGGTTTCCTCGCCGGATTCCTCCGCCTTCTCCATAAGGTCTTCAATAATCTTCTTTGCCTCATCTGCGCGCTCCTGGTCTTCCCTTGCCATGTCCTGGATGTCGCGCATAAGCTGGGCCTGGGCGGCTGCCTCTGCTCCCGGGGCTTCTTCCGCTTCTCCTAAGGAATCCATGGAAAGAGCAGCAGAGCCTATAAGAAATGCAAGCCCTGCAGCATCCATTATTTTGGTATAATCAGTATAGGTTTCCGCATTGCTGGCTTCTATATATGCGCCCGCATCATGCAATTCAGAGCGGTGGTCCGCAATATCTATGAAAATGTTGAATTTATCCAAGACTTCCGGGGTAATCTCATACCCGTCCTGCTTAGCTGCAGTAACGAATTCCTTTGCTTCCTGCTCCCTTGCCGCTTTCTGCTCCTTTTCTATTTCATCCATGCTTTTTCCTGCAGCAAGCCCATCATCCATAATTCTAGCTTCGGTTGCTGCCCGTTTGTCCATAAATGCATCAATTCTTTCTTTTGGGATACCTGTTTTTTGCAGGTCCAGGTACATTGAATGGTTTTCGGAAATTGTATCCAGGCGCATTCTTGCCTTTTCTGCAATTTCCTTGTTTTCCGGGTCTTTTACCTGCTGCCTAAGCAGTGGAACGGCTCCGTCCACTTGCTCCTGCCACAGAGGGCTTAACGCTGCCCCTGCACTTGCTTTAAGGAGCTTTATTCCCGAGCCCAGGCTTTCCCTTGCCTGCCTCGCCGCTTCCCCTGTTTTGGTTCTTGCTGTTTCAAAGAGGTTGAGGAGCTGTGGCACGAATTCCGTGTTTTCTACTTTGGGTTTTAGTTCGTTTAAATCCGTTTCCAGGTTCGCTTGTGCTTGTTCTATTGATGGGTCAGTATATCTTTCCCTTGCAATTGCTTCAGTTTGTCCCGTCGACATGGATAGCGTTCTGGTCAAATCTTGTTGTTGAGTTAGTTCTGCACCCTGAGCTTGACCCGCTTCTGTACCTGCAATTTTTCCACTTTTTGCTCCACCGCCAAAGGTAGGCATAAATATCACTCCAGTTAGCATCTCAGAATAAATTTAAAAATAAGAGTGCGGCTAGCGCAGAGCAACTGTATCTGAC
>WJMN01000038.1 GCA_014727925.1 Microcaldota archaeon
ATTTTTGAGTGTGCGCATATTATTATTGTGCATCTAAATGTTTTTAAATGTAAGTATTTGTGATAATTTGTGGATTATATTGAAAAGATAAAAAAGGAATAAAATCAAAGATTGGGTAGTGTAAGGGTTTTTCCATCTATAATGATTGCCCCTAGGGTTTCATATGACTCAGGAAGTATCGTACCACTAACATATGGGCCAATATTAGGAATCTTTCCCACCGTTATCGGGTCGGAAACAGAGAGGCTGTCTGAATATGCCAGTTCATAAAGCATTCCTGAAGAAGACGCATCTGCTGCAGAATAAATCTTCACTTTGTTATCCTGGCCCTTGACAGCAGAATACCCCATCATTTCCGTAACAGCGTAAGACTGATGCTCCCCTGCAGGGCTGGAGAACCATAGCTCAATAGTTCCGGTTGGAGTGGTGTAGTTGTCAGGGTCAAAGACCCAAAATGCCCTTTGAGTTTCATTATGCAGGTGGTCTATTCTGAGCATCCCCGATTCGATATCTGCCATGGGGTATGCAACATAGCCATCTGAATCGTTACCAAGAAATGTTATTGAGGATTCATAGTTCATAGAAATATCAAATGTGCAGGGGCTGAGCTCTGCTAGCATATCGTCTGTTGGAAGTATGTAAATTTTCTCCCCCTCATGTGTGGTGCTTATGTGCATGAAAGGAGCAACGCCTGAAATGCTGAATATTCCTTCCACTGTTTCTATAGCAACTATACCCTGGGTGTCAAAGCTGCAGTTTTGCCCATCCAGGTCCACTTCAAATGAGATGGGTGTAGAAGGAGCCCCTTCAACATAATACTCAAGTTCATCAGGCACCAATTCCTCATCTGTGCCGGTATCCGAATCTGTTTCAGTGCTTGTATCAGAGCCTGTATCGGTGTCTGCATCAGTATCCACATCCGTGTCAGTGTCTGTATCCGTATCTGTGTCAGTATCCGTGTCTGTATCTGTATCCGTATCAGCATCCATTGTGCCTGTGTCTGGGTCAGTATCCGTGGCTGTATCTGTTCCTCCGTCAAAATTCAGAAATGGTTCTGGCTGGTTTCCACAGCCTGGGGAAACAACTGCCACACCTAACACAAGTGCAGCTACTCCGAGTGCTTTTTTTGTTTTTTCAAGACCTGCAAGCTCATTGATTGCTTCCATCGCTTTTTTGAAGAAGCTGCCAATCCTGGAATTGTTTTTCTTCTCCAGGCCTTCTGAAACAGGGCTGGGCAGGGGAGACTTTGCTGAATTTGGCTTAATAGTATCAATAGTAGTTACATTTCTGAGTGTGCGCATACTAATACTACACATCAAATATTTTTAAATGTAAGTATTTGTGGTAATTTGTAATTTTAACTGATTTCACAGAGCCTTTGCCCGGTTCCCGTCAAAATGGAGTACGTTCTCATACCTTAAACCATATTTCCCGGAAAAATAAACCGCAGGCTCAAGTGCAAATGTTGCCCCTGCCAGCGAATCTTTTGAGCTTGCAGAAAGTGAGGGTTTCTCATGCACTTCCAGGCCTATACCATGCCCAATGCTGTGTAGAGGGTGGCTGAGCCCTTCTTTTTTGTATAATGCTTTTGCGAGTTTTGCGAGGTCGCCTCCTGTTTCCAGCTCCGGGAGTTGGTCAACAATTCCTGCAGAAATCCTCTTTAGCTTGTTGTAGATTTTACGCTGTTCCCTTGAAAGAAAAAAACAGCGCGTAAGATCTGAGTTATAGTGGTCTAGCTTCACACCATAATCCATCAGAAGGGGGCTGGAAATTTTTGCAAATGTGGGAGTATAATGAGGATAAGAGGTGTTCAGCCCGGAAGAGACTATTGGCTTGAATGCAGGCTCTGCATCTGCTGAATATGTCGAGAGGATGAGCTCTTTTGCAGTTTCCTGCTCTGTGGGCTCAGGGTAATCCCCTGCGGCACATATTATCCTCCTGGAGAGCTTTGCTGCTTTTCTGATTTTGGAAAGCTCCTTTTTTCCCTTCAGGCTCCTTTCTTCTGCAAGTTCTTCTGATATGTCTTTTGTTTTTTTGTATTGGCTTGAAAGCCTTGCATAAATTGAAGCCGGAAGGGAGCGGAAATCCAGGCCAAGCGTTTCGGATTTTTTCAGGGTTTTGGAAATCGATTCCATTGGTTTTTTTCCATAGGAAAGCACCTCCCCGTTGAAAAGGGATTCGGCATACTCCTTGTTCATCTCAGGCACCAGGAGGGCCCGTTGCTCCCTGCTTACCAGCAGGAAAGAGTGGTCCACATCCACACCGGACTGGTAAAAGAAATTCGCATTGAACTCATCTCCCCTATATAACAGCCAATTTGTCATTTTTTATTCACCAGCTTTGCATCTTTTATGTGTGCCACTCCGCGCACCCCATCCCACTCCTTTTCCCATTCAGTTATTTGGATTCTTTTTTTGAAGAAGGGTGCATCCGCAACAAAGGTTTCGCCTTCTCCGCCTTCCAGGAGCGGGTGTATATTTCTCACTTTCCCCAAATCCTGGAAGCTTTTCCCAAGTAGCTCCGGCCCCAGGCCTTCTGCGGAAACTGCAGTAATGTAAATTTCAAAATGCTTCAATTCCTCCGCAAGAACAGGCTCCTTGTGCCAGAGCGGGGAATATGTGGGGATTCCAAGCTCATGCCCGATTTTGTCTATTCTCTGTTTTTGGTATTCGCTTGCAATTGCACCTGTAATTATGCCTTTTATGCCCAGGGATGCGAGGACATCCTGGAGCTTTTCCAATTCTCCCTCTTTTCCTGCTTTGAAGGTTACTTGCTCAAGCCCCATCGCTTCTGCCTGCAGTTTGGTCCAGGCTGCATTGGGGTGGTGGAACATCATTGAGTAGGGCTCAGGGAACACCGTGACCAGTATTGGGTCCCATCCATTGTAAAGCGCCCAGAATGCCCCAAAAACGCTGTCCTTTCCGCCCGAAAAAAGGCAGGCAACTTTGTGCATAACCTGGATTGGGAGCTTTGGAATAAATAAGTATGTGTTTCTAACCTCCTTATGCAGATTAAAAACATAATATTTGACATGGATGGGGTACTGCATCGTGGGAAAACCCCAATTCCCGGGGCTGCAAAAACGCTTGCAGAACTCAGGAAGAGAGGTTTCCGCATCTTCTTCCTTACAAACAATGGGGAGCACCCCAGGGAATTCTTTGTGGAGCGCCTCAGGGGGGTTGGGTTTGAGGCTCATCTGGATGAGATGTATTCCAGCTCATACGGGACTGCAAGATACATAAGCGAGAATTTCCCTGGAAAAAGAACATTTACTTTCAGCAGGGGGATGCAGAAGGAACTTGAAAAAAACAGCATCACAATTGACAACAGCAATAAAGCTGAGGTGGTGGTTGCAAGCCTGGACGTGCACCTTAGCTATGAAAAACTGGTTGCCGCATTCCAGGCAATAATCGGGGGGGCCATTTTTCTTGCATCCAATGAAGATGCAAGCTATCCTGTGGAAAACGGTGTGCTTAAGCCTGGTGCGGGTGCGATTACTGCGGCCCTTGAAAAAAGCACGGGAAGGAAACCCACCATAATAGGCAAGCCGCAGCCTTATCTGCTGGATATAATCATAAAAGAGCATAAGCTAGACAAAGCAGAAACCCTGATGGTCGGGGACCGGCTGGAAACCGACATCTTAATGGCAAAGCAGGAGGGGCTCAAGTCCTGCTTCGTGTTGAGCGGGGTATCCAAAAGAGAGGATATTGAAAAGTACGGGCTTAACCCCTCGTTCGTGCTTGGCTCGGTTGCAGAGCTTCCGGAAACACTGTTTCCTAAATAAGCTCCAGGTAAATTGCCACGTTTGAAGAGCCGGACACATATGTATCAAACGTTCCCGGAATCCTCATCTCATAATCGTAATCTCCATATGCCCCAACTGCACTGCTGTTAACCGGTGAAACCAGCACAAGGCTCTCATTGTCGGTCAGGCTGAACTGGTAATCAGTATCCGTGGAATTGTCCCAGAGTATTCCAGTCACGAATGCAGAATAGTTGGTTGAATTGGCAATCGGAACATGCTCTACAGACTGCTGGTAAATGCTCCTGTCCATAGTCCACTTGGGGTTAGAGCCATCATATGAGTATGTTGCATTAACATCATCGGGATATGCAGAGGTTGCAAGCAAGGTATCCATCTCTGTGAAATCATCTGTGGAGTTCTGTATGCTCTCGTTCCTGCCCAGGGCAATTAGCGAATACCATGAGACTGTTGGGGCGTTTATGTTGTTGACTGCATAAACATTGTAGCCAGTTGCTGCCCAGACATACTCAAACTGGGTGTCTGCTTCCTGGCCAAGCACAAGGTTTCCGCTTGTGTTTCCATAGATTGTGTGCCACATGTCTGTGCAGCGGAAAGTGCATCCGGGATGGCCGTTTTCCGCCCAGTTGTTCCAGGTATCGCAGGTATCTATCTCACCGCTTGTCTGGGGGCTTGCATTGCTTATATCCTGGCCGTTAAAGCACACGTATGTGTTGTATAAAGTATTGTCCTGGCTGTTTGCATCCAGATAGAACCCATTTATTCCGTTTTCAGTTATGTTATTGTTTGAAGAGTTGGTGTAGTTTGAATTGGCGTTGTACACCCCATAATTTGTATTATTGTATATCCTTGAATTATTTATCAGGGTGTTGTTGGAGCCCCCTATTGATATGCCTATGTCGCTTGTA
>WJMN01000039.1 GCA_014727925.1 Microcaldota archaeon
CCCCCTGCTGGTGCTCCTGGTTCTCCTCCTGCTCCTTGGGGCGGCAGTTGCCTATTATTATCCCCACTACAAGAGAGAAAAATACCGTGAGGCGGTGGAAAAGGGAATTCCTGATGCCCTACTCTCTGTTTCAGGCAATTCCAAAATAGGCAGGATTGATTCGCTTTTTTCAACAATGGCCCGCTCCTCAAACCCCCAGCTTTCCAGGGAGCTTTCCATTTCCCTCAAGCAGCTGAGGGCCAACATAAAGCCCTCCAGGGTCCTAGATGACCTCTGGAAAAGGAATTCTTCTCCCATCCTGAAAAGGGTTTCAACATTTTTCACCTACCTTGTGGAGGCAGGTGTGGACACCGGCGCTTACCTCAGCCTCATGGCAGAGGACATCTTCCGCCTTTTTGAGCTCAGAGGAGAGAGGAGGAATGCGCTCTCCATGCAGAAGTATACCCTCATTTTCGGGGCGCTGATTCTTCCCCTGGTGCTGGGCAACTCTCTCTCCCTTATTTCCGGAATTTCCACCTCCCTAGGCGGAATGGGAGGGATAATTGAAACAGCCGGCTCAGTTATTCCCGCCTACCTGATAATCTATTCATTTCTTGCATCCAGCTTTATTGGGGAAACAGAAGCCAGCACTTCCTCAGGAATGCTTTATTTTGCAGGCCTTTCCCTTGCCAGCACCATACTCTTTTATCTGTTCTCGGGCATTGCCGGGTTGTGATTAATGATGTTGCCGTCCTTGTTTGCCGAACTTGCGCTCCTCCTGGGCAATGAGCTGGTATTTTTCCTTGTTCTTGGAACCCTGGTACTTCTTGCCGAGAGGCGGCCGGAAAAGCGCAAAAAAATAATTCTCGGGGTGGTTGTAGTTTCTCTGCTGGTGCTGGGGCTGAAAAACCTGTTTGCGGTTGAGCGCCCCTGCGCAGCGGGTGTTTCCGAATACGGCTGCCCCGCCCTTCCCTATCTGGGGCATTCATTTCCCAGCGGCCATGCCGCAGTTGCCTTTCTTGTGATGATTGCATTCCTGGACAAAAAATCTTTCCCGGCTTTCTGGCTTTTTGCATTGCTGATTGCATATACCCGCCTTTTTCTTGGAGTGCATACTTTTGCAGATATTGCCGGGTCTCTTGTGCTTGCGCCAATTGCATATCACATAACAGATAGCCTGTGGGGTAGATACTTTGCGTGAGATAAACAGGCAGGTTTTCCACATACTCATGGGCATATGCCTTCTCTTTGTGCTGCTTGGCTTCGGAAGGAGCAAGACCATTTATTTTCTTTCAGGAGTTCTTTTTGTGGGCTTTCTCCTGATAAACCTGGTTGTGAGGGGAATAAATGTTCCTATTGCCACCTGGTTCGTGGAGCAGTTTGAGAGAAAAGATGCTTTCCTTCCAGGATATGGCTCGGCCTGGTATGTGGTAGGGCTGCTGATTCTCTGCCTCCTAATTAGAGATGTTTATTCGCTTTCAGCAGGGGTAATCGTTTTTGCATTTGGGGACTCTGCCTCTACAATTTTTGGCTCTATGGGGAGAAGACCGCTTTTCTACAACCCCAGGAAAACCCTGGAGGGCACCCTCGCATTCTTTGCCCTTTCCCTGCTGAGCTTTTTCTTCATAGGGTGGAATGCAGTTCCCCTGGCCCTTTTTGCTGCCCTTGTTGAATCCTTTCCCCTGGGGATAGATGATAACCTTACAATCCCCCTTGCCTGCTCCCTGTTTTTTTACCTTCTTTAGAGCCCGTTGAACAGGGCGTACCCTGCGTACCCGAAAAGGATAAACCTCAGCACTCTCCCCACTGCGCAAATCCCGACGAACCTGAGCCAGTGCACCTTTGCTGCCCCCGCGGCAAGGCCTGCAATATCGAACAGGGGGTTTGGGAGAAATGAGAGCACGAAAATAGACCAGAAATCATTCTTCTGTATCCATTCCTTCTGGTCCTGGAAATCTTTTCTTTTTTCAATAAGCCTCCCCATCCCGTTTCCGAACAGGTATGCGGTGAGTTCCCCAATTGCCGAGCCCAGGCCCGCAACAATCCCCAGGGTAAGCGGGTTTAGTGTTTTTGCAAGCCCCACGATTACTGCCCAGCTAGGCACAGGAATCAGTATTGTTGCAGAGCCCATTATGGAAATGAAGAATGCGCCTATATATCCCCAGTTCCCCAGAGTTGCAATCTGGTCGCTGAGCAGCAGCACCATTGCCCCTATGAGTAATGCAATCAGTATTTCCAGGATTGGCAGTTTCCTCCCCATTGGGATAATTCCCTCACCAAGCTTTTTATAAAGTTCCGAATAAACTTTTCCCAAAAGAGAGGTTTCCCCATGTCTTCAAGAAATTACCTGTTTAGCTCAGAATCGGTTACTGAAGGGCATCCGGACAAGGTCTGCGACCAGATTTCGGATGCAATCCTAGACAGCCTGCTTGCCCAGGATAAAAGTTCCAGGGTTGCTGCAGAGACTGCAGCCGCTTCCGGCCTTGTTCTGGCTTTTGGGGAGGTTACCACCCAGGGTTACGCTGATGTGCAGAAGGTTGTGCGGGACACAGTTGAAGGAATCGGATATACAAAACCCGAATACCATTTTGACCACCGCAGCGTGGGTGTCCTTTCCTCTATTATTCCCCAGTCCCCGGATATTGCCCAGGGAGTAGACGAATCCGGAGAGCAGGAGCAGGGTGCAGGGGACCAGGGAATCATGTTTGGGTTTGCGACTAAAGAG
>WJMN01000040.1 GCA_014727925.1 Microcaldota archaeon
ATTACCTCCTGCTGCAAAAACACAGATAAGTATTATAAATATATTGCACTCCCCGGGTTTCTATCCCATATAAACCCTATTTTCTGCCATTACAAGCTCTTTTGGATAAGGCTCAAAAAACACCTGCTCCCTCAGGTATTCTTCATCGAATCTCAGCACCCAGGACCAGATTAAGCTCCTTGGCGCACTAATCAGCACCTTCCCATTCATGTATTCCTCCAGTGTCTGCAGGAAGAATTTCTTCTCCTCCCTTCCAAGCCCTTTCTTGAAGTATCCGAATGCATGCATTAGTGAATTGGCTGCGGATTTCTTGCAAATCCCGTTCCTGAACAACCTCCTCATCTCCATCTCATACTCTTTTGCAGCCTCTTCAAAGCCCAGTTTCTTCCTGTTTGCAGCAACCCCTCCCAGTTTCCCCATCCCTTCCTGCCCGAAAGCCAGCAGCAGCAATTTGTGCTTCTCATGGAATTCTGCCAAATCCTTCATTTTCCTCTTTTGTTTCATTTCCCTGAACCTTGCAAGCGTGAAAATCTTCTTGAAAAAGCAACCCCTTATCTCCCCATTCAACAGCCTTCCCTCATCTTCCCAGGGCGTATTCGGGCACATCCCCATAACTTTTTTCCCAAAGAACCCGCTGAAGTTCTTCCCCCTGCTAGTCCCCCTTTCAACTCCGGAGTATTCTTTTACATCAAAAAGCCCGCAGGAAGGAGACCTTCCCTTCAAAATAAACCCGTCTACCTCCCCCAGCTTTCCCAAATACCCCTCAGAAAATTCCTCCATTTTCCCCGAAACATCCAGCCCGGTTGCAGGCTGCACCAGCTTCCGCTTCCCCGCCTTGCTCACAATCTTTATGGGCTCCCTTGGGACTCCAAGCCCAATTTCCACTTCAGGGCAGACAGTTACAAATTCCACATGCTCCCCAAGCGCATTCACCACGCTATTCTTTATGGTGACTCCATTGTATCTGCATTTTGCAAGTCCCAGGCATCTGCTCGCAAAAACCCTGGGCTTGGGAAATTTCCTCATTATATCCACTTCCTGCTCCTGAAATACAGAAACATAACCAGTGCAACAAGCAGCATGAGCCCCAGCGCAAATGGATACCCGTGCACCCATCCAGTTTCAGGCATATGGGCAAAGTTCATCCCATAAATTCCAGTAATGAATGTGAGCGGTATGAAAATTGTTGCAATAATTGTGAGCACCTTCATTATTTCGTTCATTTTGTTGCTCATACTAGATAGGTAAACTTCCACCATCCCTGAAAGGATTTCCCGGTAGGTTTCAACTGTGTCTATTACCTGTATCGTATGGTCATATATGTCGCGCAGGTACCTGATTGTTTCTTTTTTCACCAGCCTGTAATCTCCCCGGCTGAGCATGCTGATTACTTCCCTAAGGGGCCAGATCCCCTTCCTCAGGTAAATCATGTCTCTCTTCAGCGAATGTATTCTCTTCAGGGTTTTCTTGCTCGGCTCCCCTACTAACTCCCCTTCCAGTTTTTCAATCTCTCCCCCGAATTCCTCCAGAACTACAAAATAGTTGTCTACAATAGCATCAAGCAGTGCATAGAGCAAGTAATCCGGCCCGAGTCTCCTTATACGCCCCTTCCTGCTGCGCAGCCTTTTCCTTACCAGCTCAAATACATCGCCCTTGCTTTCCTGGAACGATATCACAACCCCCTTTCCCAGGATAAAGCTTATCTGCTCTGATTCAATTTCGCCTTCTTCCTGCCCAGGGTAAAACATTCTTGCCACAAGAAACAGGTATTTTTCAAAATCCTCCACTTTGGGCCTTTGCTCAGTATTTGCAATGTCCTCCAGCACCAGGGGGTGCACCCCAAAATGCCCCCCAAGTTCTTCAAGGAGTTTTACATCGTGCACCCCATCCACATTTATCCAGGTAGTATGTTTATTTCCTTTGAACTTATAGCATTCCGCCACTTCCCCGATTTTTTCTTCAGTCATGCCCTTTGCATCGTAATCAATTACAGAAATCTTTACCTTTCTCCCTTTTGCCTTTCCGGTATGCACAATTGTGCCGGGAGGAAGCCCTTTCTTCCTGGCGCGCTTCACCATGTTTTTTCCTAGGAAGGCAAAATTAATAACCTTATTTCAGATCTGGTTTTGAAACAAATAAATTGCAGGGGAAGGGATTCGAACCCTCGCAGGCACTAAGCCACTAGACCCTCAATCTAGCGCGTTTGACCAAACTCCGCCACCCCTGCGTCAATTGATTATTGCAGGATTATCCCGAAGCAAAAATTTGAGAAAGCTTCGCTTTCTTCTCTTGAACCTGGCAGTTCAAGGTTGTCAAAAAACACCATCTTGCTTCGGCTCCTGCTTTGATATCCTCTAAACTCAAAAGGATAATTATCTATCATTTACTTTACATATGTTTTTAAAAGATGGTCCTGGGAATCCCCACCATGGAAGTAAAGGATTCTGGGTGCGCAGGCCTTATTGCCTTTTTGATAAACCTATTCCTTTTCTTCATAAAGCTTTTTGCAGGCATCCTTTCAGGAAGCCTGGCAATCCTTTCCGATGCATTCAATTCTTTTCTTGATATGCTTTCCTACCTGCTAGGCTTCTTCTCAATCCGGGTTGCGAGGCAGGGGCCGGATGCAGATCACCCCTTTGGCCACCGGCGCGCAGAACCCCTCTCCGCCCTCATAATTGCAATTTTCACAGGCATTCTTGCATTTGAGATACTCAGGGCAGCAGCAGACAATCTTGTTTTTGGCGCCCCCGCCGCAATGGTCTCCCCCCTTGTTTTTGCAATAGTTGTTGTTTCAATAATCGTAAAGGTATTCGCCTATTTCTATCTCAGGGAGAAAGCAGATTCCTCGGGCAGTTCAACGCTTGAGGCAATGGCTATTGATTCAAGGAATGATATTTTTGCCTCTTCAATAGTGCTTATTGGCATAGCAGGGGTTTATTTCGGCCAGCCTCTGCTAGATGATGCTGCAGCAGTATTCATTGCCATATACATACTATATTCCGGCTACCTCATCGCCCGCAAGAACATAAATTACCTGATGGGTGCTTCCCCTGACCCGGAGCACCTTGCAGAGATGTGGGATGCAGCAGCATCTGTGAAGGGAATAAAGAGAATCCCCCTCCTCCGTTCCCATTACGTTGGAGACAAGGCACATGTAGAGGTAGGCATCGTCCTTAGCAAAAAAACCAATGCCCAGAGGGCACATGACACAGGAGAAAAGGTCCAGAAGAAAATAGAGGAGCTACCCATTGTTTCAAGGGCATTTGTCCATATTGATTATGAGTAGCCTCTGCCAGCCCGCCTTAAAGGCAACTCCAAACGATCATTCTCCAATGACTTTTACCAGAACCCTCTTTCTCCTTTTCCCGTCAAATTCGCAGTAGAATACCTGTTCCCAGGGCCCAAAATCCAGCTTTCCTTCTGTAACAGGAAGTACCACCTGGTGTGCCATAAGCTGTCTCCATATGTGGGCTGCAGCATTGCCCTCGCCCACGTTATGGCGGTATTCTGCATCGTAAGGTACAAGCCTTTGCAGGTTCTCAATGTAATCTTGTATGAGCCCACCTTCATTGTCGTTTACAATTACTGCAGAGGTTATGTGCATTGGGTTCACAAGAACCAGACCCTCTTTTATTCCGGATTCCTCAAGAACCTCCTGGACTTTGTCCGTAATACGCACAAACTCTATCTTTTCTTCTGTTTCAAACCACAGGTGCTCTGTATGGCTTTTCATTTTCCCCACCAACCCTATCCCATCTAGAACATTTATAATTTCTTGCGGTTTTTCAGGAAATGGAACGCGTCCAGGGCCTTTTCAATTTCCTCCTCTGCTATTACATAGCCTATTTCCAGGTACGATGACTCCAGCTCTATTATATTCACCCCTTTTTTTGCAAATTCCGAGGTGAAAATTGATATGACTCCAGGAGTTTCAACCGCATTTTTCGGAAGCTTTATCCTGAATATGGCCAGGTTATCTATTCTGTCCAGCACCTTTATTCCTGATTCTTCTATGTTTCGGGCCAGTTCGGCCGAGTCGGTGATTATTGAAGCATATTTGAAACCCATGATTATGGAAACATTTTCTCCTTTTTCCGCGGTTTCTGCAAGTTTTGATATTTTCTGGAGGTCATCCATAGTATAGTCTATTATTATGTCTGTAAATCCATTTTCTATGCTGTATTTGCATCCTCCTATTGCAGCATAAAGCTCTTTTCCCACTTCTTTTGCATGAACAAGATGCATCCTCCTCAACCCCATCAGTATGCTCTCTGTGCTCACTTTTTTCTTGAGGCGCCGTTCCACCGAGGGGCGTATGTATTCTGCAGCCGCTGAGTAATTTAGCACCCCTGTCTCCACCCCCCAGAGGAGCATGGGCTGTTCCTGCACGATTTCCTCTACAGTCTGTGATATGCTCATATTTAACACCATTATATTATTTTTGTTATATTTTGTTAGTTTATTTATAATATAAGTAAAGTTTTAAACAATATCGATGGGAATGAGAGCTATTCACAGAATTCCTCCTGCAAGGGAGAGGCTTTTCCACAGAAGCGGCAATAGGGGCGGGTGCCCGTCCATAGGCTCTGCAGGCCTTATGCTTGACAACTTAAGCAGCAGGGTAAAGGGCATAATTCCCCAGCTGATTACCAGGACAAACCAGCTCATAGATGTCCTAGACAGCGCAAGGGCCATGGCATCTTCCGGGGGTGCTTCACGCTCAACTGTGAGGGTTTTCCTCCCTTCTTTCCACTCCCTCGGCAGGAGCCGGGAAGGGAGGGCCCTTGCATCTTTTCTACAGGAGTTCGGCACGACTGGCCAGGAAGACGGAAGAATAAACAGTTTTGAGGGCCTTATTCCATTTACCAGCGGGGGAAGCGATTTCATGCTCCTCTACCTTGGAATGAATTCCCCCTCCCGCATGAGCAGGAGTTCCATCATTTCACAGGAGAAGAGGGAAGCGGCCCGCGCTTCACATAATCTTTCCCACCGCCCGCTTGATTCAAAGTATTCAATCCGCCTTGCGGGAAAGGAGGATGTTTCCCAGCTGGTTGAGCTTTACAGCAACATTTTTACAGCCTATCTTACTGACCTGGATGAAAAGGCAGTTTCTTCTATGGTTGAAACCACCCCAACTCTTGTTTCAACCCATGGCGGAAGAGTGGTTGCAGCGCTTGCCGCAGAGCATGCAGATTTTTCTGTTGAAGGTCTCGGCCGCCTTGACATGGTAGAGGTAAGCGAGGCCGCAACAAGCGCTGCCCACCGCGGCAACCGCCTGTATTCCCACATGATTGAGATGTTTCTTTCAACTTCTGAGCGCGACCTTGGCCCCAGTTCCACGATAAGGTATGCAGAAACCCGCGCCTCCCACCCTGCAGCGGCACGCGGAGCAATTCTCGCAGGAGGCAAAGTATGCGGATTCCTCAACAAGCATTGTGTTATAAATGCGGTGCGTGATGTTGAAGAGCTGGGGGACCATGAAAACCTTAATGTGGTCCATTTCCAGGGTGCATGAGGATGGGCGCAATCGAACTCCTTTCTGATCTGGTTTCAATACCCTCCACTTTCCCCAATGAGCAGAAGATGGGTGCATATTGCAGGGGCAAGCTGACTGAGCTCGGTTTTTCTGTAAGGCAGTTTGAGCTCCCAGGAAGCCGCCCGGTCCTTGTTGCCTCTCGCGGAGAAAACCCTTCTCTCGCTTTTTTCGGGCACATGGATACGGTCCCTGTTTATGGCTCCTGGGACACCGACCCATATGAGCTTGTTGAAAAGGAAGGAAAGCTTTATGGCCTCGGAGCCGGGGACATGAAGGGCGGAATTGCAGCATTCCTTTCTGCGCTTGAACGAAGTGATGCGCCTGCGATGGTTGTGCTAACAAGCGACGAAGAGAACAATTCTGCGGGCTCCCACCTCCTCTCTTCCCATTCTGATTTATTCCAGGGCATAAAGCTGATGGTTTCTGCAGAGCCCGCTGAACATGGCAACCAGGAAGGCAGCATCCTTCTTGGCAGAAGGGGACGCGCAGTTTATGAAGTAAAAGTGGAGGGGGTTTCGTCACATGCAGCCCATCTAGACAGAGGGGTAAATGCAATAGAGAAGGCAGCGGAATTAGTATGTTCCCTCAACAAATTTCCCTCAAAGAAGAACACAGAGATAGGTGATCAGGAGCTTTTTGTTCGTGAGATTTTCGGTGCAAATACGTCTCTTTCCCTGCCAGAGTCCGCTACCTTCCAGATAGATATGCACCTGGTGACCGGCCAGACGGATGAGAGTGAGCGCTCTCGCCTTGCTTCATTTCTAAGGGATGTATACGGGGATTGCAGAGTTTCTGTTTTTGACCGGGGCCTTCCCTATAACATGCCTTTTTACACTTCCCCGGAAAATCCTGAAGTGCATGCTCTCAGGGCAGTTGTGCATGAAGTGGTTGGAAAAGCCTCTTGGTCACATGGGGAATCTGTTGCAGACGATAATGTTATGGCCCAGATGTGCCCGCTTATAAGTTATGGTCCGGTTGCCCGCAACTACCATGCTGCAAATGAATACGTGGACAGGCAGAGCATACTAAACTGCGAGAACATATATTCACGGTTGCTTTCAGTAATTAATTAGGCCCGCCATTTCTGTATGAATGTAAAAACCCATCTAAATAACATCCGTCAATAAACGCTCCTCCCTACCACAATCTTTTTAAATTCTGCTTTTGAGGTGCAATAAAGGTGACCATATGAAAAATGCATCTACGTTAGATATGCTGGCCCTGGCTTTGGTCATTATAGGCGGCCTTAACTGGGGCCTGGTCGGGTTGCTGAACCTTGACTTGGTGCAGTTGATTTTGGGTTCCATACCCATGCTTGCCCAGATTGTATACATTGTTGTAGGGCTTGCTGCACTCTATATGATCTACTTCGCAGTAAAGGAGTAGTTCATTTTTTATATTCTTTTTTTGTTTTTTCTGCTTCTTTTTTTATGGTCTACTATCTGCTGTGGATAATCTTCCCACCATGTACCTCCAGCCATTTTTCCACATAAGTGTTCCCAGGGCCATATTCTTTCCTCTGGCTTTCAGGGTTAAATATTCTGAAGTAAGGCTGCGCACTGCAGCCTGTTGAAGCAACCCACTGCCAGTTTCCGTTGTTCACTGCAGGTTCATAGTCTACAAGCTTTAGGGCAAAATACTTTTCCCTTCCATCTCCAGTAAATATACAAACATTTTACAAGGAAAGAGGCCACAATCATCTGCAGTGCATATGCCCCTGAACACAAATAGTGCCCTTTTCATCTGACCCCTGCAAAAACCCCCCCTGCAAGCGCGAGCAGAACAAATGCGGTCCCGCAGCCCTGCTGTGGCGCAGGAACGCAAACCCCATCCTTACAAGTTTCATCCCAGGTACAGTCCCAGGTATCGCTGCACTCCTTTGAAGCAATTCCTTCCTGCCCGCCCCCAGAAGCAGATGCAATCTCTGAGCTCAAGTCCTGGGGAGGCATCCCGTCAAAGGTAGGTTCCGCAGCCTCAACCTGCTCAGAAGCAAGCCTATGCTCTTCCTCTGCAAGGTAATCTATTGCCGCAATGCCCCTGGCCTGCTCACTCATATTTACATATTCCTCATAAGGCATAACATATTTTACCTTCCAGTTCCCCCCTACTTTGTGCAGGAGCATCACGTAATCCAGTTCATAGTTGAAATTCTCCGCACCGGAAATAGTTGCATTAAGCAAATACCCTGCCATTGCATATTCTCCGCTTGCATCTGTTGAATACTCCAAGCCTTCGATATAGTATTCTTCAGTATCATAAGCCTCCCATATGGCAAGTACCATCTCCTGCTCATAATCTATCTCAGTTTGCTCCCGCCCGCTCGTATCTACATACTCCATAAACTCTTCAATATCCTCATTCTTGTTTGCAGCATAATACCCTGCAACCGCATCTTCAACTCCAGCAGCAAACAAAGCCGCAATCAAAACCAACGCAATCATAATCTTCTTCATGGCACTCACCCAGATACCTCATCATCCTTTCCATACTGCTTGTCAGATTCAAATCCTTCATACTCCAGCTCAAACTGGTAGAAATGCCAGTCAGCATAGCCATCGCTGTCCTCCACTATTGCAGCGCACCCATATTCTGTAATGCGGGTATCTGCCTCATTTGCCCTTGCCTGGTGCGCAAGCCCCTTCAGCTTTGCCTGCATCTTCCCTATTCCTGCATCCACAAAGTCCCCTGCATCATTGGAAAGCTTTCCAAGCATACCTGGCGCGCTCTTGAACCCAAGCGTATACACCCCCACAAAAGTCTTGAAGCCCTCAAGTCCCAGGTCCAGGGTCCTGTATGCACTCTCCTTCCAGCTTTCTGATTCTGTAAGCGAATGGAACCCCTGCGCAAGGTTCATTGCATTGCCGTTCAGCCCGTTTGCAGCCTTGTAAACCCCTCCAACAACCCCGAACCTGTTGGCCCCAAGGTTCTTGGAAAGCCCCTCCAGGTTAGCCATGTTTTCCCTGAATTCCACAGGCTCATTCTCGTCTATTCCCTGGGATGGCCCGGTCCACTCAATGCTCTCGCTGGTTTCTCCCGAATAAAATACGCGTGAGTACTCATCTGAATTCGGTGCCTCCCCTGAATGCGTGCCCAACTTCCCCCCAAAGCACCTTATTGTATACTTGATGTTCTTGGCCCCCTCATCCGCATCATCCACCTCTATTCCCAACACATGTATCCCATATGCCTGTGCAGGGTCCGGGCTTATGCTCATCCCGGTAATCCTGGGCACAGGGCTCTCCACCAGCATAGTAGCTGTTTTTTTTGCAGACCAGTCTTCTCCTTCTATGTGTTTTGCGGCGGTTACTTCCACTTCCAGCTCAAGGGGGAACTCTTCATAATGAATCCTGTCAATTGATTTCATGCTCGGAAGCCCAAGGGTTGCGCTTGCAATCCCGCCAGTATCCGTGCTTTTTTTCACATCAAGAAATCCCCAATTTCCAAGAAGCCCGGTAAATTCTGGGTCACTTACCCTAAAATACACCTCCGCATTTTCCACAATTGTCCCATCTCTTGAGAGCTGCACCATAATATCTATTTCCTGCTCATGGCTTGCAACAACGCTTTGCGGCGTCAATTCAATCTCAATTTCCGGCGCTTGGGTATTTTGGATGCATCTTCCGCTTGCTTCATCGCACATGAATTCACATTCTTCACTAAGGTATAGGCAATCATCAGAATCTGGGCCACACTCTCCATCATAATAGCTGGTCTTCCCTTCGCAGTAATCAGGGCACCCAACTGCCTTGCAGGATTCCCCTTCTTCTATCCCACCAGATATTTTTTCCCCGCTATCGCTTTTAGGGGCAGAATCCCTGCATATGCTCTGCCATACCTCTGATGCGCTTGGGCAGCTTCCATCCCTTGCCTTTACAATTTTACACTGGAACGCGCACTGCCCCCTGATAACTGCTAGCATATGATCGTCTCCCCCGTAATAATCCATTTGTGGGCATGTGCCCCCCATCTCATGACATGCTTCCTGGCATCCCGCGCAAACTTCAGCCTCCTCCGCAAAACCCAAAGACACAAACCCCGCAATAAACAAAATAGCAAACAAGATTCTTCGCATGCCCAGGGAACTCAGGTACTGAATATAAAACTTACTAATGTTTTGATCAAAGAAACAGAACTCTTACCTATACCCTGCCAAGTTCTTTTAGTATCCTTATTGCAGCATTTGCGCTCTTCTCTTTATCCTTAATCTCCAGCATAATGTCAAAGTCCAGCCCCTCACTCTCCTTAATGAATTTCCTGAAATGCCCCGTATCTATATGCTCTGTATGGCTCCCTTTCATTGCCCCTTTTTTCTGGCTGCTGTAGTCTAGCATGAGCACCCCGTCTCTCTTTTTCCAGGTTTTTTCCGCAATTTCCATCCCTTCCCGCACACTCTCCCCATTGTTTAAGCACTCATGGTGGAAGGAATCAAAAATCACAGGAATCCCTGTTTTCCCATGCACTTTAATGCAGTCTCCCAAAGAATAGCTCCTATGGTCGTTTTCTATTGCAAGCCTTTTCCGTATCCTGAGCGGAAGCTTCCTGTATTCTCCCACAAATCCCCCGAGTGCCTTTTCCTTGTCCCCATACACTCCCCCCACATGAATCTGCACCTTTGCATCTGTCTCCAGCCCCATCAAATCCAGCATTGCACAATGGTAATCTAGCTCTGCAATGCTCCTCTCCACCACATCCCTCTTTGGGGAATTAAGAAGAATGAACTGGTCGGGGTGCATGGAAATCCGCATCTTGTGCTTCCGGACAAAATCCCCAAGCTTCCTGAAATCCTTTGCAAAATATTTTTTCCAGCCAAATTTGCACACAGGGTGAGAAGCAAAAGGCACAATATCCGAGCTAATCCTGAAAAAAAGGAACCCCCGTTTCAAATTATAATCCAGAATCCTCTCTAGGCAAGCAAGGTTTTCTCCCACTGTTTCAACCATCCTTTCTTCTGAATAAGATGCAAGCCTGAATGTATGATTTGCAGTGCATCCGATGCCCCTGTTTATGCATGGGTATCCCAGTTTCATGCCTCCGCCTCCTGGTATATACTGGCCATATTGCCCGGGTTCTCCTGGAAGCTTTATATCCTTTTTCTGTTTTTTTGCATTCAATGCAGGGAAAAATACACAAAACCAAGGAGGAGTGGAAAAGAATACTTTCAAAGGAACAGTACCATGTGCTTCGTGAAAAAGGCACTGAACCCCCATTCACAGGGAGCTTACTCCACAATAAAAACAAAGGAGTTTATTTGTGCGCTGCCTGTGGCAATGAGCTTTTTTCCTCCGGGCACAAGTTTGATTCAGGAACCGGCTGGCCAAGCTTTTTTGATGTGGCTTCCTCATCAAGCGTTAATTTGAAGGATGATTCTTCTTTTGGCCTGACGCGCAGGGAGGTTTTTTGCAGGAAATGCGGAAGCCACCTTGGGCATCTTTTCCAGGATGGCCCTCCCCCAACCGGCAAAAGATACTGCATAAACTCTATTGCTCTTGAATTCAGAAAAAAATAAAAAATTCAGCAGATTTTCTGCTCGGCACAGTTGTTTTCCAGCAGATATTCCTTGCAGGTTTCGCCCATTGCATCAGGTGCAACAACCGGACAAGTTGCCATTTCTCCACCTGTTTTATTATAGAGCGTTGTTCCTCCTCCGATTAATGAGCTCACAACCCTGATGTGCTCACCGCACACAGCAACACTTGCTACATTTTCTTCTCCACAGAATTCTTGTGCAACTTCTCCAATTGTTTTTGGGCATTCAGTTTCCCATGGCCGTATGCACTCCTGCAGCGATTCACACCATACGTATCCCGCGGAGCCCTTGCATCCGTGTTCATCCGTATCGTTTCCCACCATTTGTGGGCCTTCATCCTGCTCATCAGACTGGTTAGTCTCCTCTTCAGGCTCTGAAGGATGCTCTGCCGTGCATCCAAACAACAGTATTCCGGCAAACAGGAAACTAAGCAAAATCATCTTCTTCATTTTTTCACCTTTTGGTTAACTTGCTATTCTGGCAATATATCTTGTTTAACAGCACCAAGAACCTATTTCTTTTTTTCCAATAACTTAATGATGTGGTACCCAAACTCTGTTTTTACCGGCTTTGAAATTTCCCCTTCCTTTAAGGAAAATGCAACATCTTCAAACTCCTTTGTCATCTGCCCCCTCTCAAAGAAACCCAGATTCCCCCCCTTCATCCTGCTTGGGCATTCAGAGTATTCTTTGGCGAGTTTCTCAAAGTCTCTGCCCTTTTTAAGCTCCTTGTAAATCCATTTTGCTTTGTGCTCAGTGGGAACCAGAATGTGACTTGCTTTTACCATCATTTTATCACTGCACCATTATCTGCAAGTTTATTTAAAAATACACCTGAGCCTCCGAAACCTTCCCCCAAAATCAACAATCCTCCCTTTCCTGGTTTCAATCCCTTCTTTTCCCAGCATCCTCTGCCTTTCCCTTCCCCCCTTGGCAAACCCCCCAACCCTTCCCTCGCTGCGCACAACCCGGTGACAGGGAACACTTTTTTTCCTGTTTTTGTTTAGAACGTTTCCCACAGCCCTTGCAGCCCCGGGCCTCCCAATTGCCTTTGCAATATCCATATAAGTAGAAACCCTCCCCCGCTCAATCTGCGCACACGCAGAAAAAACATTTTCCTCAAATTCTCCTGCCATGCAAATTCCAGCATCTGCCGCCTTTTAATTTTGTCCCGGGTTTCACTTAAGTGATAGCCAACTTTTTTAAACTTAGTATGAGCACGGTAGTTATGGGGGAACAGGAGAACCCGGAGGCGTCGGCCCCCGATTCTTCAGCAGATTATCTGGTTGCACCAAGTTGTGCATTTCCCAATGTTTGTTGATGCGATGGCAGCAAAAGAACTCACAATTATCCAGATGAATGATACTCACGGCTATCTGAATCTGCATAACGAACTTTTCTGGGAAGGAGACCACCCGGTCTGCAGGAAAGCCGGAGGCTATGCCCGCATCAAATCTCTTATTGATAATGCCAGGGAAGAGAGCGGAGGCAATCTGCTCGCCCTGGACTGCGGAGATACGATCCACGGAACC
>WJMN01000041.1 GCA_014727925.1 Microcaldota archaeon
GGATTCTGCATAGGGAGATTGTGGAAGAACGGGAGATTCCTCAGTCTTGGGTATGGATGGCTCATCCCCATATACTGCCGCGCTGGATGCAAGAATTACCTTTTCCACATCATGCTTCCTGCACGCTTCTAGCACATTCCTTGTCCCCTGCACGTTTACTTCCATGAATTTTTCCGGTTTCTTAAATGAATCAGGCACAGAAATTAAGGCCGCCTCATGGAAAACAATTTCACAGCCTGAAACCGCTTTTTCCAGGAATTCCTTATCAGTTATGTCCCCCTTCTGAACAATTACCCCGTCTAATTTTATTGCCGGTTTATTCAAAGTATCCACTAATCTTACTTCATGCCCTCTGAAAAGTAATTCGTTTGCAAGATTGGAGCCGATGAATCCGCTCCCACCAGTAATTAGGATTTTCATCAGGAGAAATATCCAGAAAGACCTATAAAAAATCATAGGTTGTTCATCAGCCGGTCTGCTGAAACAGAAATATCAAAAATCGAAGCTTTTTCCTTATTCTGCCTAGAGAGGAAAGAAGCAAACTCTTTGTCCATAAGTGCCTTCCTCGCTTTTCCATAAAAACGATCCTCGTCCCCGACCGCAAAAAGCGAGTCCCCACAAACCACGTCCGGGTTCCCTCCTGCATCTGAAGAAACTACAGGCACCCCAATCCTTGCAGCTTCTATAAGCACGTGGGAAAGCCCCTCATATGTTGAATTCAGCACAAGGAGGTCGGATGCGGCCATGTACTCAAGAACTTCCCTGTGCCCCAAATCCCCAAGGAAAACTGTGCCCCCTGGTGCAAGTTCCCTGAGCTTCTCTTCCTCCGGCCCTTTCCCGATTATGTAGAATTTGAGTTCAGGCACATCCGCCCTTAGCTTCCTGAAAAGCGCTAGCAACCCTTCCACCCCTTTCCATGGAACCAGCCTGCCCACAAACAGCATCGCTTTTCCTTCAATCGAGTGCTTTTTCCTTGCTTCCTCTTTATCCAGACCTTCAGGCACAAGTACAAAATTAGGAACCAGTGCAACCTTTTCCGGGTTAACTCCATGGTATTTTACAAGAACACTCTTCAGGTAATTAGAAGGAACTACAACTTTATCCGCAGAATTGAGCACAATCCTTTCCAGCCTGAGCAGGTTTATGTTTGCATCCGGATTTGCAAGGAAATCATCAAGCATTTTGGAAGTTTTCCCTTCCCTCCTTGCTTTTTCCCAGGGCACATCCCCCACAAAGCGCACAATCAGTTTCTTCTTGAGCAATTTTGATGCTGTGAGTGCGGGCAGGCCCACAGCAAGCGGATCTAATGCAAGAATTGCTTCTGCAGTCTTTCCCTTTTCCATTATTTTCCTGAAGAGTTTATATTCCTGCTTTGCCTTGGATTGCTTTCTTGAAACAAAGGAAACCTCTGCTGAATCCTGCTGCTCCCCCAATGAGATTATGCTTACTTTATGGCCTCTTTTGCGCAATTCGTCTGACATGTATCTGGAATATGTTGCAGGCCCACCAATTTCAGGGGGGTATATCGGAGTAACAAACAGCAGTTCCATCTTTGCACCTATTTGACCGCATAGATGTTGAAACCTGACGCTGTATTCTTTCTTGATAGCTTATTGTCCACCCAGGAGAAAACAGGGTCAACTATTTTATGGGTAATCGGGGGAAGGAAATGTGCCAGGGAGCCAAAATAGCCCCTTACCGGCTCGATTTCCACCTTGGAAAAACCTTCGAACAGCAGCACGACTCCATCCCTGCTAAAGCGCCAATAATCCCTGTATCCATGGCCCGCATGATATGGATAGATATACGGTATTGACATGAAAATTTTTCCCCCCTTTCTAAGAACCCGTTCAATCTCAGACATTGCGGTGAAGGGATTGGAAACATGCTCAAGCACAGAATTGCAAATTATAGCATCCACTGATTCGTCTTCCATAGGAAGCTTGTGGATATCTGCTACGATATCGGGCTTGAATTTGGGGTCAACATCAACTGTCTTGTAATCGCAGTTTGCAAATAGAGGTTTATACGGGGCGAGGTTCTTCTGAAAAGGGGTGGCCCCTCCTATGTCCCTAACTACCTTTTCCTTCGCTATTTCACGAATTGCTTTATCATAAAGTTTCTGCCAGCGGTACATTCCACCCACAGATTAAACTTAAGCTACAAAGATTTAAAAGGGAAGAACACAAAAATATTGATTGGGTGTTTCTGGAAACGGGTGTAGCACACCTTCTATCTGGAACCATTAGTTCCCTAGTAAAATGTGAGGTTTGAGGATGAAGTGGGTGAAGGAAAAAATTCTAAGGAAAAAACAAAAAGACATCATGAAGAAATACAGTAACGGGGGGGATGTGTTGGATGTAGGAAGTGCGAATTCCCCCTACAAAGAATACTTCCCTAATATCACTAGTTTAGACATAGATCCAAAAAGTGGAGCAGATATAATATGCGATGCAGAGAACATGGAAACACTAAAGAACGAAAGCTTTGATCTAGTTTTGTGCACTGCTGTTTTGGAACATACAAAAAAACCTTGGAGGGTTATAGATGAAATGAAAAGAGTTCTGAAAAAAGGCGGAACGATAATACTCACCGTGCCTTTTATGTATCCATTGCACGAAACTCCCAGAGATTATTACAGATTCACAAAATATTGGTTAACGGACCAATTTTCTGATTTTAGAATACTTGAGCTGCAGGCAAATGGAGGCATATTAAAGGCCTTCGCAAATCTGCATCAGAGGATTGCATTTCAGACTCATTTTCCTTTTGGAAGCGATCTGATATTCAAACCATTCTTCTTGGTAACTGCACAAATATTGGATAGACTTGACTTCTTATCAGAACATATTGAACAATATGGGAGTATACGAAAAGATGTAAAGGAAGATCAAATAATGTGTGGGGGATATATTCTGGTTGCGAAAAAAGATGCAAAAACAAATTGATATGGGATTTGTGGTAGTATGAAAAAAAACGCAGTATCATGGCCTTTTAGATTAATTGGAAAAATCACAACTAGTATACAAGAGAGTTGGACAAAATTTAACATAATGAATTCAACAAAGATACAGGTGAGTAAAAACGTGAATATCCGTCCAGGATTCAGGTCACATGTGCCTTTACTGTGTGTGGGGAAGGGAAGCAGAATACAAAGAAATTTTTTGTGTAAAGGAAACTATGAAATAGATATAGGAAAATATTGTGCATTTGGTGAGGGGGTGAGAATAATAACAACCAATCATCGAACAGATTTGCCTTCTATCAACCTAAAATTCTATAAAAAAAATTTTGGCTGCACACCACTAGGTAAAAGTGGACCAGTGAAGATAGGTAACGATGTGTGGGTGGGGGACAGGGTGATAATACTGCCAAAAGTAACAATTGGTGATGGGGCTGTTTTGGGTGCTGGTGCAGTAATCACAAAAAACGTTCCTCCTTATGCAATTGTAACTGGGGTTCCAGGAAAGATACGCAGATTTAGATTTGGGAGAGAACAACAGAAAAAACTGTTGGAGATTAAGTGGTGGGATTGGAATGATGAAAAGATCAAAAGAAACAAAGAATTTTTCATGGGGAAGACATAGTGGGGGTTGTTTCTGCTTCAAAAGTATAAATATTTAAAAGGGGAGAATACAGTGTATATTCAATGAAAATTCTAGTTACGGGAGGTGCAGGCTTTATTGGAAGCCATCTCTCAGAGAGATTGCTGCAAGATGGGCACTCCGTAAAGGTTCTGGACAATTTTGATAATTATTATTCACCAGAGCTAAAGCAGGAAAACATCAGGAAATGTCTTGAAAACTTTAATTTCGAGTTGATTACTGGAGATGTGCGGAACAAGGAAACAGTGCAGAATGCAATTGAAGGAGTGGGTGCCGTGGTGCATGAAGCAGCGCAAGCAGGAGTAAGAGCTTCGGTTGAGGATCCTGAGAAAACTGTTTCTGTGAACATTGATGGAACGCTTAACGTTCTTGTTGCTGCAAGGGAAGCCAGAGTTAAAAAAATAGTGTTTGCATCTTCTTCCTCTGTCTATGGGAAAACCAAATATCTGCCCTATGATGAAAAACACCCTACTGAACCCATTTCCCCATATGGGGTTACCAAATTAGCAGGGGAACATATGTGCAGGGTATTCTCGGGATTGTATGGGATGGAAATCCCCATGCTGAGATATTTTACCGTTTATGGACCCAGGGTTAGGCCTGACCTTGCAATAAACAAGTTCTTCAGGCGTGCAATGAAGAACGAAAAAATCGAGATTTACGGGGACGGCTCAAAAACCCGGGATTTCACTTATGTCGGGGACATTGTTGAAGGCACCCTGCTTGCGCTTGAGAAGGGAAAAACTGGTCCGTACAACCTCGGAGGCGGGAACCGGGTTTCAGTAAAGGAGCTCGCTGAAAAGATAATCCAGATTACAGGGAGCAGCTCGGAAGTTGTTTATACTGAAAACCAGGCAGGGGACGTTATAGATACCCTCTCTAATGCGAGCAAGGCAAGGGAGGAGCTTGGCTGGGAGCCTAAAATGAAAATAGATGAAGGTCTCAGGAATTATTATGAATGGGTGAAAGGAAGGGAGTAAGATGAATATTTCTGTAATGGGAACAGGATATGTAGGGATTGTTACAGGCACCTGCCTTGCTGAAACCGGGAACAATGTAAAGTGCATAGACCTGGACCCAAAAAAAGTTGAAATGATTAATTCTGGGAAAAGCCCAATTTACGAGCCTGACCTGGAGGAGCTGCTCAAGAAAAACCTAGGTTCCAGGCTGGAAGCAACCCTGGATGCAGACCCCGCAATCCGGGAAAGCGAGATTACTTTTATTTGCGTAGGCACACCCTCCTCCGAAGACGGGAGCACCGACCTTAAGTACATTGAAAGCGCTGCAGGCAAAATTGGTGAAGTGCTTGCGCAAAAAGAGGGAAAGCATATCGTTGTTGTGAAAAGCACCGTGCCTCCGGGAACTTCGGAAAAGGTTGCTGAAATCCTAAAATCCAAAGGGGCAAAGGTGTTCGGTGTTGCAATGAACCCTGAGTTCCTGAGGGAGGGAAAAGCTGTTGAAGACTTCATGGCACCCGACCGTGTTGTGCTTGGTGCAGAGGAAAAATGGGTGCACGAAAAGCTGGAAGAGCTGTACTCCTTCACGGATGCGCCCAAGCTGGAGACAAACTTGCGCACTGCGGAGATGATTAAGTATGCAAGCAACTCCCTTTTAGCAGCCAAGATTTCATTTGCAAACGAAATTGGGAATATCTGCAAAGAACTTGGGATTGATGTTTATGATGTAATGCAGGGAGTGGGGATGGATGCAAGGCTTTCCCCTTCTTTCTTGAATGCGGGGATTGGATTTGGTGGAAGCTGCTTCCCCAAGGATGTGAATTCCCTTATCCACACTGCAAAAGTAAGAGGTGTTGAGCCTAAGCTCCTTGAAGCAGTTATGAAGGTGAATGAGGACCAGCCCCTTAAGCTGGTTGAGCTTGCAAAAAATAAGCTTGGTAGCCTTTCCGGGAAAAAGATTGCGGTACTGGGTCTTGCATTCAAGCCTGATACTGATGATATGCGTGAAGCCCCTTCGCTCAGGATTGTGCCTGCGCTTGTGAAGGAGGGTGCCATAGTGAAGGCATACGACCCGGAAGCGGAAGAAAACGCAAAGCCGCTTCTTGGGGACGGACCTGAGTACCCATCAAGCGCAAAGGAAGCTGCTGCAGATGCGGAAATTGTATTTATACTTACTGAATGGAAAGAGTTTGAGGATGAAAGCCTTTATTCCGGAAAGCAGGTCTTTGATGGTAGAAAGCTCCTCAAAAGGAAGAGCGGGGAGAAATATGAGGGGGTATGCTGGTAATGAGAATTCTTCACCTTTGCGCATTTTATTATCCGAACAAGGAAGGGGGGGCGGAGATATTCGCAAAGGAATTATGCGAGCGGCTTGCAAAGGAAAATGAGGTGACACTAGTTACGGGAAAATTCAGCAAGGAGCTCAAGAATAAAGAGAATATCGGGGGCGTTGATGTTGTGCGCATCCCGATGCTGATGGTGCAGAACCTCAAGCTCCTCAGCTATCTTTTTTCTTCAGTTATTGAAGGCTGGAAGCGGAGGAAGGAAGTGGATGTTTACCACGGGACCATGGCCTTTTCTGCAGGAACTGCTGCAGTGATGCTCAAGAAGCTAACTGGAAAGCGCGCAATAGTGACTATACAGGGCGGAGACGTGGGAGACTACAGGGAAAACTCCGGGAAATTTGGGGGGATACTCAAGCCCGTTATTTCCTGGACGCTTAGGAATGCTGATGTTGTGCATGCAGTAAGCAAAGATCTCAAGAGAAAGGCCGAGGATTTAGGGGTCAAGGAGGTAGTAGTTATCCCAAATGGTGTTGACACTGAAAAGTTTTCCCGGAAAGGGAACACGCGGGAAGAGCTTGGGCTTGAAGGGAAGAAAGTGGTGTTGAGCGTGTCCAGGCTTGCGCCCAAAAATGGCATAGACACTCTTATTGAGGTTTTTGGAAAGGTGCGTGAGAAAATCCCAGAAGCAGAATTGTTGATACTTGGGAAGGGGGACGAAGAAGAAAAACTTAAGAAAATGGCTGGGGAAGGCATCCGTTTCCTTGAGCCTGTTCCCCATGAGCAGCTTGCTGAATACTATACCGCTGCAGATGTGTTCTGCAGACCTTCTCGTGATGAAGGCTTTGGAATAGTGTTTATAGAAGCAATGGCTTGTGGAGTTGTTCCGGTTGGCACTTCTGTTGGAGGGATAACAGATATTATTAAGAACTGGGAGAATGGCGTGCTTGTAAAGCCGGATGACCCAAATGGGCTTGCCATGAATCTGGAAAAGCTCCTGCTCGAAACCCGCAAAAGGAAGGAAATGTCAGAAAAGGCAGTGCAGGATGCCAAAAAACGTTTTTCCTGGGAAAGCATAAGCAAAAATATCGAAAACCTGTACAGAGAAAGGGTTTAAATGCCTAATTTATCATTAAATAGCGCTATGAGGATTCTGATTACTGGGGGAGCTGGATTCATAGGCAGCCACCTATGCAAAAGACTCTCAGAAAAAAATGAAGTAGTGTGTATGGACAATCTACTTACTGGGAAAAAAAGCAATATTGACGGGCTCAACGTGGAGTTTCTGGAGCAGGACATAACAGAACCGTTCGATGTGAATGCGGACCTGGTATTCAACATGGCTTCTCCCGCAAGTCCGGTATTCTACCAAAAATATCCCCTGGAGACCCTTGAAACCAACTCGGCCGGAATAAAAAACGTTCTGGAAAATGCGAGGAAGTATAATGCGAAAGTAGTCCAAGCATCAACTTCTGAAGTTTATGGAGACCCTAAACTGCATCCGCAGCCTGAAACTTACTGGGGGAATGTAAACCCGATAGGCCCAAGGAGCTGCTACGATGAGGGAAAACGATTTGCAGAATCCCTTTGTATGAACTACCACACGAAATACGAAGTTGATGTAGTCCTTGCCAGGATTTTCAATACCTATGGGCCTAATATGCTCAAAAAGGATGGAAGGGTTGTCCCTAATTTCATATGCCAAGCACTAAAGAATGAGAAAATAAGTGTGTATGGGAATGGAGAGCAGACCCGAAGCTTCTGTTATGCAGATGACCTTGTTGAAGGGCTGGTGCTGCTTTCGGAAAAAGGAAGAGGAGGAGAGGTATACAACCTTGGCAACCCGAGGGAATACACTATACTCCAGCTTGCTGAGCAAGTAAAAGAAGCATGCAATTCTTCTTCAGAGATTGATTACAGGGGACTTCCTGAGGATGACCCAATAAAAAGGAAACCTGACATAGCCAAAGTAATCTCTGAAACTGGGTGGAATCCCAAAGTAGAGCTTAAAGAAGGCCTTTCTAGAACTGTTGAATGGTTCAGGGGTGTTTGCTGATGAAAGCGATTATACTTGCAGGTGGAAAGGGGACTCGCTTGAGACCTCTGACTTATGCTCTGCCAAAGCCATTATTGCCCGTAGGTGGAAAACCGGTAATAGAATATGTGATTGAGAATCTTAAGGGCATTCCTGATCTTGAGGGTATTTATGTGGGGGTATCCCACCAAAAGGAACTGATAGAGCGCTACTTCAACCATGTAGATTATGGGGTTCCCATAGAAACGATAAGTACCCTTTGCTGGGAAACCGGAGGGGACTTGAAATGCATTGCAAATGAAGAAGGTTTGTCTGAGAGGGTTGTGGTGGCGTACGGTGACAACATAACTGACATAAACCTTAGTGAAATGCTGGAGATGCACAAAAAAGATGGTTTTTTTGGAACAGTTTCGCTTTTTGAAGTCCCAGATGAAGATGTGGAAAGGTTTGGGATAGCCAAACTTGATGGCGACAAGATTTCCAAGTTTATTGAAAAGCCAAAAAAAGAGGATGCACCCTCCAACCTTGCAAATGCAGGATATTATGTGTTGGAGCCTGAAGCGCTTGATATGCTTGGCTATGAAAAGGACAAGGTTGAATATTCCCTGTTCCCCAAACTAGCTGAAATGGGAAAACTCGGGGCGTATAGCACGAAATTGCCATACTGGCTGGATATTGGAACAATTGAATCCTACAGGAAAGCAAACAAGCTGATGGAGGGTGTTATAAGTCCATGAAAACAACCAAAGAGAAAAGATTGTGGGATGGTACAAGAATTCTTAATATGATTAAGGCATTTTTTTATAAGAAACTTTTTCCGATAGATGCAATAGTCTTATCTTTTCCAAAAAGTGGCAGGACTTGGTTAAGAACAATTCTGGCCAAATACTTGGAACTGGAATATGGAATTCCTTTTACACTTGAACTCAATGATAGAAAAATACCCAGGAACCTGCGAATCGGATTCACACATAATCTTGAACGATTAAAAGAACTGAAGGGTTGTAAAAAAATTCTGCTATTCAGAGACCCACGGGATGTGGTGGTGTCACAATACCATCATTGCAAAAACAGGTCAAAAACTTTTGATGGGCAGATACACGAATTTATTAGGGACGAAGAAGTGGGCATTCCAAGAATTATAGATTTTATGAATAGAGCTTGGGAAGAATCTGGATCTCGAGAGGATTGTATGACCATAACTTATGAGAATCTGCACAAAGACACATATTCTGAATTACGTGCCATTATTGGATTCTTAGGTTTCAGGATAGATGGGGAAAAACTAAAAGAAGCCATAAAATTTTCTAGCTTTGACAAGATGCAGCAAATGGAGAGAGATGGGAAATTTAACAATTGGAGATTACAGTCTAGTAACCCTAAAAATAAAAATGCATATAAAGTTCGAAACGGGAAGATTGGGAATTTCGGGAAAGAGTTAGACAGTAAAGACCTGGAATATGTAAACAAGATAACAATGGATAAAATAAACAGAAATTTAAAAGATAAGATAGGATTGACCGGGCTGAATTAGACAATATGAATGGTTCGAAGCCATGCGATAATCAAGCCACAAAGGATAAAAGTTCCTCTGCACGCTTCTCCCACGAATAAACACTCCTCTTAAATTCCCTGGGGCCATTAATTGCCTCTGCAATCTTTAATGCCAAATCTTCTGGATCATCCGGATTAAAAAAATAAACTCCGCTATGTGAAACACCCCCCCTAATACTAGGTAAATTTGAAGCAACAATAGGTTTTCCGCTGGCAAGATACTCAAAAAATTTTAAGGGGCTGGTATATTCAGAAGAAATCTTTGATTTTCCAGTATTGGGAATTACCAAAAGGTCCATGGACCTCATATATGATGCTACTTCCTTAGGCTGGACATATCCCATTATTTTAACTTTTTTACCAAGCTTTCTAATTATAGTTTTCTGGTCTTCATCGGAAATTTGCCCAAACAGATATAGCTTTGTATTTTTAGGGGGCTCCTTGTATGTGAACGCCTCAACTAATGTATCAACACCCTTCCAGGAATAATGGCCTTCTAAGTCTATTTTTCCGAAATACCCGACTTTTTTCCATGGTTCAGAAACTAGAGATTCTTTAGGGGAAGCTGCTGAGATGCTGTTTACATCTGCGGCATCTGGGAGAAGGGCGCAGTCAAAACCCAATGATCCCAGCCATAAGAATATTGGTTTTGAGATTGCAACGGCTAGGGAAGGTCTAGAATGAGATATAAAAAATTTCTTTGCTCCGCTTTTGGGGACTGTGTGGAATTCATGCACCAATTTCGTATTTTTGGGCAGAAAAAATGAAGTAAGGAATAATAAGAATTCCGAATTGCGGGTAACTATTAGGTCAAAATCGGAAAAGCGAAACCTCCGAATTGCGCTAATAAAATACAAAAATACTTGAATATGATAAAGTACAATATTTGAAGGGGCAAACGGAGCATTGAACTGTCTAAATGCTAAATTATTTTGGTGTTTTAACCCATAGAAAGAAGCAATGGAACTGTCGCTTTCTTTTTTCCGGTAATTCCAATGATAAAAAACGACTGAATTGCCCAGAGAAGCAAGGGCCTCCGACATTTTAACAGCCTGAAAACTATGGGCTTTTTCTCCTGGCACGCGCATCGGAGCAAGATAGAGTATCCTCATCCTAACACCTTCTCTAAAGTTATATGGATATCTGTTTTCAGTAAACAATTAAAAAAGGAAGACAGATTTAAGATGGATGAGCCTGCTTTCAAAGACCCTGAAATCAACGGCAGTGATGAGCATATCAAATTACATGACATTAGTGGTTTCTATAGCTGCATTCCTCTTCCTTGTGTGGGCACTCACTCCCGAGCAATATGGTACATATATCCTGGTCCTGTCTTTTGTTTATTTCGCGGCCCAGTTCAGCGACTTGGGAACTTCAAAGGTGATAATCACTGATCTGGCAAAACATATCGAAGGCAGGAATTTTGGATTCGTGAAGAGATTTTTAAAAACACATTTACTGGTCCAGTTCGGGCTCGGGGGGATATTCTTATTGTCTTTCATATGCCTACCAGACCTGTTTTTAGGGGAAGAAACAAACCTTGAAAGTATTATTGCAATAGGGGGGTTAATGGTTCTTACAGAGACGATGCTCCGGGCTGAAAGGCAAATATTTCTATCTCAGGCCAAATTCAGGAACCTTGCAATCCTCAATGGTGGGGCTTCAATACTGCGGTTGGCAGTATTGCTAGTGCTGGTCCACTATGCGGATATGGGCATAGAAGGGGCAATCTTCTCCTTTGTCATAGCCAACTCAGCGATTTTTCTGTTGTTCTTGCCAAGCAGCTTATCTTTCATTAAAGGAATATGGAAATCGGAGGAAGTAAAGAAAGATGTATATCTTGAAACGATGTGGGGAAGGGGAAAATACCTGATTGTTGCAACACAAATCAAAAATGTATCAGATAAGGCTCCATTATGGTTTATCTCTTACTTTTTTGGAACAGTTGACGTAGCGGTCTTTTCGGTTGCGCGAAGGATGTTAGAGCCAATAACAAAGTTCGTTTCTTCCTTGGAGACAGTCGCCCTGCCGCTATTGAGCCAATTATGGGTTAAAAACAAGGAGAAGGCAGTTCAGATGTATACTTCTTTTGCGAAACTCGGCTTCTACAGCTCTCTTGGCCTTGCCGCAATTGCATTTTTCATTGTGCCTATAGCCATTGAATATTTGTTTCCTGGGGAGTATGGAAGCTCAATACCTATATTCCAAGTACTGCTTGCCACCACAGTATTGCTGGGTTTTGGCTCTGCGCAACGTGCTTTCCTAAATGTTCTCGATTTGCAAAAAGTCTTTGTCTATAGTTACTCCCTGGGGCTCATCATACTCTCAATTTCTTTCCTTATATCTGCCCCAGTTTTGGGGATTCTGAGTGCTCCTGTGAGCATCGTATTAAAGGGGGCTGCCAGCTTGGGGTATAGGGAATGGAAGATATACAAACACGAAATAATGAAAGGAACTAAAATCCAGGATTTATTTATACCTACAAAAAAGGATTGGGTATTATTCAATCGCATAAAGAAGAGCATGTTGGATAAACTCTCAAACGGTGCAAATTTCGCAGATAAACCAAGGGTTTAAATATATTCTAATTATATATCATTACAGGTGAGCTATTGAAGGGGAAAAAATACACAACAGTATCCATACCTATGCCATTATGTGAAAAAGTAAAGGAGCATATAAAAGATACTGGATTTACTTCGGTTTCAGACTACGTTACTTACATACTACGGGAACTAATGAGCAATTCAGAAACAAACAATTCTGGGGATTTTACAAAAGAAGAAGAAGAGAAGATAAAGCTAAGGCTGAGGTCCCTTGGTTACTTGGATTGAATATAGGTTGGTCAAATGCAGGCACACGGAGGAAGGATTATAGAAAGATTTGCTAGGAATTCCCAGGATTTGGAAGAGCTAGCTTATTTAGAGCTTGATTCAGAAGTATTGAAAGAAGTAGAAAATATTGCATATGGGATTTTTAGCCCGCTTGAAGGATTTATGGGGAAGGAAGAGTTAGAAGCTGTGTTGAATGAAATGCGCCTTCCGAATGACCTACCTTGGACTATTCCAATAGTTCTCCCAGAAACAAGAGAACTTGATGTAAAAGAGGGGGACACTGTTGCTCTGAAGTTTGGGGGAAAAACAGTTGCAACCATGAATATAGAAGAAAAATATTCCTTCCCAAAAAAGGAAGTTGCAAAAAAAATCTTCAAGACTGAGGATGCCTCACATCCGGGAGTACGGGGACTTATGGATGGAGGGGAACAATTCCTTGGCGGAAAAATAAACTTAGTTTCGACACCTAAAACAGAATTCGGGAAATATGCCTTAAGTCCAAAAGAAACCAGGGTTCTTTTCAAAGAAAAGAAGTGGAAACAGGTTGTGGGTTTCCAAACCAGGAATGTTCCGCACATTGGACATGAATACGTGCAAAAAGCGGCACTCACATTCATGGATGGAATATTCATTAATCCGGTTATCGGAAAAAAGAAACCAGGGGATTTCAGGGATGACGTAATTCTCGATGCCTATGATGCCTTGATAAAGAACTACTATCTAAAAGACCGGGCAGTTATGTCAATACTGAAAACCAGGATGAGGTATGCCGGGCCAAGGGAAGCAGTTTTCCATGCCATAGTACGAAAGAACTTCGGTTGCACCCACTTTATTGTAGGGAGGGACCACGCCGGGGTAGGGAACTATTACGGGCCTTACGAAGCACAAGAGATATTTGAAGAATTTCCAGACCTGGGGATTACGCCTTTGTTCTTCCGCAAGTTCTTCTACTGCAATAAATGCGAGGGCATAGTAAATGAAAAAACCTGCCCCCATCCCTCTGAGTTCCACCGGAATTTCAGCGGAACAAAGATGAGGGCAGCTCTTTCAGAGGGAAAAAAACCGGAGGGAATGATGAGGGAAGAAGTATTCAAAGTGATAAACAGTTACGAAAATCCATTTGTGGTGTGAAGATGAAAAAGGTTATTGTAATTGGGCTGGATTGTGCTGACCCTAGGTTGGTATTTGATAGATACTTGGATTCGTTGCCTAATATAAAAAAAATGCTTGATAATTCTTATTACGGAAAAATGAGGACCTGTTTTCCCGCAATAACCATCCCAGCTTGGATGGTTATGGCAAGCGGGAGAGAGCCAGGCTCACTCGGGGTTTATGGGTTCAGGCAGAGGGACGGAACAGATTATGATAGTATGAAAATCTCAACTTCAGGATTGATGAGAGGGCCTAAAATATGGGAAATGATAGATGGTAAAAGCATTCTGGTAGGGTTGCCACCAACATACCCTCCTCCAAAAATAAACGGAAATGTCATATCATGTTTTATCACTCCTGGGGTGGAAAGTGAATTTACCTATCCTCCAGAACTTAAATCTGAAATCAATGGAGTGCTGGATGGAAAAGAATATTTGTTTGATGTTGTCTTCCGTACTGAAAGCAGGGAGGAAGTATTAGAAAACTTATACAAAATGGCAGAGAGAAGATTCAAAGTAATTGAATACTTGATGAAAACTAAGCCTTGGCAGCTTTTCTGGTTTGTGGAAATTGGAGTGGATAGGATTCATCACGCTTTTTGGAAATATGCGGATCCTGAGCATCCAAAGTATGAACCCGGAAATAAGTATGAAAATGTGATAAGGGAATATTATTCTTATATGGACAAAAAGATTGGTGGGCTGCTAAAACTGGTTGGAGAGGACACATATATCCTAATCGTTTCAGATCATGGCGCAAAACCCATGAAAGGCGCTTTTGCAATAAATGATTGGCTTGTGGATAAGGGGTACCTTAAACTAAAAAAAGGAGCGGAAATAAAGGCAGGGGATAAACTCAATCCTTCCAAGGTTGATTGGGGCGAAACTAAAGCTTGGGCATGGGGCGGATACTATTCTCGGATTTTTATTAATGTTGAAGGAAGAGAGCCTGAAGGGGTAGTCAGGCCAAGCGAATATGAAAATGAGAGAAAGAA
>WJMN01000042.1 GCA_014727925.1 Microcaldota archaeon
ACCTGGACTTTCTCCACAGTTGCGGCAGCAGAATCCGAGCCCGACACAAGCACCTTCACCCTCCACGAGGGAGAAGAGACTATAGTCGGAACCACGGAAGTAACTGTAAAGGCTGTGTCCATTGACCAGGAGCTTACCCCATGCACAATGGGAACAGGCACTGGCGAGGAGCCTGCGTGCACACCGGACATGAGCACTGTATCTGCAGTGATTATGCCTGACAATGCACCCAGCGTGGACACAATCGTCCCCTACAGCCTTACCAGCAACCTGGTATACCTCGACACTGACAACGTTGCACTGGACACCGGTGTAATTGTAACTGTCGGTGGTGACGCAGTCAACACTGTAACCAAGGATGCAATCACTGGTTCAGAGGTTGACTTTGAGGCAACCCCTGTTGTTGTAAAGCAGCTCGGCAACAAGATTGTCGTTGCAGGTTACAGCGCAGAGGACACCATGGCTGCAGGAGAGCAGTTCCTTTCTGAGCTCACAAGCAACTGAGCAAAGTAAGGAAAAAGGGGCTCCAACCCCTTTCTTTTTCTTCTTTTTATCTTTTCTGACCTGATTTTTTGGGCACGTTCAAAAAAGTGAACATATGTATATTATGCTGAACACTGCGACCATCACAACCCTTAAAACTACTACTCCACAAATTTATTTCAGCAATTCTAAAGGTGAGAAATTATGAACAAGGATACACTTTTCCATAAGCTTTACCCCGGAGAGGGGGAATTTATAAATGCAATAATAGAGATTCCCATGGGCTCAAGGAACAAGTATGAATATGACAAGGACACAGGGGCAATTGTTCTTGACAGGGT
Organism: Microcaldota archaeon; assembly: GCA_014727925.1. Taxonomy (GTDB): domain Archaea; phylum Micrarchaeota; class Micrarchaeia; order Anstonellales; family Bilamarchaeaceae; genus CAIKOA01. The sequence goes on from WJMN01000042.1 coordinate 825, forward strand.
TCTCTACAGCCCCTTTTTCTATCCGGTTGATTATGGGTTCCTCCCAAAGAGCTGGTACGATGACGACGACCCTCTGGATATAATGGTTTATTCAAGATACCCCACAGTCCCCGGATGTGTTATAGAGGCAAAGCCCATAGGCATGCTCAGGATGAAGGACGAAAAAGGCACAGACGACAAAATCCTTACAGTTCCCACTGCAGACCCCCAGTTTGCAAATGTTGAGGGCCTCACAGACCTCCCATCTTCTGTGCTAGAAGAAGTTGCCCATTTCTTCAAAAGGTACAAGGACCTTGAGAAGGGAAAGCACACAGAAGTAGTTGGATGGTTCGGAAAGGATGATGCAATAAAAGCAATAGAGCGCTCCTTCCAGCTTTACAGGGAAAAGTTTGAGAAAGAGGAATAAGTGCACGGGGCAGGATTTGAACCTGCGTAGGCACTAAGCCAGGGGGTCTTAAGCCCCCCGCATTTTCCAAGCTCTGCCACCCGTGCTAAATTTTTTGCTACGGAGCAAAAAGCGAAACCAAATCTTAGCATCCGCTTCTCTTGAGCATGCGCTCAAGAAAACACGCCCCTGCTCCGTCCGTTATGTGACTCTCTATTATAGAAAAATAAAAGTATAAAAAGGGGATTATCTCCCAGCACTTAAAGCGGTCATCCGTACATTCTCCCAAGGTGGTCCTTTTTTCCTTTTTTGGAATGCAGGACCGCCTCTTTTGTTGCCTTTGAAAGTATTTTTGCCTCTTTTTCCAGTTCTTTTGTGTCTATTTTTACTTTGGTTATCTCTGCAACAACCCCAATCACGTTTGCAGCTGCATTGGGGTCAGGCTGTTCTTCAAGGGTTTCTGCAAGCAGGGAGAGGACCGGCTCCTTGAATACTCCGGGAGTAAGCAAAAGCCCGGCAACCCCTGTAGTAGCCCCTTCCTTTACCCTCTTTATGTGCTTTCTTTTCTCCAGAGAGGCAGTGAGCTCTTCGCTTGTGGAAATCCCATAAACTTCCCCTTCTTTTTCATGCATGGATATTCCCCCGAGGGTAATAATCAGCGGGGACTTCAGCTTCCTGGCAATTTCCCTAATTGCATCAGCAACTTTGCTAGAAAGCGAAATAGGTGTAACTATCTCAGAAAGTATTACAACAAGCTTGTGCTTTTTGGATGCATAAACCCGCAGAGGAGGAAGGGGCTTGTAATCATGGATTGCAGTTACCGGGGGAATTTTGTCGCTGGTGAAGTATCCCATCAGTTCCATATCCAGTTTGTTTGCGAGGTATGATGCTGCAATGCTCCCAACCAGCCCGGTGGTGGGAAACCCCACAATGGTGGTGGCCCCCTTTATTTTAAGCGGCTTCAGTTCTTTGTATTCAATATCCGACATGCTCCTTAATCCGTTTACAATGTTTTTAAGTTTTTTTATGGAATTCCGGGAAAATGTAAGATTTTTAAGCTCTTTCCAACAGTTTAATCCGTATGTCCCTCAAAAGAACCAACGTTTCAATGCCGATGTCCTCTGCCGGGATTATGGGCCTTTCTCCCACTACAAACCTGGGCGGGAAGTCAATAGACCCAAAGCCATTTGTAATCGGAACAATCGTGCTTGTCCTGCTTATCCATATCGCCGGCTATTTTATCTAAAGCAGTTTTTTTGCCTCTGAAGCTACCCGTTCCCTGTTTTTTTCAGGGCAGAACACGAGTGTTTCCTTCCTGTTTTTCTCTGCAATAAACAATGAGCGCACAAGGTCTGAAATCTCCAGTATTTCCAGCAGGCCCTCTCCAGTCTTTATTTTTATGTCCAGCGGCTTTGAGAGCACAGGAGGCAGGTCTACGAGTATTTCGCAGCTGCACTTAGAAGACAGCTCCCTGCACAATTCGTCCGGATTGTCCGGAGCACCCTCAACAGAGCAGGCCTGCTTGTAGAGCTTCCTTTCAAGGAGCGCCCGGGCATACCCCCCTCCCTTTCCGCTCTCAATCATCTTGTGCAGTATCTCATCATCTGTCCCGTCTAGCAGTTCCCCGGGCTCAACACCTTCCTCTATTGCTGTTTTAAGGCCCTGGTTGAGCATTGCAGAGCTGCTCCGCACTGTTTTATGGAGATAGACAGTGGAGAACATCATGAATCTCCCTACAAGGAGGGACTCTGCAGCTTCCAGCCCCCTCCTCTCCACAACCAGCTGTTCATTCTCAAGAATAAGAGTATGTATAATCCTGTCTACATCCACCATCCCATAGGCAACCCCTATATGGTGGGCATCCCGCAGCAGGTAGTCCATCCTGTCCGCCCCCACATCTCCCCCAACAACTACTTTTTCAAGGCCATCACCCAGCCCGGAAATCTCCTTCTTGCTGTATTTTTCTGAAAGCACATCCCACATCTCACCCTCTCCCATCCTTCTCTTACCTATTTTTTCATGGCTCCCGAAAAACGGGCGGAGGACCCTTTCGCTTTCATGGGAGAAGGCAGTGTGCCCAAGGTCATGCAGCAGCCCGTATAACCGGACCTTTTCCTTTTCTTCCCCACCAATTCCAAGCTGTTCGCATATTCTTGAAGCAACCTGCATCGTACCTATTGAATGCTCAAAACGGGTATGGGTGGCCCCCGGGTAAACAAGGTAGGTCATTCCCAGCTGTTTTATCCTGCGGAGGCGCTGGAAATCCGGGCAGTCCATAACCCTTTTTTCAAAATCACCCACCTGGATGTTTCCGTGTATCGCATCCTTGATTATCATGGTTAGGCCCTCACATATATCCCGCCTTTTTTTTCTGCATATTCCCCTTTTTCCGCAAGGAGCTTCAGCACTGCCTTGCAGCCGTCTATTGAAAGCCCCTGTTTCTCTGCAACCTCCTCAGGAGAAAGCTCATCTCCCATGCCGGAAACCGCTTTTGCAACTTTGGTGAAGTAGTTGCTGGTTACAACATAATATTTGCCGTCAAAGCCCCTAACTCCGAGTATGGAGCCCTTCTGCTTCAGCAGCCTTTCGGAAAGTTTCTGGGCCTCTTTGTTTTCCCCCAGGATTATGTAGCCATTTGCAAAAAGCCGGTTTGCCATCTCATCAGAGTCCCGTTCCACTCTTTTCTTCCTCTCCACAACATATATTCCTTCCTTGAATTTCTTGTTGTGGATATAGGAAACCTTTCCCTCCTTGAGCATTTTTTCAAGCAGCTTCCGCTCCTCATTTTTGAGAATCTTGTTCAGCCTGGAAGGCGACCGCTTATTCAGGGGCACCGATTCCAGCTTCTCCAGCAGAGCTGCCTCCGGTTCAGGTTTCTTTTTTGCTTGGGCGGCTGCCGGAGCTTTTCCTTCCAGCGGTGCAGAGAGCAGATAATATCCTCCCCGTAGCTGGAAAAGCTCCACCTCCCCGAAGTTCCTGAATTCTTCGGGAAGCCGGAGGTAACACCCTTTTTTCTGCTTTATTATCTGTGATTTCATTTTCTTTCCTCGAATATCTGTGCCTGGAATGCCTCTATAACTGCCCCCGGCCTTTTCCAGGCATCCTTTGGGAGCCCCGCTTTCAGGCAGAGCTGCTCAAGGTATTCCCTGGTCCCCCATCCCTCTTCAACCGGGACCTGGGGCAGGAGCAGCCCGGTCTGCCCCCCATATTTGACTATCAGCCCGTCCCTCCCAATCTTTATCCTTTCTGGGTATTCACTTTCTGAAGAAACTTCTATTTTTTCGGGTACGCTGAGCACGCTCACCTCTATTTCCGCTTCTTCAAATTCCTCCTTTGAGAGCGGAGGGAACCGGTAATCCTCAAATGCAGCGCCTATTGCGCTTTTTACGACCGCTTTTCCAAGCGGGAACATGGGAAGGGGAACACCGATGCACCCTCTCAGCTGCCCGCTGAGCTTCAGGGTAACGAATACTCCCCGGGGCTCCTGGTACTTGTCCAGGTCCACCCCCTTCAGCAATGAGGGGATCTCCCTGTGCTCAAAATAGTAATTTATAGCCTCCCTTGCTGCCTTTATGAGGTCCTGCCCCTCCTCTTTTTTCAGCTTCATAACTGATTATTCCGCGCTTAAATTTATAAGAGCTATCTGAGTTTATTTACTGTGCTTCCACTGCTTGAAAAACTGATTTCAGTGAAAAAACCGGTTTCCGGGCTTCCAGGCTCATTGCTGGCCCAGTACAAGGCGATTGGCGAGGCAGACGGCTACAGGGTAGAACCCCTTGAAAAAGGGCTTCTTTTTTTGGGCAAAACCTCCAGGGTGGCCCTGAAGGTGGAGTTTGGGAACCGCTGGGAATTCTTCAACACAATCACTGCCATGAGGGAAACAGATTCTGATATAAAAGTCCTGGTAAAGAGTTCCAATTCCAAGTCCATAACCATGGAAACAATCTACACGGTATTGAAGAAAAAGCTGGAGGAGGAAACCCGCTGGGTGCTGATAGACATTGAAGGTAAAAAAGAACCCATGTTCCTTAATTTCCGCGAAAAAAGCCAGC
>WJMN01000043.1 GCA_014727925.1 Microcaldota archaeon
ATTTACTTCGGCCAGGGAGGTTCCCCTTATTTTGGGGCCAGCGTGCTGATGGGGCCGCTTTCATCAGCTGCAAACAGCCTGACTACCCAGATACTCACTTTCCGCCTGCTGAAAGTTTTCATGGTTTATCTTGGGGAGGCGGTGCCTGGATTCCTGCTTCCCATAGCCCTTGCATTCCGGATTTTCCCATTTACCCGGAAGATGGGAAACACCTTAATTGCACTGTGCCTTGGGGCAATACTTGTCCTGCCCCTTTCTCTGATGTTTGTTGATGAGTTTGGGGATGCGGTAAACTGGAATTATAAGGATGAGGCGCTGGGCACTGCATTTACTTATGACCAGATGGAGCTTGACCAGAAGGTATTTGATGTGGCCCTTTCCATGGTAGAGACAATGTGCGAAAGCACAGGGATGAGGGTTCTTATGAATGCAGGAGAATTTGTTTTCTCCCTCTTATACGCAGCGTTATTCTGCATAAGTTCAACAATAGGTTATGCTGCCTGTTTTGCTGCCACCTTTCCGCAGGCATTCCTACAGATATGGCCGATGCTGCTTTCATTTATCCAACTGACTATGGGGGGGATCATGCTTGGTATCTTCCAGGCTGACCTTGCATCAGGAGGCGCACCAGGACTTGATAAGATACCTGAAGTGCTCCTCCCCGCAGTTGCCGAAGTAACTGGATTCTCCATAATCTCTCTTTTGATAATTGCAATGGTTACATTTGTAGGTACAAAATCAATATCCACTGCACTTGGCGGGGAGTATGTACTGTATGGAATTTCGAGGTTTGTATAGATGAAAAAGCTGATGTTGGTGCTGGTGCTGTTTTCCCTTCTCCATTCAACTGATGGTGGATTCTGCACCTTTTCTCCGGATGACCCCGAAGCCCAGGAATCCTTTGAAACAGGCATGAGCCTTGTCTATGCTGCGATACTGCTTTCAGTAGTTGTAGTAGCCCTTTCATACATGGTGGGGAAGGTGACATCCAATCCCCGCCTTCTTGTTTTTAGCAAGGATGAGCTTACCCAGCTAGTAATAACTGTGATACTTGCAGTATTCATCCTTTCATTTTTTGAGGGGACCTGCCACTTTTTCAGTTATTTCCTGGACCTCTCCAAAGGCCCACTACAGACCGCCCAAGATTATATGTATGGGCTACAGGTTGAAGGCAAGCTGATGCTGGGAAGCCTCCTGAGCGAATCAATAAACCAGAAATTCTCTGCTGCTAGAGTATATGGCTATGTAACTCCACTTACAGGAGGGGAAATATTTTACAACAACGCCTTCCATACTGCCGGAGCAAGGCAGTATGAAGTACTCTCCGATTTGGTTACGGTTGGCTATGTGAGCGCAGGAGTACAATATTATCTCCTGATGTTCATCCAAAGCTTTGTTTTTCCTGTCCTCCTTCCCTTTGGGCTATTGCTCAGGGCCCTTCCCTTTGTGCGTGACGGTGGGAACGTTATGCTTGCAGTCTGCTTCTCCCTGCTGATAATCTTTCCCATTGCCTATGCCGTTAACTCTTCTGCTGCGGATGTGGATTATAACTATTGTGATGATGGGAAGGAAAGGTACCTTGGGCCTTGTACATCACTTAGGGGATGGGGCAGCATATCTGCCTACCTTTTCCAGACAGTATTTTTGCCCGGGCTTGCGATGGTGGTTTCAATTTCCGGGGCTTCTGCAATGGTCAAGGTTGCACGGGTGATGTCATGAGCAGGGAAACTCCGGTAATTTTTGCCTTGTTTGCCTTCTTCCTTTTGTTCTTTTCAGGATGTGCCCAGGAAGAATCAGAATATGTAGTTACTGGAGAGGGGGAAGATCTGGAATATGGAGCATATAAGCCCGCTTCTTCGGATACCCTAGTTGGGGCAGTCGTAAAAGAATGGAGGCTTTTCTCAATTATCTTTCTGATGATTTCTGTGGCCCTGGTGGCAATTGTCTTTGCAGTTTCAGAGGGCCTGCAGATGCCCCGCCTCCGTGCATGGGCAGAAGTAGAGCTTGGGGAGGCGGTATCCACGGCCCTTATAGTGATGTTCGTGGTTGGAGGGCTTGTTTTTGTGGAATTAGTAACCCATGGCATAATCATGGGAACTGATGATTTTGACTGTACAGCCAGCACTGACTTCTGCCCGGTTGTGGTTGCTGAACAATATCTTGACGAATATCTGGAAAAAACAATGGCTGTTTATGATGATGTATTTGATAATGCAGTGAAAGCAGGAAAGCTGGGCACTCTCTCTTTTGTTGTGGGGACCAATTATCTGCTTTTTGCGTATCTTTCCATAAGCTTCAAGCTTTTTCCGCATTTCATGATTGATGCGACCACCGCAACCCAGCAGATGCAGTTCCTTTTGGGAATGAGGGATGCCCTGGTGCTGCAGCAGTTTTTGCTCAACCATGTTTCTGCTGTGCTTGCCCCTATGTTCCTTATGGTGGGGATTGTTTTCCGCTCCTTTTTTATCACCCGGAAACTTGGAGGCCTACTTATGTCGTTTGGAATAGGGTTCCTGCTTGTTTTTCCGCTTATGTATGCACTCTCGCTTTTCACCCTGAACAATACAATCCATGGCTCCACTACCACAGGGGGAGAAGTTACAGGAGATTATTGCACTGCAGCATGCAGGGAAATCCCCCCCGTTGCATATGATATGCAGACAGGTGAACCTTACAGCAGGAGCGAAGTCATGGAGCTTTTTCCCCTTGAAGGGTGCGAGAATGCTGGAGCATACAGCGAATGCTTTGACGGGCTTTGTGGAGAGCCCGCCGCGTCCTTAGATGATTGTGGGGAAGGCGAAATATTCAACCCTTCTGGTTTCTGCTTCGACCCTGTTAACAAGTTCAATTGTGAAACGGGAGAGGGGCACATACAGCGCATAAAGGAGTTCGTATCAGGGGAGAACTGCACTTATATCGAGATGGAAGTTCCTCTCCCCGAAGGAGTTGAGGGGGAGCCGGATATTATAGAAACAGAAGCATGCGATGATATTATTTCCTGGGAATCACCGGTTAACAACCATGAGATAGAAACCTGCGGGCAATATGATGAAATATGCCCATCCAGATGCCGGACTCTCCCCTACCCCAGCACTGACCCGGAATGCTCCTCCACTTATACAGAGTACCAGTGCAGGGAGATTGTGCCTGAGGAGTGTTTCCGTATTCCTTATGCAAACATGAGCGACCCTCTGCTTGCAGGGCTGGAGGAGATAGATACAGGAGCCTGCCCGGAGGAGTGCCGCCCGGTTGCTGGGCTGAAGAAGGAAGGCTGTGATATTGGATACGGATTTGTCCTGAACAGATTTGATACTGTAGAAGATGTAAATGCGCAGATGGAGGAGGATGGGTATGCGGGGCAGTTGCTGAGCGATTCCTGCTGGGAAAGGTATGATGGTTATCCGTCCATAGTATCGGAGGCGCTTTGTTCACCTGAGGTTCCTGCAGACAGGACGCTGAAAGCTCTTGGGTTCAAGGATTTGGATGATATAGAGGAAGAGGTTGAGAAAACAGTGATATGGGAGGAGGGGTGCCCAGGCTATTGCAGGTGGATAAAAAGCAACGGGGGCCTTCCGATTGAATGTGCCAGCAATCCCTACTGTGATTATACCCTGGATCCGCTTCCAATATGGAATGCGGCCCATAGTGCATGGGAAAATGATGACCTGGAGGCCCAAAAACAGATGGCGAAGCAAAGTTGCTACATGATAATACCCAGCAATGTATTCATTAGCGAGGAATGCGAATCCTGCAATTTCCTTAAAGACCCGGGATTTGCGTCCTATCCACCTGTTCACCAGAAGTGTGCTGCCCTTTGCGGAAAGGCAAAAAATGTTGCTGTTTCCAAGGAAGGAAACAATAACGCG
>WJMN01000044.1 GCA_014727925.1 Microcaldota archaeon
AGGAATCCAAATCCCGGAAAATGCAAAGAAAGTAATCAGGGTGGATGGAGTAAGGATTAATTTTGAGGATTCCTGGGTGATTTTCCGCCCTTCAGGAACAGAGCCGGTAATCAGGGTGTTTGCAGAATCCACAGATGAAAATAAAGCCAAGGCTCTTGTAGAAAAGTATGAAAAGCTGCTCAGCGGGTAGTCTTTATCTCTGTTGCTATTTTGCTGATTAGGCTATCCAAGGAATGGTTTTCATCCACCCTTTTTCTCAACTCTTTCCCAATTCTTTTTCTGGCCTGCTTGCCCTTAAGCAAAAAGTCCATTTTCTCAGCCAGGTCCCCCACATCCCCTGGCCTGAAAAACAAACGCTCCTCGTACCCTTCCAAAACTTCTGAAAATGCTTTATTGCATACCAAAACAGGTTTTTCTGAAGCCATCGCTTCCAGCCCTGTTTTGTCCAGGCTTCCTGTTGTGCTTGCTGAAATGAAAATGATGCAGTTCGAGTAGAGGTTCGGCATCTTGCTATGAGGCACACTTCCAAGGAACTTTACACTGTTCCCAATTCCCGTTTCTTCTGCAAGTTCAACCAGTTCTGCTTTTAACTTTGGTTCACTTTCTGTTTTCCCTCCGGCAACCCATAACTCCAGTTCAGGATATTCCTTCTTTAACTTTGCAACGGATTTGATTATTACGTCATGGTGCTTTACTCCGGATAAGCGGGCAACATCGAGCAGGTATGCCTCTTTTAGGGGCTTGTATTTTTTGTTGTCTATCCCCTGGCATAGCACCTTTTTCTTTTCAGTTTCTTTAGGGAAACCTTGTGGGGTGGAAGTCAGTATCTTGCTTGAAAACAGCAGTGCAGCATCAAGCGTTTTAGATTTCCACCCACTCGCACGCCAGAAAATTATTGGTATCCCCTTTGCCCTGCAAATGGCGCCAATCGCAACAACGAATTCTGGGCACATATGCACGAATACCCTATCCGGTTTTTTACCAAGAATTAATTCGTTAAGTTTCAGTACTTTGCTTGCTCTGTTCCCTTCAATCCTGTGCAGGTTTACATTTTTGGGCATCCGGGCCCCGTTTCCCTTGAAATAGGCAACATCTAATTCTTCAAAGTGCTGGGAAAGCTTACGCACCCATTCAACAAAGAAACCCAGAATTGACCCTTCTTCATCAATTTCCTGGGCTATCACCAGAACCTTCATTCAGATCTAATCCATGTATCCAAGGGAAGCCAGCCGTTTTGATATCTCTTCCTTTTCCTTTTTGCTCAGCTCTTCCCCGCCTTCTACCTTTGCCATCAGCTCTTTCATGGCTTCTGTAACATATTCTGATACGCTCCCAAATTCTGTACTCTCTATGCGTTTCTCTATTTTAGCATACAATTCTTCAGGTATTTCGACACTCTTCATTTTCCTCACCCACCTCTTTTAGATAAAAGATTTAAAGTATGTAGCACATAAAAACCTAATATGCCTAATGCTGGGAAACCAAACGTCTTATTTATCGTTTTGGATGCTTTGAGGTATGACCACCTTTCGTGTTATGGTTATAAGCGGAAAACCTGCCCCAACATAGACCATTTGGCAGAGAACGGCTGGTTGTTTGAAAATGCTTTTTCTGCAGGGATGTGGACACCCCCTTCTCATGCATCCATGTTCACCGGCCTTTACCCAAAAAACCATGGGGTTCTTGGGAAAAACATCTCTTTGCCCGCTTACAATACCACCATGGCTGATGTGCTTAGCGAACAAGGATACCGCACCATTTTGATGTCCCCAGGGCCATACATAAGCAAATCCAATGGAATGGGAAAGGGGTTTCAGGTTGAGCATCAGGTGGGTGAGGAATGGAAAGGAGGTTTCCTTAATAAAATTCGCTCTGGATTAAAGAAACTTTTCATAAGAAGCGGTTATTTTGCATCTGATTATATCTTCTGGAAAGTTTCCGGGGAAATAAGCAAAAGCAAGAAGGAAAAAAAGCCCTTTTTTGTTTTCATAAACTATGCAGATACCCACCACCCGTATATACCTAAGTCCCGGCCCTGGAAATTTCCCCTCCCCAAAGGGGCAGATAACAAGAAAATCTTGAAAATCATAGGCCAGGGAATGTTTCGTAAAAGGATAAAGAAACTCCTTGGGACTACAACGGAACAGATACTGAAAGAGCATCCCCTGATTGGATACAATATGGGGACATTTGAAATTTCTGGAGAAGAATGGGAGCAAACAGCCAATGCCTATGATTCCTGCCTTTGGGATGCAGATGCTTCCATCGGGCAATTAGTTGACTTCCTAAGGAAAAACGCCCTGCTTGATGATACAATAATCGTGATTACTTCGGATCATGGGGAAAACCTTGGTGACCATGGCCTTTCAGGGCATGAGCATTGCATCTATGATACCCTTCTTCACGTTCCTTTGATACTTTATTTTCCCAAAAGCATAAAGCCAAAGAAAAGGAAAGAGGTTGTTTCCCTGGTTGATATTCTCCCCACAATCCTGGAATTTGTCGGAGTGAAGCATAGAAAAAAACTGGATGGGATACCATTGACTAACTCAGATGACATTGCGGGAAGGAAATATGTTTTTTCGCAAAAGGGAAGGCCAAAATTCAATGAAATGATTGTGCCAAAGCAAAAACAGGAAGAATTTGATTTTGCCGCAGACATAATCAGGGACAGCCAGTACAAGTATGCCCTTTATTCAAATGGAAAAGAGGAGCTATTTGACTATTCCAAGGATCCGGCCGAAGAAAAAAACCTGGTTGATACCCGGGAATCAAAAGCAGGGGAGTTAAAGAAACAACTGCTTGGCTTCATTTCAAGCAAATCCGGGGAAGCGGAAAACATCAAGCGCGTAATTGACTCAAGCCTGTCAAAACGTTTTTGATTAGCTACTAGGCATCTTATTAAATCTGAGTAAACAAGGTGTTTTTATGGACCTGCTCATGATAGGAAGGGACCCTTCAGTTTTTTCAGATAGGGGCGTAGGGGACCTTTCAAAAAGATTAACTCATTATTCAGAGCACTTAACCTCAATTTTCTTTTTGACAACTGTGGGAACTGGTCTTTCCCCAAAAGCAGTGTCTAGGGGGAACGTTTCCATAGTTGGAGTTCCGGGAAACCCTCTTTTATTCTTTATTTTTGGGATTTGGTACGGGGCAAAATTCCTGCTGAGGACCAAGACAAGGATAATCACCTGCCAGGACCCCTTCTTAACCGGGACCATCGGTTATTTCCTGAAGCTGTTCTGCGGGCCCATTACCCGCAGGAACCTGAAACTGGTTATAGACGTTCATTCTGACATGCTTGAAAACAAATACTGGGCTGGAGAACGGTTTTCTAATGTTTTTTTGAACCACATCGGAAAATTTCTCGTAATGAGGGCAGAGGCCGTAAGAGTGGTTTCCTCATATCTGCTAGAAAAATTGAATTCCTTGGGTGTTCCGCAGCCAAAATTGTTTTTCTTGCCTGTGGGCACGGATATCGCATCGCTTAGCCACAACTCAAGGAAAACCGGAAAAAAGGGCACGAAGGATCTGCTTTTTGTTGGGAGGATGGTGGAGCAGAAGAATCTCCCAACGCTCATCAAAGCGTTTTCCATTTTTTCTAAAATGCATCCAAGGTCCACGCTAACCCTGGTTGGGGAAGGCCCAGACAAGAACAAGTTGGAAAAACTGGCTTCTTCCCTGGGATTGGAAGGGAAAGCTAGGTTCCTGGGCAGGGTGGATGAAAAAAAATTGCAGGATTTGTATAATGCTTCGGATGCTTTGGTGCTGCCTTCCTTCCACGAGGGGTGGGGTTTGGTAGTTATCGAAGCATTTTCCATGGGTCTCCCAGTTGTGGTAAGCAAAGCAGTTGCACAAGTAAACCCGAATATAGTTGATGGCAAGACGGCCGTTGTTTTCGAAGGTGGGCCAAAGCAACTATCTGATGCGTTGGAACAGTTCTTTTCTTTCTCCACAGAAAAAAGGAAAAAAATGGCTCAGATTGGGAGGGAAAAATCCCTGGAATTTGACATAAGAAAAGTAGCAAGGAGGAGGGCGGAGTTCTTCAAGAGGCTATTAGCCACATGAACTAGAGCTCGCCTACCCTTCTCTGCATCTTCTTCTTGAGCCTGCGCCTTTTCTTCTTTACCCATTTCCAGCGCATGCGCCCTTTCTTTTTCCATTTTCTTGGCCTTGATCCCAATTAATCACCGATTTAGAGTAAGAGTTGTCCTCCGAAA
>WJMN01000045.1 GCA_014727925.1 Microcaldota archaeon
GAGTATTGTTGCTCCAGGAGTCTCGTAGATTCCGCGGGACTTTATCCCAATGTATCTGTTTTCCACAATATCAAGCATGCCGATTCCGTTTTCTGCGCCAAGCTTGTTTAGGTACTGGAAAAGCTCCAGGGGCTTCTCCACAACTGTCCCATCCTCTAAATTTTTCACTTTTACCGGAAGCCCGTCCTTGAAGTGGATTTTAATCCTGGTTTCCTTGTCAGGAGCGTCTTTTGGGGGCTTTGCCTTGCTATAAACATTATCCGGGCAGGATGCTGCAGGGTCTTCAAGGATTCCGGACTCGTGGCTGATGTGCATCAGGTTGTCGTCCTCGCTGTAGCTCTTTCCATGGGTTGCGGTTACCGGGATTCCTTTTTCCTCTGCATATTCGAGGAGGTCCTTTCTTCCCTTGAACTTCTCAAGGAAGGACTTGGTTTTCCAGGGCGCAACAACTTCCAGTGAAGGGTCCAGGGCAAAATAAGTGAACTCAAAGCGCACCTGGTCGTTGCCTTTTCCTGTTGCCCCATGGGAAACGTATTTTGCTCCTTCCTTCTGTGCAATCTCCACCTGCTTTTTTGCAATAAGGGGGCGGGCAAGGGCAGTGCCAAGGAGATAGTTGCCCTCATATACCGCATTCCCCTTAAGAGCCTGGAATATGTAATGGGTTACGAATTCTTCCTTCATATCTTCTATGTAAACTTTGGAAGCGCCAATCCGGAGAGCTTTTTCCTTTGCGGCCTCAAAGTCCTCATCCTGGCCCACATCCGCAATGTACGCAATTACATCGTAGCCTTCATCCAGGAGCCACTTCAGGATGCATGAAGTATCCAGACCACCTGAATAGGCCAATATTACCTTCTCATTCTGGTTCATAAGAATCACGGGAGTTTTTGGGAAGGAACCTGCTATTTAAATTCTCTGCTCCAAAGGTTACAAATATAATCTATTTGTTCCAAATATAACTTATGGAAAAGCTGAGCGAGCTTGTATGGCTTTATGTAAAGGGCAGGCCATCGCTGAGAGAAGGGCTAAAATATGGGATAATAAACCATAGTGCGCTTGCGCGATTAATCTTATATGAGCTGGAGCTGCCTGAGGATAAGTTTGATGCGGTAAAGGTTGCGCTTATACGCACTTCCCGGAAGCTCGCAGAAAAAGAGATTGGTGGGGAGGAAAAAATACTGGATGTGCTGCGGGGAAGCTCAATTTCCATACAAACTAAAGTGGCGGCAGTGGTTTCCAGAAAAGAGCTGGAAGTAAAGGCAATTACGCATGCGAGGAGCGGAAAGTATATTACGTATATTATAGAAGAAAGTGAGCTGGAGAAAGTGCGGAAGGAGCGGGGGATTAAGCTGCTTACTAAAAATCTTAATTTGGTTACAATAAAAAGCAAGGAAGAAATTGAGGAGACTCCGGGTGTTATTGCATTTATCCTGAATGCGCTTGCACATGAGGGGATAAACGTGGTGGAGTTCATTTCGTGTTATACGGATACAATACTGGCGATAAAGGAGCGGGATACCTCCCGCACCTATGAATTGCTGGCCTCGATACTGAAATGATGTATGTAACCATGGTTACACAAGCTCAAAACTATTTAATTCCCTTGTAATCCTAAGTAAGGGCATGATACGCATAGGCGTTCTTGCTTCAGGCCGGGGTTCCAATTTCCAGAGCATTATTGATGGGATTAAGGAAGGGGACATAGAAGGGGAAATCGCAATCCTGGTTACGGATAAAGCAGATGCAGGCGCAATCGAACGTGCAGAAAAAAACGGAATTCCAAACAAAGTTGTCTTAAGAAAGAATTTTGAGTCCAGGGAGCACATGGACAGGGAAATCCGCAGAATCCTGGGTGAAAAACAAGTGGATTTAGTAGTGCTGGCAGGATACATGCGCATCATCAGCCCGGAACTCCTGGAGCACTATACAAATAAAATAATCAATATCCACCCTGCGCTCCTGCCCTCATTTCCTGGAACCAGCGGGACAAAGGATGCATTTGAATACGGGGTAAAGGTTTCCGGCTGCACAGTCCATTTCGTGGACGGGGGGATGGACACCGGTCCTGTAATAGAGCAAACCTGTATTCGCATAGATGACTGCAAAACCCCTGAAGAGGTTGCAGCAAAAATACTTCCATTCGAACATGCAACCATGCGCAAAGTTGTGGCTAATTTCTCAAAAGGGGAATATATTGTTGAAGGCAGGAGAGTGCGCTACGAAGGAAAAAAAGCTTCAGCGGACTGATTTCCGGGAATATTGCAATTTTGAGGCGCCCCACTCATTTATATATTTTACAACTCATAAGATATAAGATGGAACCCACCCTTCTTATTGATGGGAATATGCGGCGCGGCGCCCGGAACAGGCTGGAGCCCGGGGATTTTGCGGAGAGAAATATAATCCGGGTTACCAGGAACGCAGGGCTGGAACTAAAGAGGTTTCCGCTGGTGGAAAGCCCACAATTGGATAGGGTAGCAGCTAAAAAACTGGTGAAAAACAGGAAGGGGATTGTCATCGGCGGCTCATGCCTTTTGCATCCAACAGAAGACAAAAGGGTGCTTGGGTTTAATTATTCAGACAAGGCAATTTCAACAGGAGAGATAAACGAAACTCTGCTGAACATAATTTGGGGGTGCTACAGCCAGGGGGTTCCACTGCTCGGAATCTGCTATGGACACCAGATGGTGGCACGTTTTGCAGGAGAAAAGTTAATTGAAATTCCAAAACCTGAGTTCGGTTTTTATGATGTAATGCTCACAGAAAGCGGGACGCAGGATGCAATATTTGCCGGAGTTTCGAAAAAAGCAAAGTTTGCAGAGTATCATTCCCTGGGCATAGCTGAAGCAGAGAATGCAGAAGTGCTTGCCCTAAACAGCTCCTGCATACAGGCAATAAAACTTCCCGGGCACGGGATTTACGGAATGCAGTTCCATCCTGATTTCCATTGGAACGCTGACAATAGGGGAACGGGCGGGCTAAAGTGCCTTTTCCAAGAGGAGAATCCAGGAAAAGAAAGCAGAATAGAGCCGGAGGACCCTTTCCGTGCTTATTCCCTAAACAACATCCCCCTGCTGAATTTCATGAAAATGTGTGAAAACAGGGAGTAAAAAACATCAAACATCAAAAAGAACCTGGATGTGCCAGTCTCCTTCTTTTTTCTCCACCTTGAGCCGGTGGTAAGTTACTGCCTTTATCTCGTTTGGAGGAACTGCGTGCTCTCCACGCACCACCACCCTGGCCATGGGCTCTTTCTCATCCACTTCCAGCACATTCACCCCGACCGGGGAAAGCTCCCTTATCTCGCACTGGGCAACCACTTGCTGCAGCAAATCCACCACCAATTCCTTCAGGTTAGGGGAATGAACTTCTATTTCCGCCTCCATCTCCTCGTTTTCTCCCCTGCCTATCAGCTCAAAGGAGCCGAGAACTGCATCCTGCAGTGCATCTTCCAGTGTAGGCGCCCGGACTTCAAGAAGCTCATCCGCAGTGTGCTCAAGGTAGAGGTACATGCACAAAAGAGGGAAGAATGATTTTTTAAGGGTAATACCAGCTAAATACAAGCATGAGCTTCAGAAAAGCCGGCGAAGGGGATGAAATAACAGATGCGGAATGCATAATTTCCAGAAGAATACGCTCCAGGGGCCATTCCATTTACAAAATAACAGATGGGGAAGGCGAGCTGGAATTTGAAAGCGGCTCATACTTCAACATAGGGCAAGGGCTGAAGGTATCCGGGAAAGTATACAACGACAGAGGATTTCTTAAGATAGATGTGGGCTCCCTCAAGAAAACAGACGGAATTTATCCAAAAATACTGCAGAAGATTGAAAACAACGTGGAAATAAAAGATGTCCCTCTTCTTGCCTCAGGAGAAACGATGGAAAAGCTAAAGGAAAGAATACATGGGTGTGCAAGGAAGCTCCTGACAGCAAAAAAAACCGGAAGGTTTTGCCTGCTGAGGTTCCACAATGATGCAGATGGCATATCCGGGGCGCTTGCCCTAACAAAAATAATAGATGCCTACGCCTCCCAGCAGAACTCCGCAACGTACTCCGTATTTGATGCGATGCGGGACATAAACACCCTACAAGGAGAAAATCATCCCCTTGCAATAATACTTGATTTCGGGTGCGGAGAGGATAGCAGGGAAGGGCTTGAGCTGTTGAAGGCCAGTGGTGCAGAGGTGATGGTTATAGATCACCACCCAAACACCGGCAAGGCAGAAGAGAAAACAGATGTTTTCCTCAATCCCTGGGCAGTAAACGATTCAGAAAGTGCTTCCTCATATACAGCAGGATACCTTGCTGTTGAGGTTGCCCGGGCATGCGGGGAGTTCGGAGCAGAGCCCCTCGCCCCGGTTGCATGTGCCGGGGACAAAAGCACCATCATAGAGATAAGCGAAAAAGATGTTGAAAAGGCATTGGTAATAGACTACATGGCAACTTACGCTGGCTTCAAAAACAAGCTGGAATTCTACAAAAAGGCCCTAGACAACCAGGACCTCTATTCTTCTGTCCTCATACAGGCAAAAGAAGCCCTTGAAAAGATTACAGAAGACGTGAAGGCAGGTATGAAAAAAAGACTGGATGGCCCGGTGTCCGTATATACAATTGATACAGAAAGAATAAAGAGCAGGGAATTCCCGGGAAAAGGAAAGATAACTACCCGCTGCTTTGAGCTTGTTGGGGAAAGTCCCACAGTTGTACTGGGATTCTGGAACAGGGGCCTTTCTTTCAGGATAAATGATGGGGCAGTCCAGAATGGCGTGAGGGCAGATAGGATAATAGAGATTTTGAAAAAGGAGATGGGAGACTTTGTTTTTGGGGGAGGGGGGCACGCACGGGCAGCTTCAATGAGGGTGAGGGAGGGATTTGTTGACAGTGTGCTAGACAAGATAATTGAGATTGTGAAGGAAGGGGGAGAAGCTGCAAAACCAGGGGGATTGGCCTCAGGCACGAATTTTTAAATACTTGTAACAACATAATAGAAAAATAGATGGGAGGGGTCATGGCGTAACTTGGTAGCGCGGCAGGCTCCAGAGGGGCTACGCCCCAAGAGAAGAAACCTGCATGTTGGGGTTCAAATCCCTATGACCCCATGATGGAAGAGAACATAAGCACAGAGGGAAAACGAACAACCCTTTCGGAAAAGGAATCCGAAAACATAGAGGAATTGCTAAAAGGTGAGCCGTTATACCATCTTGACCCAGGAGTCAGGATTTACTGGTCCATAGGAATGATTGCCGCGGGCCTGGTGGTATGGATAATCCTCATGCTGGTCGCTGGCTTTACCATGGATTCCCTGCTAGGCATAAGCAAGGAGATGTTCCCTCTGTTCTTTTTTACCCTGGTCATAATACTCCTCCTGCCGTACCTGGTGTGGATAGAGCTTAACTACCACAACTATACCTACCAGTTCAGGAAGAAAAGGATTGTCATAAGGAAGGGGGTGCTGAACAAAGAGCGTACCGTAATCCCCTACACACAAATACAGAACATAAACATAAACAGAAACGTGCTCCAGAGGGCTCTGGGAATAGGAACCATAAAGATAGAAACCGCCGGCACAAACCCCTGGGAATCCGAAGGAATCATAGATGGCATAGGCGATTACCACAGTTTTGTGCAGCACGCCATGGAACTAGTTGAGCTAAGCAAACACAAGGAGGAGAAGGAGAAAAAGGAAGGGGGAAAGGACAACGGGGAAAAGGAGGGAGAAGATGAAATATTCTACTTAAAGCAAATTCTCGTCCAGCTGTTAGAGTTAAAAAAGGTTATGGAGCTTAAAGATAAGCCCGCAGAAAAGGCAGAAAAGCCAAAGCTCAAAGACGAAATCGGAAAGCTGATGCGGGGAAAGAAGAAAAAGAAGAGTTGATTCCTTGGAAAATCTCAATAAATTTGAACTCGCAAGAATAATTGGTGCAAGGGCTCTCCAGCTCTCGCTTGGTGCGCCCCCCCTGGTAAAAAGCACTGCTGAGATGAGTTTTATAGATTTGGCCCAGGCAGAATTGGAAAAGGATGCCATCCCCCTTGTTGTCATTAAGTAACCTCATCCGATTTTACGGGCTTGTAGCTCAGTAGCAGAGCGATCCGTTCGCATCGGATAGGCCGGGGGTGCGACTCCCCCCAAGTCCAAAGATGAAATGCTTCTATCTCTTTATTGGAATTCTGCTTATTGCACAAACATACTCAATAGTTACAGGGCAGCAGGATTCCCCTGAGCCCAGGGTACTCTCCTGTGAAGGCCACAGGCAGCTAGACCAGGTTTTCTATGATGTGCATTTTGTCAATGACGGGAGGGTTGCCAGCAATTTCCGGATTGGAAATAAGTATTCAAAAAACATGGAACCGGGGGAGGAAGGAACAATCACTATATCCTATCCCTTTCCGCCTGAGCAGCATCACCATTCTGCAGAAATCCGGCTTTGTGTTGGGGGATACCTCTCTTATGAAAAGTGTGTTTCATATGTATGCAGCTATTCTGATGGTCCTCCCCCGGAATCAAATGAAAACCTTTTCAGCACAGAAAAGCTTGAGGAGACCTGTCTCCCTGCTTTCGTGCTTCTCGGAATCTTTTTGGGATTTTTTAAGAAGCTTTAATTAGTTTTTGCAATAGTAAATAGATACTCATTTGCTGGGGTCGC
This sequence comes from Microcaldota archaeon, assembly GCA_014727925.1. Lineage (GTDB taxonomy): Archaea > Micrarchaeota > Micrarchaeia > Anstonellales > Bilamarchaeaceae > CAIKOA01. The sequence goes on from WJMN01000045.1 coordinate 6,647, forward strand.
CTAGTCCGGTAGGGCGGCAGACTGCTAATCTGTTTTCCGCAAGGATTCGTGGGTTCAAATCCCACCCCCGGCGTTTCAATAAGTTTCATAGTTCTGTGTATAAAATATAAAAAAGAAATGGGCTAATGCCTTCCTGAAAACGCAATTGCCCCGGCTGCCGCAAGCGCGAATGCGGGCGCTCCGCAGCAGGAATAGGAGCTTCCGCTTGCAGAGGAATATGCCTGCTTCATGGATGTTTTCAGAGTAGCGAGGTCCTGTGCGTCATAATATGAGCCGCCTCCTGCAACTGCAACAGCCTCCATGTCTTGCTTCACATAATCATCATAAAGCTGGAAGCCGACTATGTTAATTATTTCCACCCCATCGCTCTCTGCAACCTGGGCAAGCTCCTCCGGATAAAGGTAATCACATGTTTCTTCTCCATCAGTGAGCAGTACGATGCCTGCATTCCTCCCGGTTGAGCCGACATACTCTGCTCCCTCTTCTATTGATTTCGCAATCGGCGTTCCCGCATCAGGGGTTATGCCATCTATTTCCTGCTTGAGAAGCTGCTTATCCATGGTAAAATCCACGACAATGTGTATAGGCCCTGAATTCGGGTTCCCATCCCAGTCGCAATCAGTATAGACCATTAAGGCGACTTCATCTGTTGCACCATTCACAAGTTCCTTTGCGGCAATCTTCGCAGCCTCAATCCTGGTCATCCCACTGTCCATGGGATCTTCCATGCTCCCTGAGGCATCCATTATAATCAAGGTAGGCCTTGCAAAAGAAAACGACAGGAGAAGGAGCACCAGGAAAATTCCTGTTTTAATTTTTGCCATACAACCACTTGAAGAATAAACCAGCGCTTTATTTATAAATCTCACTTTTGAGTAATGGGCATGGGCAGCCACAACCAGATTATGGTTCTCGGGGTTATTGCAATCCTCGCAGCACTTTTGATAGTGGGTTGCATGCAGGAAGAACAGGAAGAAGATGCAAGAGGGGAGCCCCCTTATCAGTACAACCAGTTAAGCTATATCTATGAAGAACTGGTGCAGGAACCAGAGGACTATGAAGAGATATACCAGTGCATCCCCCCGGAGATGGAGAACCATTGTGACGGGGAAACCAGATATTTCAATTTTGTATGTGTGGATGGAGAGTGGGAGTATGATACAGAAGAATGCGCCTACGAATGTAATGATGGAGTATGCATAAACACCGGATGCCCGCCCTGCGATGATGGGGACCCCTGCACAACAGACTTGTGCTCAGGCGCGCCTGATTATGAGTGCCTAAATATTCCTATAGCAGGATGTGGCGAAACCCAAGGCCCGGCAGGAACAAAGGCGTGCGTTCCCACTGCAGAGCCCGGAAGCGAAGTAAGAATAGATGTGTATCCTGCCGGAACACCCATAAGCTACCAGGGGGAACCCTACATGTCCCAGCTCCTGACCCCCGGGGAAAAGATGCAGGTTGATGAGGATGACAGCATAACCCTCTCCGGATTCTGGCTTGAGGGAAGCTGCCCCGCCTGCTTTGAAGAGCCCATAATAAAATTCCCGCCCGAAGCAAAAATCACTATAACCAAGGACCTTTCAGGTATAATGGCCACATCATACAAAGGTGAAGGGGAATTGGGCTATATGTGCATAGAGGGCACCTGCAGGGAAAGAAATACTGCGGGCTGCATAGATTATGTTTGCAACCATTCCATGAGGTTTGTAATCTCAGAAATAAACGCTGACTTTACCTGCAGCTGATAGGCTTAAAAGGAGTTTCGGATAATTCAGATACGGGAGGAAATAGCATGAAAGAATTGAGCATCATTACCGACAACAGGATAGGTACTCTGGCAAATGTGGCAGAAGCCCTTGGGGGAGTTGGAATAAACATAGAGGCAATTGCCGCATATGAGCAGGGGGGAAGAGCAGTTTTCCGCATACTCACAAGGGACGCAATAAGCGCAAGAAAGGCCCTTGAGAAGGCTCCGGGAGTAAAGGGAATCATTGTTTCAGATGTGGTAGTAACAAAGATGAGCAACCGGCCCGGGGAGCTCGGAAAACTAACTAGGAAGATGGCAAACAGGGGAATAGACCTAGAAAGCGTTTACATAGTAAGCAAAAAAGACGATTACACTGAAGTTGCAGTCAAGCCTGTTGAAGAGCACCTCCCAAAAGTGGAAAGTCTGCTGAACATTAAGCACTGAATTTCCCTTCTTTTTTATATTTCTTTATTTTTGAATAAAGCTCACATTTCTTTACTCTCTCCTGCTTCCCGTCGTTCCTGAACCTTATTGTTATCGTGTCATCTTCTAGTGTCTGGTAATCCACAGTAACACAGTAAGGTATGCCTGCTTCGTCGGCCCTCGCGTACCTCTTCCCTATTGAGCCCACAGAAGAGAACTGGGTGTTTATGCCCTCCTCCCTTAAACCAAGGGCAATTTCTTTTGCCGGGCTCCTAAGTTCCGGCTTTTTCATGAGCGGGAAGACGGCCACTTCATAGGGAGCAACTGCGGGGGGCAAATCAAACCATTCCCATTCCTTCCCCTCACTTTTTTCCCTGAAGGCATGCTCAAGAAGGCAGAAAAGCATCCGGTCTGTACCCATAGAAACCTCAACCACATGGGGAAGGAGCTTCTCCCCTTCTTCCTGCAGGAATACGCGCAGGTCTTTACCTGAAAATTTCTGGTGGCGGGAGAGGTCGTAATCAGTACGGTAGGCATTTCCTGCAACCTCCACCACACCGTATGAAGATTCAACTTCCAGGTCCACATTGCTCTTTGAGTAATGGGGGGTTTCCTCTTCCTCAAGATGCCTAAACCACATTTTTTCCGGATTCAGGCCTGCATCTACATAATATTCCCATTCCTTGAGAAGAAAGTAAGCCATTATCTGGTTGGCTATCCCCTGGGCAACAAGCTCCTCTCCTGTAATCCAGGCCGGCTCTTCCTCGCCCCGCTTAACCATCCTGAGCTTCTTTTCTTTTGATTCATCAAAGCCCTCAAACTCAGGCTTGGAAGGATTGAAAAAATACTCAAGCTCCATCTGGGTAAATTCCCTCATCCTTACCAGGCCTTTTCTGGGGGAAATCTCATTGCGGAAGCTCCTTCCTATCTGCCCCACTGCAAGAGGAAGCTTTGCCCCCTGGTTGCGGAATACACGGGGAAAGGAGGTGAATATGCCCTGGGCAGTTTCAGGCCTGAGAAACGCCTTTGCATAATCTGCCCCTATCCCTGTTTCAAACATGAGATTTGTGTTGTAAGCATCTGAAAGCTCGCCCCCGCAGGAAGGGCAATTTATCCTGTTGTCCCGGATAAGCTTGTCTAGAGATTCCAGCTTCATATCCCATTTCACCTTCAGCTCCTTTTCTACAAGGTGGTCAGCCCTCACCTTTACGCCGCACTTGTTGCAGGAGACCACCGGATCAGTGAATTCATCAACGTGTCCGCTCGCCTTAAGCACAATTTCCGGGGTAACTACTGTCCCCTGGAGCTCAAGGAACCCTTCCTCCACTATGAATTTCCTCCTCCAGAGCTCCTCCAGGTTCTTCTTTATCTGGAAACCGATTGGCCCATAATCGTAAAAACCCGAAACAGAACCATAAACCTCATTTGAAGGCATGAAAATTGACCTGTTAAGCGCAAGCTCAAATATTTTCTCGTGAAGCTCCATAAAGATTACCTTGAACTAGAATTAAGCAAAAATAGTTAAAAAGAGCACTAAAAATCCATCAAGCTCTTCTGCCCCTCTACTGAATAAGCCGGCTGTTCTGTTCTGCTGAAGGAAAGCTCCCCAAATACCCCATCATACCCCGGGCGCCAGTAAACCTTTCCTTCCCTTGCATTTACGATGGCATCTGCAAGGACGCGGTCCATAGCAAGGCTCAGGGATTCCCTGGATGCTTCAAGCGCAGCAAATTCGCTCCCGAAATAGTTGATTAATTTGAAGTATTCATCCTGAACCGTCTTTGTCTGCTCGCCCCTGCCCCTCACAACTGAGATTATAGTAGAGAGGGGGACCAGGCTGGTATAGGAAACAGCACCCTCCGGAACATATCCTATCTTCCTGTCTGCAAGAGCAACCACTCTGTGCATAACCCCCAATGTAAGCAGCTTACCGCATCTCGGGCAGCGCCCCCCATGTTCCAGGGTTTTTTGCGGATCAATCCATACTCCGCATTTCCTGTGCCCGTCCCAGTGGTACTTACCCTCCTCCGGGTAAAACTCATAGGTTTTTAGAAAACCCTCCCTTGTTTCTATTGCCCGGGTAACTGCCCCAAATGTGGCTTCAGGAACATCAAACAGGTTTGCCTCCCTTGCAATTTTCTGGGGAGAATGGGCGTCGCTGTTGGAAACAAGGGAAACAGAATCAAGAGAAGAGAGCATCCAGTTCATTTCCGGGTCGCTGCTCAGCCCTGTTTCCACTGCTTGTATGTGGGATGCCTTTTTACCGAAAGCCTCCTTAAGAGAGTCAAATCCCCCTTTTGAGCCAAAAAGCCCGAACCATGGCGTCCATAAATGCGCCGGAATAAACATGATTTCTCTGGAAACAGATTCAGTTATGTCAAGAAGCTCTGCCACATCCATCATCAGGATGGGCCTGCCGTCCTCCTTGAGGTCCCCATAGCCAGAAAGCTGGTTGTTTAGCTGCTCAACTACTTCAAATGAAGGTGCAAGAAGCAGAGTATGTACCTTCCTTGTTTTGCCCCCAACTTCAAAAATATTGCTTACCTCTGAAGTAAGCATAAAGTCTATTCCCTGGTGCTGGAAAAGGCCATCGCCTGCCGGTTTAAGCCATTTCTTCAGTTCCTTAAGCCATTTGGGGTGGGTAAAATCACCTGTCCCAAGCAGGCCAACTCCTTTTATGCGGGCCCATTCTGCAAGCCCTGCCAAGTCAGAGCGGGGGCTGGTTGCGCGTGAGTATTTTGAATGAAGATGCAGGTCGGCTATAATGCGCATGCTATTTCTTAAACGGGTTTTGTTTAAAAGAGGTGCCCTCCACAATTTTCCCATGGCATTCAATCCTGAAAGCTTCATACCCGAAGCAGTAGAAGAGATAAAATCCAAAGTTGGAAACAGAAAAGCGGTAATTGCGGTATCCGGCGGGGTGGATTCCATGGTTGCTGCCGCACTTGCGGCAAAGGCAGTCCCAGACCAGCTTACTGCAATATTCGTGGATACCGGTTTCATGAGAAAAAACGAGGCAGTGCAGGTAAAGAAAGCTGCAGAAACCGCGGGAATCCCGCTCCAGATAGTTGATGAATCAGAAAGGTTCTTCGGAAAGCTGGAGGGCATTGCAGAGCCTGAGCAGAAAAGAAAGATAATCGGGGAGCTGTTCATCCGGGTATTTGAGGAGCACGCAAAAGAGGTAGGTGCGGAAATGCTCATACAGGGAACAATCGCGCCCGACTGGATTGAAAGCGGGGGGGCAGGAAGAGACACGATAAAGAGCCACCACAACGTGGGCGGCCTCCCTGAAGAGATGGGGCTCGGGCTCTGTGAACCCCTTCGGGAGCTTTACAAGCATGAAGTAAGGATGGTAGGCAAAGAGCTGGGCCTTCCCCGCGCAGTATTTGAAAGGCAGCCGTTCCCCGGACCCGGCCTGGCAGTAAGGGTAGTTGGGGAAATAACCAGGGAAAAGCTTGAAATCGTGAGGGAGGCATGCGCAATAGTTGAAGAAGAAATAGGTGTGGCTGTTGCCAAAGAGATGATGGAAAGGCCCTGGCAGTATTTTGCTGCAGTACTCCCCTCAAAAACAGTGGGGGTTGCCGGTGATGAAAGAATCTACAGGCACACTGTTGTAGTGAGAGCGGTGAGGAGCCTGGATGGGATGACCGCAAATTTTTCAAAAATCCCTCCCGAGGTATTAAGCGCAATGTCCACGAGGATTACCAACAGTATAAATGGCGCAGGGAGGGTGCTTTATGACATCACAAATAAGCCCCCTTCAACAGTAGAAATGGAATAATAAGTTCAGGCGATTTTTTCCATCGCTTTCCTGAAGTTCCTAAAAAGTTCCTTTTTTGGGGCATGTGCTCCGTACTCAGATACGGGAAGGGATTCCCAGTTGTGGGTAAGCTGGATATCCCTTTGTGCATGGAAAGGGTGGGGATGGTGATCATCCGCAGATTCGGCAACCTTGATAGAGCGCCCAACGGATTCCACTGCATATTCTGAGGAGGAATAGTGTGTTTTCCTTGGAACGGATTTTAGCTTTGATTTCTTGTTTTTTGAAACCATAATACCACTTCAACTCTTTCATTTATATTAGGTAGGGAAGAGTTTTTAAAATCCCATTATCTACTCTTATAAACCACAGTATTGCAAATAGCCCTGCCCGGATTCGAACCGGGGTCACAGGATCCAAAGTCCCGCATCCTTGACCACTAGACTACAGGGCTGAAAGCTGTTCTATTCCTTATTTAAGCGCAACATATTTTTTAAAGGATGAACTCCCATCTACCTCTATGGAATCTGTGCTCAAAAAATTCAGCGAAGGAAAGCTGGAGGACGTGAAAAAAACTGCTAAAAGGAGGATTGCAAAGGACAGCCAAGACCCGGAAGGATGGTTTCTCCTGGGAATGGTTTCCCATGAAAAGGGAAATGAAACATATGCCCTTGACTGCTTTGAAAGGGCAACTTACTTCAAAAGCACAGAAAAATACCACAAAGCAAAGGGAATGGCCCACATGGCGCTTTTTGAATTTGGGGAGGCGGCAGATGAGATGAAAGAGGCTCTGGAGTTCAAAAACGATGCAGAGTCGCAGTTCATGCTGGCAATGGCTCTGATGTTCCTTAATGATGGTGATGCCCCAAAGCACCTTGAGGAAGCTTACCGCCTCAAGCCAAGGAAAACTAGGAAAATGCTCATGCATTTTTATGAAACTTTCTTCAAGGAGGACTCAGACATTCCAGAAAAGGAAAAGAAAGCGCTAATGGAAAAATTTGGGCTTTAGTGCATAAATTATCAAAAAAACCACCTTAATTAAGTATTTTTCCCCACATATATTATAGTGGAGGTGGTGCTTATGACTCCACGAAGGAGGCTGAAGGAGAAGCCAGCGGAAGCACCACAAAAAGCTGATTCTTCAGGCAAAACGCGAAGATTCAACCCCTTTAGGGAAAAAAGGTTCAAAAATGCTCTTGAGCTGACCAAGCTACTTTACCATAATAAGGAGATAAAAAAATTCAGGAAAATTGGCAGTTCAAAAGAGGAAACCCTAGAAGAGAAGCTAGTTGATGCGGGATGGGGCGTGGTTGTCGGATCAATGAGGGTGCAGCAACGCCTGGAGGAGAAGGGGATAGACGCCACATACAATCCGCTCGTAGCTTACCGGAACGAGATAATCCTAAACCGTACAAAGGATTTTCCCGGATCAAACTTTTTTGTTTTCATAAAGTTCAGCAATTTCAAAACAACTGCATTTTTCACTGACCCTTCAGCAGGTGAGGGTGGCCGAGCACTTACCAAGAAAAAGCTCATGCGCAGGCGCTCGACATACAGGGGCAAAAGCAAATGGGCCGAGAAAACTGCCCTTGAGCTGCTGCGGGTTTCCCGGAGAAAACCGGATGATGCATTCTATGCCTGCATCCACGGCCACTGGGGAGAAAACCACGGAAGGGATGATGGAATTTCTCCAAGAAAGGACATAATCAGGCAGTTTATGCTCTGGCATTATGATGTGGATGCCACAGGATACCATAATTGGATTGACAAGGATGTGATGGCGGATATTGCCCGTACTGAAAAGTCGCTTGGCATTCTGAAGGTCCTCTCAACAGAATTCACCTACCGGTTCCGCACATCCACGTGCGATAACGGTCCCCACCTAAATCTCTGGTTTGCAGATGATGAGACTGCAGGTGATTTCCAGCGGCGGTTCTTGAAAGGAAAGGCAAGGAAGATGCCCGGGCTCGCCCCCAGCCAGGACAAGGAGGATGTGCTCGCATACATACGGAGAAAGCGGCAGGAAAAGAAATTGGCCCTTGGAGTTGCCCACCCCTCATGCCTCCTGAACCTGGGTGGGAGGCGCCTCCCGGTGGGCCTGATAAACATGCTAAACCTCAGGAATGAAGATGGAAAATACTACAAATGGGCCTCCATCCTCTCATTTATCCAGCGCAACGCAGATGGCATCGGGGCATTCAACCCCACAGTGGGCGGCATAGAAGTCCAGTTCAAAAATCCAAAGGTCCAGAAGCAGATGGAGGAGCTTGTTACTGAGCTGATTCCTCGCTACATCGGAGGGGAGGCAAACCTGGATGAGAACAATATAAACATGGCCCTTGCCCTTTTTGCAAGGCACACCAGGGGAAAGTTTGCATATTTTGACCATGACACACATAACTACAGCTCTACAAAATACTACCTGAGGGCAGTTTCACCGCTTTCCTACGGAAGAACTGTTTTCTATTTTGACCAGGAGAGCTTTTCCCTGCTTGAAAAGCGGGGAGGACTATCTTCCGAGGATGTAATACGCATAATGCGCGGGAGGGGAATTTATTCTCCTGGAATGGACAAGGAAGCAATAAGGACCCTCTATGAGACAGGAAATATTGAAAAGAAGGGTGCTTCCCGTAAGATGAGTGAGGGCAGCCGGGATGCCGGAAAGGTGAAAATATCCATGGATACTTTCCTTGAGCTTAAGAACGAAGCACTTGCCCCGGTACAGCAAAGGAAGAGCAGGGTCTATAGGCTAATCAAGGCGCCCAATGACATAAAGCGGGGCCTCCAGTATGTAAAGCTCATATGGACTGAGTGGGTACGCAGGACAAAGAGCATGTGGAAGCCTTAAGCTACACCCTTATAATTGATTATCTTCACTAATTCACTTAATGCGAATAACCCATTTTGACCGCAAGGAAGGGGAGATGAAGCTCCACCTAGAAACCCTAGACGATCTCTGGCATCTTGAGAGGGTGCTGCGGGAGGGGGACAGGGTTGAAACCAGGACCACCCGCAGCGTTAAGTTTGGGGAAGGAAAAGAAGAGCGGAAGCCAGTAAGGATACTCCTCGAAGTTGACAATGTTGAATTCGCAGAATTTGCAAACCGCCTCCGTGTCGGTGGAAACATAATAAGCGGCTCTCCTGAGGAGTTTGTCCAACTGAGGCGGCACCATACCTTTGATCTGGAACCGGGCAGCCGGGTAAAAATCATAAAGCCCTGGAAGGCCTATGAAGTAAATAGAATTGAAAAAGCAGTGAAGCAGTCCAAGCGCCCTCTTGTCCGCATAATAGTAATGGATGAAAATGACGCCACCACGGCAATCCTGCGCGGATATGGAGTTTCATATGGGCCGGAAATTTCCTGTAGCGGGAGCAAGCGCGAAGGGAATTACGAGGAAAAGGTCCGCCAATACTATGGGGAAGTAGCTTCCTACATATCAAAGCACCCAGAGCGGTTTATTGTTGCCGGGCCGGGATTTGCAAAAGACGGGCTTAAGGATTTTATTAAGGAAAAATACCCTAAGCTGCTAGAGAGGGTTTCATTTGAATCCTGCTCAACTGCAGAAAAAAGCGGTGTGAATGAGCTTTTGAAAAGGGGAGTGGTTGCAAAAATATCCGGGGAAGCCCAGCTGGAGCAGGAAGAAAAGCTGATTGAGGAGTTCATTGCCCACCTCTACAAGGAAGACGGTCTTTCCACATACGGAATTGAAGAGGTCAATCTTGCAGTTGGTTCCCGCGCAGTCAAAAAACTCCTAGTCCTCGATGAGAGCCTCCGCAAGGATAAACGAATTGAGGAAATTGCGGAAAACGCAGAAAAAGGCCGGGCAGATCTGGTATTTTTCTCATCCCAAAGCAATGCAGGGCATAAATTAAAGGGGTTCGGGGGAATAGCGGCCCTCCTTCGCTTCCCCCTGGGTTGATTGCTCAGTTCGGCTCATACCAGGCCGGCTCATTCTCGGTGCATATTTCTTCAGGGTCTGGGCACACCGGATTTGACCCAGGGCAGTCGCTGCACTCAAAGCGCTTTACTATCCCGCAGCAGCAGCTGTCTGAGCCTGCCACATTCTCAAGCTGGTAAAACCAGCTGTAGGTGCAGGTGGTCATGCATTCCATTGCCTCATAATGCTCTTCAGTCCTGGCGCTGCACTCTCCTGAGCTTGAAATGCCCTGGGCAATCAGCTCTGCACCCGGAGTTTCCCCGCACACTGCTTCGCAGTCCAGGTCTGGGGGATAAACACACAGGCAGGCGGAGCATACACCCCCATCACAGTCTCCATCCTGCTCGCACTCTTCGCCAAGGTCTGCCTGCACAACTCCATCTCCGCAGTATGCTTCCATACAGTCCTCATCAACCTGGCAGACATCCTCTCCTTCCCCCTCAACTTCTATACATGCACCCTCCTCGCATTTCATGTGTGTTTCCATATAACAGTCAGAATCTGCCTGGCAGGTGTCTTCCCCATACCCATATACTTCAACACATTCGCCACCATCACACTCCATGTGGGTGACGCTGCACTCTTCATCAGACTGGCAGGCATCCTCACCTGGTGCAAGCACTTCTATACATGCTTCATCTTCACATACATTATGCCTGCAGTTGTAATCATAAATGCACTCATTTGTTCCTTCTCCCTCAACAAACATGCATCCACCCTCCACGCACTCATAATGCATTCCATCGTCCTCTGAGGGCTCTTCGCACCTGCATATTGCATTGCACACTTCAGGTGGGATACATGTATCAGGAAGCTCAGGAGCGCCCAGCGCCCCTCCTGTATCACATTCCTCATTTGCCCCCTGCTCAGGTCCGGAAATGTATCCGTCCCCGCACCTTGGAGTAACTATGCCTGGATGGCATTTGCAGTCGCCTCCGCAACTGTAGCTTAGTGGGCAGGTGTCCTTTGCAGCCCCATATCTCTCTCCATCTATAAGGCCTCCCCCAATATCACATTCCTCTTCTGCTTCAACATTTCCGTTTCCGCACACTGGATCTTCATCATCTTCAGGCGGAATCCCGGGCGGGTACCCATCATCGGGGGGCTCTTCGGGCGGAACATCCTCTTCAGGCGTGCATTTGCATGTATTAACATTGCATATCTCATTGGGGTTGGGGCAGGGAATGCCAGCTTCGCACTCTTCCATCACCCCTGCAGAATTGGGTTTCTGGACTATTCCGTCTCCGCACCAGGTATTGTTTCCATAATCAGGAATGCAGAGGCACTGGTCGTTGCACCAGTCATTGGGGTTGGGGCAGGGCACTCCCACCTCACATTCCTCAAACTGCCCCCAGATATTCGGCCACTGGAGTATGCCGTCTCCGCACCAGTCAAAATAGGTGTCCCATTCATGATCCTCTTTTTCCAGAGGGGAAACATCCGGGTTGCGATCCTCTCCCGGAACAGTTGCCGGGTCTACCGGCTTTACCGGTTCCCATGCGGCCCCGTCCCACCTGTTGAAATATATTTCGCTGGGGAGGGTTTTTTCTGTCCAGAACAGGGCAAGGCCATTTACCCTGTTTCCTATGAATGTAATTGCCGGGCGGTAATCTTCGCCTGTTCCGGGTACAGGAGTAACGCCTCCACTTGAATAAATGTCCAGGCTCCAGTGCAGGTCCCTGTCTTTTATAAATACAGAATAAGGCACCCCTCCATATTCATATTCCGCATCCGGCATCTCATCAGTGCCATAAAGTATCGCATTTCCCCAGCCCGAAGGCGTCCAGGTGGAAGAATAAATCTCTCCATCTGAAGTTGGCCAGACTACTGCTGCTTCTCTCTTGCTTCCCGCAGTCCCCAGCCCAATCCTCTGGTCTGTGGGAACTCCAGTATCAAAAACTGCGCTTTTCCCCTGGCCCGGGACCTCAAGCTTCGGCGCCCAGGTTCCGGCCTGGTAACCTGAAACAAAAGCCCTTACTCCCTTCTCCAGGGATTCTGTCCAGGCAAGGAAGTAGATGCCGCTGGTGGAGCTGTATGAAAGCTCGGGCAGAGAGGCGCTGTTTTCCGACTCCCAGACTGATTCCGGAGAACTCCATGATTCTCCATCATATGCTGAATAATATAATGTTGTGCTGCTGTCCTGGTTCTTGTGCACCCAGACGGCAACTGCATTACCCTCAAAATCCATCGCAACCGCAGGGTCTGAATCATACCCGTTCAGCGATGCAACCGGCCGGGGGTCTGTCCAGGAATTGGATTCCCATTTTGAGAAGTAAATGTCGGAAGAGCCCCTTGTTTCGTGGCTCCATACAGAAATTGCATCATCCTCCCCATCAGAATCAATATATGGGTCATGGTCGCTTCCCTCCAGGTCTGCCACCAGTGCAGTTACCGGCCCATCAGGAGTGTACCAGCTCTTGCTGTTTTCATTCCAGAGGGAATATCTTATATCCCAATCATCATCTTCCTGCTGCTGCCAGACAGCTATTGCGCCGGGCTCGGCCGGCTGCAAAACGCACCCGGAAAAAAACAGCAGCCCCAGAACCAGAGAAAGTGCAATTATTCTGGACATGAAGGGATAATGCAAAAAAGATTTAAAAATAAGGCAGTGTGCTTCAGAGTGAAGCCGAAAGCATCCGGAGATATGCCTTTGCCGCATTCAGGGTGTCTTTGCCTTCTTTTGTAAGGGTGTAATACTTCCTTCTCCCCTTTTCGCTGGATTTTATCAGTTTCTGGCTCTCTAGCATATGCAGCACAATATACACCATCACCCTGCTGCAGCTGAAACCAAACCGCCTCTCCATCTCATCGGGAAGGGCATATGCATAGGCCTCCCCATCCTTGCCTATTATGGACAGTATCGGAAGCCAGAGGTTCTCTGATGTCAGGTGCCTCTTAAGCCTCTTGAAAGGTTTTGTTTCCTTTTTCATGCGCTTTCACCTTTTTTTCCTCCTTTCTTTTTTCCTTTTTTGGGCTTTTTTGTTTTTGGCCGTTTTTTTCCCTTTTTTGCAGGCTTTCTCCTAGGAGATGTAATGTCTGGTCTTCCTGGGGTTTCAATCCCCCTGGATCCCCTCTTTGACTCCGCTAATACTCATTCATATTCCCGGGAATCGAATCCTTCTTGGTTTGTCCTAAGGACTTCTTCGCTCTCATGATAAACATCATGCGATTCCTGGTAAGCTATTCTTCTCATCTTCTGCAGTCTCTCCCACTCCTTCTGCATAGCGTGCGACTCCCTTCTTTCTCTCTCCATCACCTGTTTTTTTGCAATGCGGTTTTGAACATCCTCTGGCCTTTCGGCTTCAGGAGCGGCAACATATCCATTGTCCACAATATTTTCCCGGGATTCGGGGCTAAGCATGCTGCCTGCGCTCTGGTGGCCTGCATCCCTGAAGACTTCAACTGTTTCCCTCAGCTCCCCGACATGCTTTTGCATCGGCTCCGCAGGGGACATTGGTGAAAATGGAAGGATTAATTTTTCTGCAGCTTCCCTTGCATCCGCCCTCAATGAAGCAACATCTATTCCCGCACCAGGCTCAAACAGGTCATAATATGTCTGCATCTGCTGGTCTATCTGCTCCTGGGGCAGGTCCTCGCCTCCTGAAACCAGCTGCTCAACCTGGGAGGGCGGAGTGTTCGCACCCTTTATGGTTGTGGCCATGCTGTCCATGCGGCTTCTCTCTACATAATTTCCAACCTGCTGCGCTGCTTCCCATCTTTTTTCTTCACTTTGTGAAGTATCTCCAACTACTCCCATCGGGCCCCGAGTGGGGTCAAGGTCATTTACAAGGGCCTCATAAGCCTTTTCCACATCTCCAGTCCTTTGAAGATAACCTCTGGTTTCTAGCAAGTACTGCATTGTCCCATCATCATAAACCCCACCCTCCTTATCCTTAATTTCGGAATAAACTATGTCTTTTGCATGGGCCAATAAGAGCTGTTCAGCTTCCGCAAGGCCTTCAGATGCAGCCTTGTAACGGGCTGGAGTTGCTTCTCCTGAAAAAGTCTCGTGCATATCCCTGAGCGGGTGGCTCTCCAGCTCTCCAACTCCGCCAAGTGGGGCCCCCAATGCGGCCTCTCCCATAGTGGAAGTTACTGAAAGTGTTCCAATCGCCTCCATTCCAAGGTCATAGTTATTTCCATTCATATCTGTGGCAATCACTATTCCAGCATCTGCAGAAGCGGCAGCCACTAGGGACTGGGAATACTCTGCAAATGCGAGTTCGTCCGGAGAAGGAGGCTCCCCACCTGGTTTTATGGATGTGGCATTTACAAGGGCACCTCCCAGCCGGGCAAGGTTGGCATGGTCATTTAGGCCATCCCCTCCTAGCTCATTATATCCCTTATTGAAAACTGCTGCAGCAAGCCGGAGTTCGGAATCGGGGATTGTTTCCCCCGAGCTTACCCGTGTTTCCAGCCCTGTAACCCACCCTCCAAAAGCAGAGGAATCAACAACATCCGTTGCAATGCCTTCAAGGCTTTTTGCACGCAATACTACGCCAGGCACTTCGGCAGAAGAAAGCGTCGGGTCATTTAAGCTGTAAATTGCTTCACTGTGGCTAATCTCTTCACTAACAGAAAGGCCAAATTCATTTTCTCCGATTTCAATTACATTTTCGCAGGCATCCACTATCGGGCTCCCGTCCTCCCTTAACTGCTTTAAGGTAAGGTTTGCAGCTCTTGCATAAGTGACAAGGGCTCCTGCGTACCTGTCACCAAAAAACTTCACTGCGTCCTCTACCTCTTCAAACCTAGCCTCCCGGGTTTCCCCGGTTTCGGGTTCAGTATAAGTAATCACTATCTCCCCGGTAACTGCATCCACCCCCTGCTGATGCACAATATCATGAAAGATTGAACCTGATGCGGCCATAACCCTGGGCGCAGCCGAGTTCTTAAGCCCCTTGCTGACAAGAACAACAAGGCTCTCAGAATTCCTTGTGCCGTAAATCAACCAGGAGAATATGCCGCTTCCGGCAAGGACTTTTTTCATGAGGCCTGTTCCCATCATCGCAGCAAGCACTCCCATTGCACGGCCAACAGAATGCGTGGCCCCTGTCTCAATGGCCCAGGCTCCTGCATCACCAAGGTCAATTGCAGTTTCCTGCTGCATCCCCATTGCTCCTTCTGCCCCCCTTGCTGCAGCTCCTGCTCTCTGAGTTTCGCCCTCTTTGCCTTTTCCGCTGATTCCCTTCGTCTTAACCTTACGGATTTTCCCGTCCGGCCCCCTCTCCAATGAACCATCTGCCAGGCTCCTGAGATTTTTTACTCCCTTTTTCAAAGTCTTTGCCCTATCCTGCATTGTATATGGTTTTGCCCCAATGCCTTGCGCAAGACTGGCTACGGAACCTGCTAAAGAGTTTATGTTGAATGTCATTCCCCGGGCCCTGATTGCCCTCATGGGGGCTCTCTTGAACCGCGGCGTGTAAAGGGAAAACATCCTGAAGGGATTTCTCCCGGTTGCAAACATTGCCGCAGAAAGAAGGGCAAATATCGCCATTACCGGAAAACACAGGTCAAAAGTAAAGGCTGTTCCAATTACCTGGGGCTGGGCAGGAATAGAAAGCTCCTGTACAGCAGGATATATATTGAAAAATTCCCCTTCAACATACGCTTCTTCAGGCCATTCCCCGGCATACCCTTCCTCGCAGGAGGGAACATCCATATAGTGTGCTATGGTGTTATCGCTGAGGCATACAGGGAGCAGGCACCCCTCTGTTATATTTGCACAGCAGAATGTAAAGCGCAATCTGCATCCCTTTTCATCACAGATTTCATATTCAGAATAATCAAATATTGCCTCTCCATCTTCGCCGGTAACAATCCTGCAGGTGGAAGTTTCGCTTCCATCAGAAGGAACAACCTGGATAAAAATGGTTGCATCCTCAACAAGGGTGCGGTTCCCGAACTCTTCTTCCACAAAAAGCACCGCACTTACTGTTTTTTCATCAAGGTCAGGGTCAAGAAACATGTTTGAAATGATGGAATCCTCCTGCGGGCACCCTTCGCAATAGGACAGGGGGGCGGCCTGGATGAACCCGAACTGGGAATTTGGGCTGTACACTTCAGCCTGCAATACACAATTCCCTTCCACGCAAACCCATCCGCCATCACAGGGGGGGTCACATGGAATCTCTCCCGGGTCCATGCATTCGTCTTCATAGCAAACCTGCCCTTCAGGGCAATCATCATCAGTACTGCACCCAATGCTGCAATCCCCAGTATCCGGGTTCCAGGTTCCACCCTGTTCCACGCAATCTGCTTCTTCCTGGCTCATGCAAACATTATTCTGGCAGACCTGCTCTGCGGGGCAGTCCTCATTAGAATTACAAAATAACGGCCCTTCTCCTGCCACTTCAATTTCCTTGCAAAATCCATCTACACATTCATAACCGCTGGGGCAGTCCCCAACAGATTCACAGGGAATCTCGTCAGATTCAAAACAAAAACCCTCAATGCAGACCTGGCCCTCGGAACAATCCTCATCCTCTTCGCAGGTAGGGGTTCCCGGCTCCTTGCATATCCCTGCAACACATTCCTGGTCTCCGGGGCAGTCCTCATCAGAATCACAGGTAATGATTCCCCCTCCCCCTTCTCCTGCTCCAGCTTCCTCCCCAGGGCCAAATGCGCCTCCCCCAAAAAGAAGAACCAGTATAAGCAATATTATTATGGCCCCGCCGGCCAGGTGCTTCCTGTCCATATTTTCACATCTCTCTTATCATATTTAAATTATTTTACTAATCCATGGGAACAAATGGCTGATCTGCCATCTCCGGGGGTTGTATTATATTCTCCAGTTCAATCGGCTCGTGAGTAATCCTGCAGGAAAGCCGGTAATTGCCCACAGGAGGATAATACCCACAGAAGGAGTCCAAAAAACCCGAGGTCGGATCACACTGTATCTCCGGGTCTCCATCCGCAGGAAATACCATGGGTGCAGCAGAGTATCCATTTATTTCCCGCTTCAGGTAAGTCATATATGTATCGTTCGCAGTTGGGAAACAGAGTGGCTCCTCACTTTCAAAAGAAGCAATAACGTCGCGGTAAACGCTGGGGGTTGTCTCCATGCTGGAAAATGGGACCTCCACATACCCCTCGGTGCCATTGTTGAAAAGGATGTTGCAAGCAAGACCCTCTGAATGGGGGTAATCTGAAACAAATTGGCAGGTGTCTTCCCTTACACATATCTCCGGCCATTTCTCGCTGCCCCCCCCGTATCCATCACAAAGCGGCCCGTCCCCGTTAAAACGCCCATTACATATCTCCTGCGGGTCAGATGAAGTGCAGGGAATGCACTCGCACTTATCAGAAACTCTGACTTCATTGTAAAAGATTGTGAACTCGTGGCCTGCAAAATTCCTAGAAGCAGTAAACATTCCATCAAAAAATTCTCCCCTGTACCCAGTAACACCTTCATTTGATTCAAACCGCACCCCTCTTGCATCTGCTGAAGAAGATTCCCAGTCTCCGTAAATTATTCCAAGGTATCCAGACTGGGTAAGGTTTTCTGTGTGCTGAGCCAGGTAGCTCACGAACCTTCCTGCAGAAGCCTCATCCCAGCAGTTTCCTGAGCGGTCTATTGTAAAGTCTGTTATCACCAGGGGCTTCCCGAACCTTTTAAGGGACATCTTTCCTAGCCAGGATATCTCAGAAAGGATATAATCAAATCTTTCTTCTTCATCTGAAATGCTGCAGTATTCATCCCCGTCTCTAAGCACCATATTGACCGACACAGTGTCTAAGCTGTTTAGCATTGCAACACTGCAATCCAGCTCTGAATGCTCACTGTGTTCCCTGCAGGGAACTTCATATTCGGGATCATCGGTTTTGGTGTACTGGAAGAGCAGGGAGATTTCCCTCAATCGCTCTTCCATGTCAAATTCCCCTGTTTCTGAACCCGGGGCAGCCCCATAACCTGTAGCAGCAGAAACCATGCAGTTGGGGCATAGAATCTGGGTGGATAATGCCCTTGAGCGGACTTTCCTGAAAAAGTTGCTGCCACCGCCATACCAACACCCGAAATCGGATCCACAGTCGGTTGGCGTTTCTGCAACCACCAATATTGCAGCCCCTTCATTCATTATGGTGTTTCCAAGGAAGCTGCCTGGGAAGGAGATCCATCCGGTGTCATCAGAGCAGGGATAGGGATCATCGCTCCCGCTGCAATCTCCAACAGCTTCAAAAAGATATGATCTGAGATTGAAAAGTTCCCACACCATGTCTATGGTTGCATAGGAATCGCCAGGTATTACGATAAGCAGGTCATAAGAATAATCCAATAGATTCTTTCTCCATAATAAATCATCTGTAGCAAATACAACCGGCTGGATATTCCTTTTCATAAGGCTCTCCAGTTTTTTGTTTAAGTAATAGGCGTTTGGGTTGGTATATGGCTTGGCAGTTTTTGCGCCCGTATCTCCATTAAGCTCTTTCCCATTGGGATAATCACAAGATTGGTAAGTATCATCAAACCGCCAAACTGAAGACCCAAACTGGTAAGAATTATATCCAAACATCCCTTCAGGCGCAAGGGCCAGGTTCCCAAATATCCCGCTTCCTTCCGAATACTCACTTAGACTATAGACGGGGTGAGGGGTGGAGACCACCAAATCCGGGCAGTAGAGATTAGCATACATCTCATCCCTATTATAAGAATGCGGCGCAAGTTCTTCGTCCGGGTTTTCAGGAAGCGCAGTAATCTCCTGCTTGGCCATGGTCATATATCCACAGGATTCGCAAATTCCATACTCTTTCAGTTCCAGGCCATTTCCCCTGCGGTTGACTAGGCATTCTCCAAAGGCCCATCTGAGCTCGTTGTCCACCGTTACCCGCCTTGGCTCTACTACAAGGTAGGCTTCAGAAGCGGCAATACACACATCTTCGGTACCCATCGGGAAGCGTCCTCCTGACCTCCACTGGTAACACCTCAGTTCCCTTGCATCCTCATTATGGACCCAGCCTTCATTATCATGGCCACCCCCACCAACCATATGGCAGAAAGTGCGCTCGTCCCAGTGCCCCTGCCCATCCTGAAAAACATAGATTCCGACATGCTCAGTTAGCGGGCCGCCCCCTGCAATATCAAAGCCCCAAGTGCCTACCCTCTCCTTGCCATCACTACTATAGCAAACATGGACATAATTCCTATACTCCTCTCCGATGCAATTCTCTATTATTCTGGGCATGTGCTTCCCTGTACCATACGTATACGCATGGACATCTACTTGTGGGTCACACCCATCTATCAGGCATTCCATCTGGCATGACTGAGTGCCATCACAGCAATAAACATGCTTGACAGGGTCATCAATCCCCGGGAGGGTAAATGACCAGGACTCAACGCCGGGCACGGCGCTGCAAGGGTCCAGGATGGCAGCAGGGCGCAGGGATGTTTCCTCAGGGTAAGGGGCTTTAATCTCGTCCCAGCTGAGTGATTCATAACTGGCAAGATTATACCCCCTAGTTGTTTCTGTTCCTCCTCCAACCTGCACAATCAATAGGGGAATCTCCGCAGGTATATCCTCTTCGCCCTCTCCAAAATCCACAGTAAATAGCCCGGCAGCCCCAAAAGGAACATTCTGAACTTTTGCAAAAGATGGTAGGGAAGCAACAACCTCAGTGCTGCCACGGACGTCAATTGGCGCAGACAGCGGAACCGGAGCCTCTACTTTTTCAGAGGGTTTGTCCCATGCATTCAGCTCTATTCCTGCAGATCCTGTGCAAACCATCTGCCCGTTCTCTGTCCTGCAGTCACAGAGTATGTCGCTTCCATCTATGCCCACACATACCCCCCTTGTGTAATCAAATGTGTTGCAGTATCCAGAAAGGCATTCTGTGCCATCAAGGCATTCAAACTCAGCGCCTCCCTGAATGCTTCCGTCTGAGAGGATATTCCCTTCCTGAAGCTGCTTGTTATAAACAGAATGCAGGGAAAGTAACCAGGGGTATATCTGATGTGGGTCTTCTTCTGCTGTAAAAAATGAGGTCATAGCCCGTTCTCCATCCCAGTCTAGGAAAATTCCTTCGTCACTGTATGTTCCTTCCTGAAGCAGTTGAGGGTATCCTCCTTCAGGGTTGGCAAGGTACTGGTAGAAAAGCAAATCGTCATCTAGATCAGAAGTGTCAGAACCTACTACTCTTGAATCACCGAATGTTGCGCCATAGAGGATAGTTCCTTTTGCATATTCATCAGAGCCTGAAGCCCTCAGGGCACCCACTTCACCACGGTAGTACTCAAGAAACTCCACACCTGGCCCGAAAGCAGGGTAGCCATCCGGGAAATCCTCCCTGTCCGGAGCATATGCAAATGGGTTTCCAATCCTTTCTCCATCATAGATGGAAAGGTATGGGTTGTATGGCTCAACTTCTGCACTATATCCATAAATGGAAAGTGCGCACCTAGAGGCACAATCAAAATACTGGGTGGATTTTATGTTGGAATTTGCATTGCACACATACATCTTGTCTATCTTGGGTGGCTCCTCCCCTATTGCTACCTCTATGCAGAACCCACCTGAGCATACTTCACCATCTTCGCAATCCGCGTTTGTTTCGCATTCGGTTTCAATAGTATACTCAACTGGTTTGCAGTACTTTCCATTCTTAGCAGAAATACATTCTTCATTAAGCGAACAATCTGAATCATCGGTGCAGGAATAAAAGCATTCTCCGGACACGCATGTCTCTCCTGTTCCGCAATCTACATCCTCGCAAAGGTCCCGGCAATACCCGTATTCTTCCCAGGGTTCCTTGACGCATACTTCTTCTAGACCACAATCTGCAGTAGATGTGCATCCCCCAAACTGTTCATCAAAAACATTATTCCTGCAATACCCATTTATGCAGAGCTCCCCCTCTGCACAAGCATCATCAGAGATGCATTCATCTCCTAGTGCAGATGGGACACACTGGCCCAGTATGCAGAGTTCCCCAGACTGGCACTGGGCAAGAGTGCAGGGGTCAACACAATTACCGGAATAGCAGATTTCTCCTTCTGCACAATCCTCATTTAAAGTACATGGGCCCTGCAGGCTTAATCCCATAAGTGAAACACCTGAAGACTGCTTTTCGGAAAAAGACTCCTCTTCTACCGCCTGGAGAGAGCAGAGCCTTCCTCCACCATCAATGCTATTTGGAATTGCATACACAAGATACCTGTCCACA
>WJMN01000046.1 GCA_014727925.1 Microcaldota archaeon
CAACAAGATTCGCTGAACTAAATTTTTCCAGCGCCTTCCCGACATCCTCTTCCGTGGCCTCTCCACCTGCATAGAACTCCCTGTAGGTTTCCAAATCAAGCATTGCTTCTCCTTCCACAAACACTTTCCCGAGAAGCTCCCTGTCGCAGGCAGCAACAATCCGATTTCCTTCTTTTTCTGAAACCTTAAGGTACATGTTCACCACAGCCAATGATTTCTAGAATGTTCTTCCTCCCCTGAGAAAAGCCAGCGTCTCTTCATATTCCTCCCTTGCTGCCTTTTCAGCAGGCGTTTCCCCTTTTTTGCTTTTCCGTGTATCTATGGTTACCAGGTTTCTGTTTACTTTTACCCACTCGGGCTTCAGCCCGCGGCTCGCCAGCCATTTTTTTGCCTTTGGCCCCGTTCCCCCAAACATGTGCTTTGCAAGCATGGGATGCACTTCAATTGTAAATGGCTTTATGCTCCGCCCATTTTCTATAATAGGAACCATGCCTCCAACATCATTTTTTATTCCGTAGCTTTCGCCATGGTTTATTGCCTTTATTATCCTGTTGAGACTCTTAAGCAGCTCCTCCTTTCTCTTTTTTGACAAGTTTTGGGGAAATAAAGATACCTTGTCTCCTTCGTAGTCTTTTGGCCTCATAATGAATCTTTTCCAGGTTACTTCTTTCTTTTTTGCTTCCTCTTCTTCCCCTCCCGGTGTTGCTCTCCTGGGCACCACACTATCAAACAGTCCTCCCTCCTGTTTCCCAAGCGGACCAACATTTCCTAGCCCCCTATTAGCCATATCGGTCAGTCCATCGGCTTCCTCTCGCTCTCTCCACTCCTCCGCCTTAACCATGTCATACAATTCCTTCTGCCGGGGCGGTAGTTTGCCAATTCTCTTCTTTTTTTGGACAGTGAGGGTAAGTTTTATCTTAGCCCCCGCAGGAACAGTATACTCAATGCGGTCATCCCCGCTTATCCCCTGGATCTCTGCAATAACCTGTTTAGTCAGGCCGGAGTTATTGATCAACTTGGCAAGGTCTTTTGCATCCTCTTCATTGTCAAAAAACATTACAAACTCTTTTCCCTCAGGATTCCTCAAAAAATCTTCCAGGTCGGATTTTTCTGAATATGGCACAAGCCCCTTTGCCCATCTACTTAATTCAGGCTTTGCGCCTTTTCCAGAATACGTTGCCCTCCATACAGTCCACCCAATCCGCTGTTCCTCTGCATTAGTTTTTTGAGCTTTTTGAGCCTGAGCCATGTATTCACCAATAGAACTGCTCACCAAAACAATAAAAAGTAAATTGCCGCCAGGTTTGGGCTTGCGCCCAAATGCCGTCAACTTTTTGAAAACAAAAACTTGCCGGTTAAGCAACCTCCGTTTGCACTCCGGTTGCAGCCCGTCATTTTTTGAAAACAAAAACTTGCCGGTTGAGTGAACTCTTTGCAACCTTCGGTTGCATCTCTTGGGCAAAGCCCAAGATTCGTTCACTGCCCGTCAAATTACTTTGTAATTTGCCGGTTAAGCAATCTCCACTTAGTTTCGATTGCAGCCCAGCAAATAGAATTTGCCGGTTAAGCAATCTCCACTTCGTTTCGATTGCAGCCCAGCAAATAGAATTTGCCGGTTAAGCAATCTCCGTTTGCACTCCGGTTGCAGCCCGTCAAATTACTTTGTAATTTGCCGGAGGCAGGATTCGAACCTGCGTAGGCACTAAGCCACCAGATTGCGCATATCCGCCCCAAAAGGCGGGGTATCTTGAGTCTGGCGCGTTTGGCCGCTCCGCCACTCCGGCATGAGTGCAACGAATGCCGGGGTTTAAGTTGCGTTAGCAACTTGGCGGGTATTCGCGCACACGCGAATCTGACCGCCACTCCGGCTGTATTGTTTTCTGCTGACGGTTTTTATCCATATGCATCTATTTAATTCTATCTTACTACATCCAATCCACCAAGCATATCACTGCCAGCCCCTGCCCTTCCAATCCCTCAGGGACAGGTTTAAAAATTCATAGTTCTAAGTATTCTGTGCAAGGTGTTATAATGTCCGTTAAGCTGTCCAAAATGTACGGAATGGAGATTTTTACTGATGGTGGAAAATACGTGGGAAGCGCCCAGGATTTCATAATTGACCTGGAATCCGGAGAGATTTCAAGGTTCCTTCTTGAGCCCCTCTCATCCTCCAAGGAAAAAACAAAGGAAGTCCTAAAAGAGAAAAGCGTGCTTTACAAAAACGTAAAATCTGTAGAAGACGTAATTGTTGTTGCCCAGGTAAAGTGAAATAATGTCAGGCAAGCAGGCCCTTTTTGCGCTGGTCGCCATAATAGGCGGCGGTGTGCTGGGATATTTCTGGCAGACTAGCCGCCCCCAGGACAGCATAGAAATAATCGTAGGCGTTTCAGTAATTGCGGTGGGCCTGATTTACTTTTCCCTCCATTCTATGAGCAAGCATTAGCAAAATTCTTTTTCCACCAGTTTTTCCAGTTTTCCCGAATCCTTTTTTTCAAGAATCACGCAGCCCTCCCCTGGCTGTCCGTACACAACCACCTCATTCTCAACCAGGGTTGCAAAAGGCAGGGCAAACAAATCCTCCTCCCCCTCCACATACAGCCCCCCGCCTTTCTCCAGCATCTCCGCGGCAATTTCAAACATCTCCCTGTTCAGCTCGCCTGCCCGCTTCCGGATTTTTTCCGGTTCAGGATACTGCTCCATTAGTTTTTCCCTCACTTCTTTTTCCACCGGCCCCCTGAGGGTTTTAAGGTCAAAAACAGACACAAATGGAATCAGTCCTTCTTCCAACAGTTTGAAAACAATCTCGTCTCCAACTGCAACAATTCTTTTTCCACGCAATTTTTCAATTGCTTCCTGGAAGGGAAGGACTTTGCCAAGCGGTTTTTTCAGCTTCTCCCTGAGTTCCCTGCTTATCCTGGGCATCTGCAAAACCTCAGAACTCGTAACTTTTTTCTTCATCCCCAAGTATTATTTTCCAGAATTTTGAGAATACCCCGTTTTCCACAACTCCCGGAATCCCGTTCAGCTTTTTCTCAAATTCTTCCGGAACCACCCCCACCTCCCCTTCGCAGTCCAGGATGAAGTTGCTGTTGTCTGTTACAACAGGCCCGAGCTTTTTACCCCCTACCCTGAGCTCCGGCTCAAGCCCCAGCTTTTCCATTTCCCCCATAACATAATGATAAGAAAAGGGCACGGTTTCAACCACAATTGGGTATTCCTTCTCCAAGTCCTTTTTCCCCTCATCCGCAATTACGATGAATTTTTCCGCTGCATAATCAACTATCTTTTCCCTGGTGAGCGCGCCTCCTCCTCCCTTGAGCACATACTCTTTCCTCACAAGGTCTGCCCCATCAACTGCCAAGTTTATTCTCCGCTCCAGCGGAATGAGGGGTATCCCTGCCTTTTTTGCAAGCATTTCCGAATCAAAAGAGGTTGCAACACCTGAAACAGAAATTCCCTCCTCCTTCATCCTCCTGCCGAGCAGCTCTATGAATACCGCGGTGGTGGTTCCGCTTCCGAGCCCTACAACCATCCCATCTTCAACATATTCCAGAGCCCCCCTCGCGGCATTTTTTTTTGCAGCAGACATATTACTCTAATTTACCAAACAATTAAAAATCTCTTCTGAGCTTTAATTTAGGTGAAGACTAATGGGTTCGCGCCTCACAATCAGGAAACCAAAAAATAAAGGAAAAATGGGGGAAACCCCGGTAAAAACCCAGGAGAAGCAGGCAGACAGGCTCCTCTATTTAATCTCAAACATGATGGATGCAAAGCTGGACAGGGGATTTTCTGGAGGGATAATGCTGAGCAAGGGAGGCGGAGCCTCTGATTTTGCAATGCGGCTCGGCCTAGGCCTGGTTGAGGGAGACACTACCGATTCCCGTGCTGCGGAAGTCCTCCTATCCCATACAAAGGAGGAAAAGCAAAATACGTTTGTAATGCGCAAAATGCGGAAGCTTTTCCGCCGGCTTTCCCAGGGCAAAAACACCCATCGCCCCGGAAGGTACATCTCATTTTCCACTCCTGCAAAGGCAAAGGCGGCAATGAAGCTGCTGGGCAAATACGGCTTTGAGACCAGGCAGAAAAAGCCAGGGACAAAAGGGTTTGAGATAACTGCCCTCCCGAAGGATATAGAAAAGGCGATTGCAAGGCTTGAAAAGGACCTAGTAGGGGAGGCGAAAACAACATATATCGAAAATGCAGAATCTGCCCGCGCTGCAGAGAACAGGAAAAGGAAAAAGGTAACCGATGAGCTTTTCGTTGATTTGGCAAGGATCAAGTCAGAAGCCCGCACAGCAAGAAAGGCAAAGGAAGAAGGGGCAAAAGAATTCAGAGTAGAACGGGAAAGCTATGCAGAAAACGTAAAGCAGATAGACCCTGGGAGGGGAGCAGACATAATAATGGATTATGATGACCGGAAGGCATCTCCCAGCTATGCTGAGACAAGGCTGGTGAAGGAGCTTCTAAAGCGCAAGGAAGTCAGGGAAAGCCTAATGGACAGGTGGCCATTTTACCTGATGAACAAACATGAATTCACTGAATATGTTAAGGCGCTCCGCGGACGGTCAGCCGGAAAGGCGAGGACCCGGCCATCCGGAGCAGAGCTCAGGCAGCTCCGTGCAGGAAGGGAGCCTGTTCCTGCCTGGAAGCCCATTATGGAAAACGTACACAGGCTGGAGGAGGGCAAAAAGGCAACATTCATCAGGCACAGCTATGAAACAGCTGCTGCAACCCGGGCCGAGCTTGAGGCCCGCTACC
Source organism: Microcaldota archaeon (assembly GCA_014727925.1). GTDB lineage: Archaea > Micrarchaeota > Micrarchaeia > Anstonellales > Bilamarchaeaceae > CAIKOA01. The sequence continues at coordinate 4,762 of WJMN01000046.1, forward strand.
CCAAGCGCAGCATTACCTGGACGCATACTCCTGAGATGGTTGGCGGCAAGGACCAGGGTGAATGGAAGATACTTGTCCATCCAGAAGGAGAAAAGGCAGAAACCCCTAGGGCCTGGCTAAGAAAAACATTTTCCTGGTCCTCGGGCCGCTCCAAGCTTGATTCCGCCCTTGCCAAAGTTCTGGAAACTTATGGGGAGGAGAGGATTTCGGTGCGCTCAAAGCCGGGCACCTACAGGGACCTCCCCCCATGGTTCAGGGATATTGCTGCCGGCCGTGAAGAGAATTACCGGGTGAAGGAGAGAATTTCCCGCGCCCTGCTGAGGAAAGGATTAACCCTTGAAATCAGTTCCCGCCCTGTGCGTGAGAGGGGCACAGGGGATATTGAGGAGTATGTTTACACGGTAACTGTTTCCGGAAGGAAGATGGGCAGGCACCTTCTTGCCGCAAGAAAGGCGGCACGTGAGAGGAGGCTCCCCAAGCTCAAGAAGGTTTCATTTGAAGGCCCCGCCCCCAAGCGCAGAGACAACAGGCCACTCAGCGCAAGGGTTGCGGAGAAAATGGAAGACGCGTCCAGGAAGAGGCACCTTGCAAAGCAGGAAGAGGCTGAAACCGAAGAGGAAGCCTGAGGGGAAGCCTTTTATTTCTTCTCTTCTTTTTACGTTTTATGCGCACGGCACTCTTCATCCTTTGCTTTGTTGCACTTGTTTTCCCAATGTCTGTTGAGCTTGAGGAAAAAACACCCTACATGCTAGAATACAGGATTGAGGAGAGGGGAGCATACGATGCAAACCTCACGCTGGTATTTTTCCGCGACGGAACCCAGATTTATGCCGAGGAAATCCAGGGATTCAATGGGCTCCACGAAGGGGAGCTGCAGGTACTGGAGAGGGGAACTTATACTCTCAAGGCTTATGATACCACAACAGGGGACACAGGCGAGACAGCCCTCACTGTTTCCGAACTTCCTTCCGGCTCCCTTGCTGAGTCCGCCCCTACTGCAGAGTTGCAGGAAGAGTATGAGGATGCCTCAACCACTCTTGAGCAATCTGGGCTTTCCTGGCTCCCGTACCTGATTATACTGCTGTTCGTGTTCCTGGTGGCCCTGCTGCTTTTTGGCAATCCTTTCAAGAAGAAGAAAAAGTGAGCTTCTATTCGGTAGCCCATACAAATATTTATAAATTCTCCCTGAGTAATTTTATTCAGGTGTTGAATTATGGCAGGGTCCGCCAAGCTAAAAACTAAAAAAAGTAAGGAAAACAAGATTACTGGTTTAATATCTGATATTGCCCCAAAGCTGGAGGGCATAGAAAGCGAACGTCTTAGATACCTAGTAGACAAGAACCCTGCAAAAAGAAAAGGCTGGAGAGAAGGAATCCTCATAAATTTCCCTGTGAAGATGCATAAGGATTTTAAAAAACTCGAAAAACTCTTCAGGGACGAAGGCTATGAAGTAAAAATAGGCGAGCACGAAGGCGGAAATCCCGAAATGCTTTCATTCTATATGGGAAAAGAGTTTGTGGAGGGAGTTATGGAATACAAACCCCGGCCAGGGTTCTCAGCTGAAGGCAGGGAGCTGGCAAAGAAAGCAGGTGAACGAGTTGCAGAGAGATATACAGTGCCGGATATAAAACCGACCAAGAAAAAGACCATCGAGCTTAATCCCAAGGAAAAGGCCCTGATGGGGCAGCTTGAGAAGGTTACAGAACAGGTCCGGGATATCTACAAGGCACAGTACAAGGCAGGCAATGATTATCTTAAAGCATTTATCTCTGATTATGGAAAACTCCAGAAGATGCTTGAGGGAAAGAAAATTTCTGCTAGAGTAAAGGAAATGGCCAGGAATGCCCTTAAAGGCGCGAATGCAGAATTCTGGAAGGAATATGCAGAAAACCGCCTAAGCCCCCCCAAGAAAGAAGAAGGCCTGAAGGTGCCGGAAAGAAAAGAACAAGTTGTTTCTAAAACCCCACAAGAGGTAATAGAGTACGCAGGGGGGAAACCCATTAGGGTGGAGAGCGAAAGGGAACTGAAAAAAGAAAAGGAACTTGCAGTTAGCGAAGAGGCGATGAAATGGCTAAGAAGCCAGTACAAGAAAAAAACAGGGGAGGATTACAGAAAACTAATTGAGAGATATAATCTGCTAAAGGGCGCTTTTGATGCCTCAAAAGGCCTTGCTTCAAAATACAGGCTGGCCCACCAGATTGCGGAGAATACCCAGGCAGGATATGATGTTCTAAAATCATTTGAAAAGAGGTTCAAGAAAAAATTCCCGAGCGAGGCAACTGCTTTCAAAGTAATGCTTTCCAAAATTGAATCTGCAAGGAATACAGCAGTTGCCGCTTCCAAACCCACGATTAGAGAGTTGTATGCATGGACAGGGGAGAGCAAGGTTGCAAAAAAATACCTTGAGAGGAACAAGGACAAAATTGAGAAAATGCTTGAGCTCGTAGATGGGGACCAGCTGGCAGATGTGCTTGATTATATTGATGCCGCAGTTAAATCCCAGCTTGAAGCTACAGCCAACCCTAGGCCTACTCCGAGAGTTGTTCTGGAGAGGGGCACAGATTTCCCTGTTATCCGAAGGGGACTCTCCGTACTTTATGCTGCAAAAGGCCTCCAGACTCCTGTTTTCAAGAAAACAAAAGCAAAGAGGAAGGCACTCAAAGGCAAATACATATTGGTAGACACCAGCTTCACACCTGAGCTTTTTGTAAAGCCAAAAAAACAGGATATATTGCCCCCGGCTGACAAGGATGGCAATGTTTTTGTTAAATACAAAGGGAGAAAAATATATCTCCATCCTGAACAGAAAAATGTCATTGAAAGCTGCCTCAGAGAAGGCACAGAGGGATATACAGAGATACACAAGCCAGGCAAACTTAGCGCCCAGGTGGATGCCGCAGGCGCAGATCTTCTGGTCCAGTATCTTCATGAGAAAGGTTGGACCAATGTGGAGCTGAGGCCCTGGACTCTCGGACCGGCGAGGGCAGGGATACACATCAGCGAAGTTCCCGAAGACCATTGGGACAGGCCTATTGCACTTAAGCCCAAAGAAGAAGTTGTACCCAAAGAGCTGCGAGAAAAGATTGCGGAAGACAGGGTTGCAGATGAAATGCCGGCAGGGCCGATTGAGCTTGAGCCGCGCACCAAGCGATTTGGCAGGGTTCTTGACCAGCCTGCGAGAAGAAGCAAATTTGAGATGCAGATGCAGAAGGAAAGGCTTGAGTACCTCGCCAACAATCCCGAAACTCAGGGCACGGTATTCTTTGAGAATGTGGGTATTGCAAGGAATGCGGCAAAACTGCTCAGAAAAGAGTTCATTGGAAGAAACGACCTCCGTGCAGTTTCCATCCATATTCTGCAGGATTTTTGGGGGCAAACTGAAGGCGCATACCTGCGCATTGGCGAACTACCGGAAAATGCATTTTCACAGCGGTCTGAAACGCCCTTATCTGTTCCAGTTGTGTACAAAGGAGGCACAATACTTTCAAAATCCGCTGACAGGGCGCTGCTGCAGGAATTCCTAAATGGGAAAACCAGAAAAAAACAAATCAGGTTCAACACAGGCAAGGAAGGCAAGGAAGCGCTTGAAGCATATCTCTCCAGGATAGGATACCCCGAAGACAACATCCTTTCTGCCCGGCTTACCCAACCGGAGATTGATGCTTTGGAGCCCAGGGAACAGCAACTTATAAAAGGAAAAGAGATATGGGAAATAACTCTTACTTCTGTTCCTATTCCCCCTGCCCCAAAAGAAGAAGGCAAGTCTGTTGCAGTGCGCGGAATACGTGGAGGCGACAAGCTACAAAAACGCCGGGCAAGAAAATACTATAGTTCTGATGCCTACAGGATGAGGCTCAGGAATTGGTATGGAACCAGTGAGGCCTGGCTTAAGGCCCGCCTTGATGAGCAGTCTAGGGAAGCAGGTGAAAAGAAAAGGTATTTTGTTTCACATGGGCTCCAGGACCCCAGCAATGTTTATGGAACACACTCCCAGGATTACAACAGGCTGGATGCGGACCAGCGTGCCTATACTGTGCTTGCTGCAGGAGGGCAGGGCTTTGCAAGCACTGTCCTTGGGAACGACAAGAGAAGGCTATTCTGGCAGAACGGAATTGCAAAAAGCCATCTTGCTGATATTAACCTGGTAGAGCGCCCAGAGGGAGCCAGGTTTTCCCAGGATGTGCAGGCAGAAGTGGTAAAGCACATGCTTTATATGCACACAGGTTCAGGCAAGATGAGGGATAAAAAGAAAGCTTATCCTGAGGACTCTGACCAGATGCTCGCAGTTCTTTCCAAGTATAAGAGCATAGATGAGTTTGCCGATGCGCTTGGCAATGAGTATGCAGCAGCCGCAATCTATGATACTGCAATGCAGCTCACAGAAGAGGCCCTTGCACTTGACCTTGCATATATGACACTTTCTCCCAAGGAACAGGCAAGGAAAAAAGAAGCCACTTTTGATATGATGTGGAGGGCATATGTTTCCCTTGTTGGGTTTGAGACAGGCCAGACCCCTTCTGCAAATCCTGAGCCAAAGCAGCTTGATAAGTGTGCGGATGCCCTTGTGAATTATCTTGCAGGAAGGGGACAGAACAACAGGTTCAAGGCAGGTGGTCATGAGTACACTACTCTTGAAACAATTGTTGTGCGATACAATGGAAAAAATGTCCTTGCTGTCCCATATATTGACGAGGCTGGAAACATTGATCCCAAGTGGACATACATTGTAGGAGACCGTGTCCAGAAAACAGCACCAGAGGGTTACAGTTACTGGAAAAAGACGCTCAGAGACAAGGACAAGATGCTCAAGGTCAGGACAAAGCGGTCCTGGGTTGATTCAATCGGGCCCGCTGGTCTGACATTCAAATACATCTGGGGGACCAATCCGCCAGAGCTGAACATAACCGAGAAACCGCCAGAACGGGAGAAGCGCACAAAGAGGCTGATGGTTTATCCCGAATACCATGGGGGGCATGGGTATGTGACAGTTGCAAATGACCTTTATTGGAATAAACTAGGAGTTTCATTTGATTCGAGCAAAGAGGATGTGATGCCGGAGCTTGACAATGAAGTCCTGCACCTCTCCACCATTTCAGGGGAGATGATGGAAGGCGAGAGCAAGTTCTACATCCACCCCCCAAGGACAAGGTTCAACGCAGATGGTACGGAGGCAGAATTAGTTGAAGATTACCCCACCTTCCGGACTTATGCATACTCTTCTGCTTACATAGATTTTGATAGTGGAGATGCAGTTTACCTGTTTAGGAAGGCAGGGGACAAGATAGGCTCAGAGAAGTTCAGGCCTGCAAATGCCCGTCGTTATGCAGAAATGAGTGACAGGGAACTGAAAAAGGAAGGGGTGTTCAAGATACGCATTGGCACTTTTGACAGGTTTACCCACAAGGTTGACTACAAGGAAGGGATGAAAGAGAAGTTTGATAAATATGTGATGGGCTCATGGGCTGCCAACTCTGATGACCTGAGGAAGATGACCAAGAAAGAAAAGGGAGAAATGGTTCCTGAGGTTGACAAGAACAGGCATTACTATGTTGTGGAAAGCTCCCACACTGCCTCCCCTGCAAGGGAATCTATGGAGGTTGGCTCTGCAGAGGATATCGGAGTTACAGGCAGGATGAAAGAAGAAGGAGGGCTTTATGTTGGGGGAAACGTCCCGGATGTTTTCATAATCTGGAGAGGAGAGGGCGAAGAGTAGGTGATTTATATGGGTACACAAAAGACACAACCAGAACCCAAGGCAAAACCAAAATCCGGGGAAAAGATGGGTCCCCCGGCTCCTGTTGCTGCCAGGAGGATACAGTTTACCCCAAATCAGCTTTCTGCACAGCTCAGAAAAGCGAAAACAGATCAAGAGCTGGACAAGGCATTGAAAAGCACATTAAATTACATAGCCAGCCTTTCTCCAGAAATGACGAAAAAGGAATTTGAGCAGAATCGCGCCCTCCACAAGCAACTTAGCAAAATCAGTAATACAAGGGCAGAAGAGGGGTATTACCCCAAGCTTGTAGACAAATGCATAGAAGAACTGGAGGAAAAGCTCAACAAGGCAAAGTATGCAGGCCCAAAAACCCCAGAAGAATCTATTGCCACTAAGGGTCAGAAGCCGATGCAATTCATGTTCCTGTGGTTTATGAACAACCCCGCATTTGCAAAAACAGGGAGTGTTGGTTTTGGCAATCTCCCCTCCCAGATGGCCCAACAGCTTAATCCAAAGGATATAGCCATGGTCCACAATGAACTCAACAGGCTTGCCACTGCATATTTTACCAAAGGAGACACGAAAAAAGCAGGAAACAGGTTTCTAAAGAGAATGGAGCAGCTTTTCGAAGATTATGATTTTACCAAAGAGGAAGTAAGTTCAGCAATATCAAACCTGCTCAGCGAAACAGAAGGCCTCGGGGACGAGATAAAAAACGCACTACGCAATGGAACCTATGGAGAATACTTCTTTAATGATGATGCGTCTTTTAGCGAGTGGAGGCGGGCAGGAACTGACAATTATCTTGCTTTTACCCATAAAGAACTGGAACTGCGGTTCAGTACTGAAGTTACAAAAGCATTTGCTTTGGGAGAAAGATTTGAGCTCGGACTCAGGGGGCACGGGGATGCATATCAAGAGACAACTACTTCAGTAAGGGAGGGCGAACATGGCCAGATTGGCAGAAGACAATCAAAAACCAAGTGGCTTGGAGGGGGCGGAGCCGAGCTTTATGGAGAAGTTGAAGAAGGCAGGTGGAAAGCAGGCGCAAGCGCAGGTGCAGAGTACGTCCCAGGAGAGCAGGGAGGATGGTTTATCCCTGTTACTGTGATGGGGCAAGTTGGTGGAGGCACAGATGTCACCAGCCACACATTAAGGTTGCAGGTGGAAGCTTCCCCTGAAGTTACTGGCCGTGCATTCAATCTGGAAGCGGGTGCAATGCTGAATGGGCTATTCTACACCAAAGGCAAAGAAAATGCAGCAGG
>WJMN01000047.1 GCA_014727925.1 Microcaldota archaeon
GCGTGGGCCCCTTGCGCAACAAGCTTTCCCTTCCCAAGCCCCAAATCAGCCCGGAGCACAATAGCCTGCTTATAATCAAACATGGATAATTAGAGAAAACAAAAAGAAGAAAAAAGGAGGGGGTTCATACCCCAAGGTTCCCGCCGGAACTGGCGAGACCCCCTGCAACTGCACCCATTCCAAAGACGCTGACAAGCACGAAGCCGATTATGACGCCTACGATTATTGCGAAGACAAATCCTGCAAGCAGCGTCACAATCATGCTGGCGATTCCGCCTCCGACATCAAGGCTGTGGACACTTTTGATTGCAACGTAGAGCAGGTATAGTCCGTAGAGCCCAAAAAGCATGCTTATGATGCTGGTCACAAATGCAATCATCGGGAGCACAAGCCCAAGGAATGAAAGCGCTTCGGTGATGATGAGGAGGCCCGCAGTGAACAGCATCACTGTGTAAAACTGCTGTGCAAAGCTTCCTTTTCCCTTGAAGACGCTCAGGGCGCACCAGTTTCCTACATACTGGGAAACATACTGCATGGCCAATGCACCAACCAGCCCAATCACCGAGAGGATTACCACGAGACCGATTCCAAGGACTCCTACTGTGTTCCACCCAATCATCTGGGCCAGGGTGTTCATCTCAGGACCTGCAGCAGATACTGCCAGCAGGATTCCTGCTATTCCAAGGATAAGGGAGACAATCCAGGCAAGGAAATAAACCTTGATGCCTTCACCCACTGTTCCCTTGTCCTTTTTTGCGAACTTTTCGAGGTTTGAAGGCATAAGCGCCTCAAACATCTTTTTGTAGGTGTTTGCTATCATGTTAACACAATCTGCTGTTTCGTAGAAAGGTTTATTAACGCTTCCCGGAATAGTGGGGTTTTGTGGATTTTACATGTTTCTCTATACATTATCCCCCATAACTCCTGGCACACCCTGCCCAGACCATCACCCACTGGAAAGCCACCCCCAATTCCTTTATTAATTCCTTAACATAATTTACCCTTATGCTTGAGCAGCTAAAGAAGGCAGCAGTGCACATAAACGAGATGGAATCAACCCGCGCAGGCTCTGCAAAAAAAGCAAGGGAGGAAGCAAGAATCCCTGAAGATTCCCTGGAGCCGGAATACACCTGCCAGCTCCGGAAACCAAAAATAGAAGGAAGGGTTTCTGCAGTTGATGGTGGAATTCTCGCATATGAAATGCACGGAGCAGACCTCCTGATTGCAAAAGCAGTTTCCTCAACCTTTGATTACCAGGAAAACAAAATTATTTCCAATTCCTATTTTCCCAGGGCATTCCCAGAGCCTGAATATGCAGTTGAAACAGGCCTGGATGAGCGGGAGATGAACTGGCACAAATCACTTTTCCGCCTCAAGCTGGAAACAGAGAATGCACTGGAAACGGCAAAGAGCAAGAATCCCGGCCTCCTCCTGCTGGATGGCTCGCTCTGCCCTCTCATGTCCGACCGCCCTGCAGAAGAATCCAAGCTGTTTCCCGATTACATGGCTCTCCTCAACAAATACAAAGAGCTATACTCCTTCTGCTCAGAAAACAACGTTCTCCTGGCAGGCATAATAAAGGACTGCCGCTCCAGGAGATTTCTGGAAATGTTTCCCGAAACCGGGGAGCGGGGCTCGGACTCGGTTTTCCTGAACCACCTGCTTAAAGAAGGCGAAAGAACATTTTCCTTCAGGTACTCATCATCTCCCCAGAAGCACCATGTATTAAGGGAACTGGGGGCGTGGGGCGAAAAGCTCTGCGCAACCTACCTTAAGCCGGTCCAGGGCGACAGGCCACTAAGAGTTGAGTTTCTGAAAAACCAGGGGAAGGCACGGGAACTGGCAGAAATGGTTTTTTCCCTTTCTTCAATAAACCGCTCTTATGCATATCCTGCGGTGCTGATAGATGCAGACCTCAGGGCAATGATGGACCCCAATGAACTGGAGAGGGCGAAGAAATCCCTCTCATTATTTACCGGCCCTTCCCTGCTGGATTTAAGGAGAAACTCAAGACCTTTTAGGTGATTTTATTCTCATTGGCCTGGTTGGTTCCCCCTTTGGAGCGGGGTCCGCACGCCTTTTTGATGGCACAATATCAGGAATAAGAGATGTTCTGGTTGAACTCCTCAGTTCTTCTGCAGCCCTTCTCGCCTTCTCCCTCACGTCTTCCGGTGCCTCTGGGTGGAGGGACGTTCTTTCAAGTGCCTCCAGCGCTTCCCCCCTGTACTTTACATGCATCCCCACTCTCCTTACCGTATCTATTGCGCATACCAGCACGTTCCTGTCCATATCTTCTCCTATATGCTCCAGCCTCTTGAGGCTCCGGAGCTTTTTTGCAATCGGAGGAAGGATTAATCCGCCCAGGTCTTCTAGTAAGTGGGTTTCGTACGCTCCATAAACCTGCCAGGCAACTCCCTCATCCCTCCTGTTCGCCCCATCCCTCTCCCTCCGCGCTGCAGCAGCCTGCTGCAGATACCGCCTACGCACAATATGGTTGAACGAGAGCCCGATTAGAAGATTTAGCCGTGTATTTACCCCCTTCGCCTTCTTTTTCCCTGAAGCATCAATTGCTGATTTTGTTTTTTCAAGAACCACGCAGGATTTTGCAATGAAATCGGCTTCCTCTTCAGGCAGTTCTTCTCCTTCCTTTCCGGTGAAGGCAATTTCCCCGCTCTTGAGCTCCAGCCATTTCATTGCTTCTTTCTGCAGCTCTTCACTATCCTTCAAAAGCAGCCCGCAGACCTGTTTGTAGATTTCCAGGTTGGGCCTGCTGGAGAGGTTGCCCAGAGTTGCCTTTACAACAGAGGGCTCGGCATTCTCAAGCAGCTCGCCTATTGCCCTTGTTGCCAGCTGGCTTTCTACTCCCCGTGATTTCGGCCCGGAAGCTGCATAAAATGAGAGCAGATTCACTGCGATTTCCACCCTTCCATCAGCTTCCCTTTCTTCTGTTTCCGGATGTGTTACAATTGCTTTTGCCGCGGAAACCCCCTGTTCTCTCCATCCTCTTTCCATGCACAGACATATAAGCATTCTCACTGTCCTTTCGTCTATTTCATCTACTGCCCCCTGCACTACATTCTCCATGTATTTTCCAGAAAAAGTTTGGATGTCAAGCTGCCCACTTATGATTCTTTCTAGCAGCTTGGCTTTCCTCTCCATATCTATTCTATATGCCCCTTTATTCTTTAAAAATGTGTTTCCTGCTGGTTTGTTTTTTGCACCTATTCCTATTTTTCAACACTCCTCCAAAAATGCGATAACTGTCCCAAAAATGTGTATTTAAAAGACTTCCTATGGGAATAATACTTTCATGGGTGGCACTGCTAAATCCCTAAATCCAGAAATAAGGATAAAAAAATCCCGGGCTGAGCTGAACCGGCTTGCTGAAAAGCACGCACACAATATCAGGAACGGGCTCAGCCCCCAGGTCAGGGAGTCTGCGCTTTTCGGGCTTATGGATATACTGCTCACTGATTCTTCCCAGATTAAAAATGACAGAGTAGGCACCCTCACTTGGGCTCTCAATGACAGGGAGGAGAGGGTTTCCGTAACATCCGACCTTGCTCTCACCATGCTTGTAAAGGACTATCCGGACAAGGTTTTCCCGATTCTCATCCAGAATGAAAAGAGTGCAGGGCCAAAGCTTTCCCGCAAAATTTCAGAAACTATACGCTCGATATACTCCCTCTCCAGCTTCAGGGACAGGGTTAAGCTCCGGGACCTTGAAAGAAAGCACGGCAGGGAGCTTGCTGCAAAAACAAGGCAGAGCAAGCAGAAGCTCCGCAGAGTTGCCTGATTGAAAATTAAAAAGAAGATAAAGCAGCTACACTGTAGCATGCCTATTGATTCCTTTCTGGATCAGATACTGGGCAATTGGGAAGAATACAATCCATGCTATGAAAAGAACAAGCTGGCTGTGCTTTCTGTTAAGGACTTTCTCTCCTTCTCCTGCATATTTCCAGAGCACCCAGAGGTTCACAAGCGGGATGAAAAGCCCGATTGTCCACAGTAGCGGGTTTGTCTCGCTCTTGTTGATTTCTCCCAATTCCCGGCTTGTATGGTAGAACCAGTAAATCCAGTAAATCCCAAAGGTAATGAAACCCGCAAGGATTACAAATATCGGCCCTCGTTTCTTTACTGCTATTTGATCACCATATCCCGCTTCGGAAAAAAGGAATTAAAACCTTCTGGACTCTCCTATGCCCAACGCCAAGGTAATCAGAAACTGGAGCACCGGAAACCCAGTGGAAACCCACTTTCCATTTGTTTTTAAATGCCTACAAGTATTGTTTATTTATGCAATCCCTCCTTGGCACGGTAATTTCAACCGAGCAGACTCCGACAACAGCAGATTACAGTTTTGTGCTGGATGAAAAATCCCCGGTCAAGAAGGGCCAGTTTGTGCAGACCGAATCAGAAGAAGGGGTAATCTTTGGCTATGTTTCTGAAATAACATGCGCAAACCGCTATTTTGAAAGAGCCGAATCAGTTGCAGAATATGAGAGGGAAACTCCAATCTCCACACATTTCCCAATAAAAAGCTGGGAGTATGCAATTGCCGAAGTCAGGGTGCTGGGAAGGATGAGGAAGTTGGGAGACAAATATATCCAGTCCAGGGTGTCCCTCCCCCCTTCCCCAGGGACAAAAGTAATAGAAGCAGATGAGGAGATGCTTAGGGATTTTGTGGGGTTCGTCCCGAATGGCATCCTCTTTGGCAAGCTCCAGAACCATGAAGTTGAAGCAAAAATAGATATGACCCGGCTTCTGCAGAAACACCTTGCAATACTTGCAATGAGCGGCGCGGGAAAGAGCCACCTCTCTGCAGTGATGCTTGAGGAGCTCCTTGACCGCCCGAAGGAGGATGGGAGGGTTGCAATGGTGATAATAGATATCCACGGGGAATATGCGGGATTCAGGCAGGACCCAAAATATGGTAAAAAGATAAGGGTAATAAACGGAAAAGACGTCTGCGTTCCGTTCCGCAGGCTTACCTCGCAGATGATTTCCTCCTGGGTTTCAGTACCGCCCACCGGCCAGAGGGAACTGGAAAAGGTTCTCAGAGAGATGAAGGGCGAGGAAAAGAACGAGCGCTCCCTATTCTCAATAAAAGACCTGATAACGAGAATTGAAGAAGAGCCAATGAGCAATACAATAAAGGGCCCGCTACTCCGCTCCATTTACGAACTCCGAAACTTGCGCCTGATTTCCCAGTCAAAGGAGAAGCCGGAGCTCAGGAAAAACGTTTCCCCCGGGGAAATGCTTGTCCTTGACCTTTCTGACCTTGATGATATGCGGAAAAAGAAAGTGATAGTTGCCTACGTTGCCGACCGACTCTTCCGCCTTCGCTCAAAAGTCCAGATTCCCCCCACTTTCCTCCTTGTAGAGGAGGCACACAATTTTGCCCCTGAGTTTGGAAAGTCCGAGCACAATCCGGACAAGAGAATAATAGAGAAGATTGCAAGGGAGGGAAGAAAATTCGGGCTTGCCCTGGGGATGGTTTCCCAGCGCCCGGTGAACCTCTCAACTACTGCACTAAGCCAGGCCAATACCCACATACTCCTGCGGGTAACCAACCCAAATGACCTAAAGCACATTGAGGAATCTGCAGAGGGAATTGACTCCAGGATGGCCCGCTCCATAACTTCCCTGAATGTTGGAGAGGCAATCATGGTCGGAGAAGCAGTGCGCTACCCCGTGTTTCTTGAAATAAGGGACCGGAAATCCAAAAAAGTTGAGAAAGGAAAACCCCTGCATGAGCAGGCCATTGAATACGAAAACAGCTCCAGAAAAACCGAAGAGGAAGAGGAGGAGGAGCTAGAAGCCTTCCTCTAGTCATCATTCAGATAATTATACAAAAGCATCTCCCGTGCGAGTTCAGGGTCCAGACCCTCAAACCCTGTTTCCTTCTCAAGATTTGTCACAACCTGCCTCCCAACGCTTGTAGCCCCATCCAAAAGGTCTTCTTTAGTGCTATCTTCCAGGCTTTCCCCCCCAAGGCCCTGGGCAAGCTTTTCAGTAAGCACAGGCGAATCAATAGTGGTCAGGGCTCTTCTTGCGGCCCCTTGTATGTATGGCTCTTCGCAGGAATACAGTAGTATCAGGGCATCTGCCATTTTACCATCGGCCCTCTCCATCTTCTGAACATCCCCCTCCCGCGCAGGCCCGGAGCCAAGGCTGCACTTTATTTTTTCATGAATCTCACTTATTGAATTTATTGCCTCCACCCTTACATCAATCCGGTTGGTGGTTCTGAGTGCAGCAACAGAAAGAACTTCTAGAGTGTCCCATAGGCCTTCTGTGTCCAGCCTGTCAGAGATTTTCATCATTGCTTCAATTGCAGCATTAACTTCATTGCCCTGCCCGAATTCAATGGAAACCAAGGCCTCTTCAAAAGTTGCATTAAGCGCCAGTCTTTCTTCGTCAACACCTCCGGTCCTGTTTGCAACTATCTGTGTGCTTATCTCATCCCGTCTGTTGGGGTCAACCGGACGCATCCTCCCGTCAACGATTGCACTGGGCATACTGCTTCTTCCCTTAAGCCCTCTCCCTGAAGGTTTCCGGGGTGGAGCAGATGACGGAGCCTGCACCTGCGCTCTTTGCAATGGCCTGGTCGCTGCCATTGTGTTAGGAAATGCAGATAAAATATAAAAAGCTTCCGCCCAAACCCAGCCCATTAGCACCATTATTAACTCTTTTCCTCCAAATCCACAATTTAATGAGGCTTAGACAACTACCAATCCCTTCTAGGGTTTCCCCTCCAAGGAAAAAAGTGGCCCCCGGGCTTTTTGAAGACCCGCCAAAGCTGAAGCTACTAAAGCAGCTAATTTCCAAAGCGTACCTAGAACCCGGCAAGTTCACAGTTGGGGACCTGCGCACCATGTCCAGCCTTTCAAGGAAGATGCTCAAGGAGGGCCCGGGTCCCACTGAAAAGGAAAAACTGGATTTCCACAGGACCAAGCTCCAGTTATTCTATTCTTTCGCACGGCTTTCCTGTGCTTCTAGAAAAAGAGGGGTAAGAACTCTTGCACAGCGTGAAATGCAGAATATTAGCTGGGAAATGAAATCCTCCCTTGAAATCGTATCAGCCGGGCAAGTGGAAAAGGTTTAAATACATTACCACCCACAAAAGATAACATACACAGGTGATCCCATGCAGGACCAAAAACCCCTCCCTTCCCCAACTAGGCCCAAACCCATTGTTTCAAGGAGGCCCTGGCCAAGGCCAAGAAAAGAACCTAGGATGCAAAGCCGCTCTCTTGAACTAATCCACTCACCTTATCAAGTAGAGAGGCTTAATTTCCGGCACCCGGCATCTGCAAGAAAAGTCAGGGAGCTTTCTGATTCCTGGGTTTCATTTATGGATTCTGCAACACCTGAAGAAAGGAACGAAGTACTCCCCTCCTTTGGGAGGTTTGTGGACGAAATCCTGGACCTTATAATGGAGAAGCCGGAAGGCCCGGTTGCGAAAGAATTCCTTGAAAATATTTCCTACCTCACACAGGTTGAGCCCAGGGAACCAATAAAGGCCCTGCTTAAAATCGCAGAGAAATACAGGTCCATGGAGCTTTCTGATTTTGCAATAATTGCAGCAGAAAAAAACGCTCCCTTCCTTTTTTCAAGCCCTGAAAAAGCCCCGTACTCCTTGATACGCGACCTGCTTTTGATCTATGAAAGCGACCCCAAACAGCTTTTGCGCCCTTCAGCAGAAGGCACGGCAAAAGCCCTATCCGGCTTTTTGTTTTCCCACAGCAACCACCTGATGAATAATGGCCACAAAGACCTACTTGCTTTTGCCCTATCCTGGGGCGCAGGGATAAACGCTGAAGAAAAAGCAAGGCTAATGGAACATATCTCCGATTCTCTAGACCACGCATCCCAGGTAAATATATTTACCCGGATGCCGTTTCTGCTCAAGATGCTTCCTGTAAATTCCAATTGCACAGTAAGGAAGCCGGTTTCTGAAGATATTAACAGAAAGTTCCCTGAATTGAAGAGGGTGCTAGACAGTACAACTGCCTGTTCAATAAGCGATGAGATAAATGAAAGGCAATATCTTCTGTTTGCCGCAATCCAGTGCATTGAAGCTACAGGGTCCAATTTCATGATTTATCCGCACAGGGAAGGCCAGCTCCACTAGCCTTTTTAGCCGTCTACCCACTCCGGCGGTGAGCATAAATTAAAAATAGCAAATGCCCCACAGCCGCGGCAGCAGGCCGGGATTCTATCAGGGCGGCTAAATAGGGTGGGATTCCAGCGGAAACACCGGAAACCTCCTGCATCATCTGCTTAAAAATATTCTCCTGTGTGCCCATCTTATGGTGTCGGCCGAAAAGGTAAGGGCGCTTTCTGAACTTGCTTCCTATGACATGGAGCAGGAAGAAATGCTCAAGCACACCCTCCTGGGCGGAACAAACGGTCCCCTCCAAACGTATGAAGCAAAAACCCCCCGGGGAGTGTGCACCCTTTTCAAGACGCTGATGACCAACAAATGCAAGATGGACTGCAGGTACTGCGTAAATGCACAGTGCTCTAAGCGCAGCGCAGCCTGGAAATACACCCCAGATGAGCTCGCGTCCACCTTCATGGCCTTATATAACAAAAGAATAGTGCAGGGCCTTTTCCTCTCCTCTTCTATAGAAGATCCAATTCCCTCAATGGAATCCATCCTAGAATCCGCCCGCCTCCTCCGCGCAAAGATGCGATATAGGGGGTATATGCACCTGAAAATCCTTCCCGGCTCCACCCGGGATCAGGTGGAGCGCGCAACCAGATATGCTGACCGCGTGTCCATAAATCTTGAAACAGTTTCCCCGTCCCACCTCTCTGAAATCGCCTCCAATAAAGATTTCAGGAGTGACATACTCAAGAGACAGTCGTGGATAAGGCACACCCAGTCCCGTTTTAAACACTCCCGGGAAACCGGGAGTGCTCCCACACGAGTTTCCCATGTTTCCCAGCTCATAGTCGGGATAAACGGAGAGTCAGACCTGGATATCTTCAAGCTTGCAGCATCCGAATATGAGCATATGAAATTAAACCGCATGTACTATTCGGCATTCAAGCCTATTGTGGATACGCCCCTGGAGAAAAGCCCCGCTGCCCCCATATGGAGGCAGAACCGCCTCTACCAACTGGACTGGCTCTACCGCATATATAACTACTCAGGAGATGAGGTTCAGCCTGCTTTTTCGGATGAAGGGTTCCTCCAAAACATGGACCCAAAGGTCGCCATAGCCAGGACTACTTTTGAACGGCCCCTGGAAATAAACGGTGCCGAGGAAAGGAACCTCTTGCGGGTCCCGGGAATCGGCCCCCAAACCGCAAAATCACTTGCAAAAGCCAGAGAGAAAATAACCTCCATGGCTGCATTGGGGAAGCATGGGGTTGTCTTGGGAAGAGCACTACCTTTCATACGAATAAATGGACTCCGTCAGACAACCCTTGCTTCTTTCAATTAATTTTCTGCTTGCAGATGCATTCATTGGTTTTTTTAACCTACTTACCAATATTCCCACGGTGAGCAAAAATGCAAAAACGCAAGGCCCTCATACTCGGGGCAGCAGGCCGGGATTTCCACAATTTCAATACTTTCTTCCGCAACAATGAGAACTATGAAGTAATGGGGTTCACAGCAGCCCAAATCCCGGGAATCGAAGAAAGGAAGTACCCTGCTTCTCTCTCCGACTCCCTTTACCCAGATGGAATCCCCATTTACCCAGAAGAAAAACTTGAAACAATCATAAAAGAAAAAGGCATAAACGATGTTGCATTCTCTTATTCAGATGTTACTCACGGGCACGTAATGCATCTCGCCTCCCGCTCCCTCGCAGCAGGTGCATCTTACCTTCTTCTTGGCCCTGGGGACACCTGCATCCACAGCACAAAACCTGTTTTTGCAATCTGCGCCACAAGAACCGGTGCAGGAAAATCACCCCTCTCAAAATTAATTTCCAAAACCCTGGTGGAAGAAGGGCTAAATCTTGCAGTAATACGCCACCCCATGCCTTATGGGGATTTGGAAAAGCAGTCAGTCCAGCGCTTCTCTTCTCTGGACGACCTGGACAGGCACAACTGCACAATAGAAGAGCGCGAGGAATATGAAGGCCACATAAAAAACGGCGCCATCCTCTTTGCAGGAGTTGATTACGAAGCAATCCTCCGGGAAGCAGAAAAGGAGGCAGACATAATTATGTGGGACGGGGGAAACAACGATTTCCCATTTTATTTCCCCAAGCTTATGATTGTGGTTTCTGATGCCCTCCGCCCCGAGCACGGCTACCATTACTTTCCCGGGGAAGTGAACCTCCGCATGGCAGACATAATCCTCATAAGCAAGGCTTCCCAGAGCCCCAAAGGTGCAGAAGAGGCAGAAGCGCTTGCGCACAGACTGAACCCAAAAGCACATATGCTCCGCGCGGATATTGAGGTTTCTGCCCCGGAAGGAATTGAAGGGAAGGAAGTGATTGTGGTTGAAGATGGCCCCACACTCACTCACGGAGGGATGGACTACGGAGCAGGCCTGCTTGCAGCAGAAAGAGCGGGTGCGAAGCCGGTTTCCCCTGTTCCCTATGCGGTTGGCTCCATAAAAGAAATATTCGCCAATTACCCGCACACAACAAAAGTCCTTCCGGCAATGGGCTACGGAAAAAAGCAGGTAGAGGAACTCCAGGAAACAATAAACTCCATGCCCCAGGGCACTGTTGTTTCCGGGACTCCAATGGACATTTCAAAGGCAATATCCACTGAAAAAGATATTATCCGGGTGGACTACTCTTACCGGGAAAGTGAGGTAGAGCCAATCCTGGAGAGAATACGAAAACTGCTTTAATCCATCAATTTTTAAATATGTCTATTTTTAGATATATATTGATGCCTACATATGAAGAGGTCTTTTCCCAAATACCCAAATCCATAAGAGATGTGTTCCCAGACCCGGAGGGATGCAAAAAACCTTCACTTGTGCAGATGCACAAAAAAGTCGCCATGACATATATCCTCTGGCTGATAGAACAGGAGCCCATGACTGGCTACCAGCTGATGAAGCTCCTAAAGGAGCACCACCACAGGGCCATGGCAACACCCTCTAGGATTTACCCCTTGCTTTCCAGGCTTGAGGTTGCAGGCCTCCTCCGGGCAAAAACCCTTAAAAAAGGAAAAAGGGAAAGCAAGCAGTATTCTATAACCGGAAAAGGCAGACTTGTAATAAAAACAACAAGAAAAATAATCTCCAGGATGCTCTGGGGGAAGTTCCTGCAGGATATCTCAAAAAGGTGATGCACATGCCGAAGAATAAGGAAGAAGAAACAGGCAAATGCCCGATACTGCACCTGGAGAATGTATGGAAGACATATGAGATGGGGGAGGAGAAGGTCCATGCACTCAGGGAGTTCAGCCTGATGATTGATGACAACGATTACATGAGCGTGGTGGGCCCAAGCGGGAGCGGGAAAAGCACTCTCCTTCACATGCTCGGCCTCCTGGATGTTCCTACAGAGGGCAGGGTCCGCATGGACGGGAAGGATGTTTCTAGGATGACCACCGATGAGCGGGCAGTTCTCCGCGGAAAGAAAATCGGCTTTGTGTTTCAGGTGTTCAATCTTGTTCCCTCTCTGACTGCACTGGAAAACGTAGCACTTCCCATGATGATACAGGGGATTGAAAAAGAACAGCGTGAAGAAAAAGCAGCAGGAACACTGGACAAGCTGGGGATGGGCAAGCGCCTTGACCACCTCCCGAGCGAACTCTCAGGCGGGCAGCGCCAGAGGGTTGCAATGTCCCGCGCACTGATAAATGACCCGGAATTGATACTCGCAGATGAGCCTACTGGGAACCTGGACTCAAAAACAGGCCAGGATGTTGTGAAGCTTTTTGATGAGCTGCACAGGGAGGGAAGGACAATTGTTGTGGTTACCCATGATGAGGGGATTGCAAAGCACGCAGATGAGCAGGTTTACATCGTGGACGGAAAGATAGAGGAATGGAAGGGAAGGTCCCATCCAAAATATGTAAGGTGTATTTCAAACGGAATAAAATAGAAAGGTGAAAAATATGGAGCTTAGGTATGCGCTTTTTGCGCTTATGGTATTTGGATTTGCTTTCGCAGGATTGAGCATAAGCGATTATACTCTTTCCCCGGAAGTAGTTGAGCCCGGAACCTCCGGGGTGTTGAAAATTACCATCACAAACCCCAGTGATGTTGACACTGTGGAGAATGTTGTTATTTATGTGAGTTCTGCTGAGGGCCTTGGGATAGACCGCAGCTTTGTGGTTGGCGATCTTGAGCCATCCTACTGCTATGGGGCAGTGTGCGAGCCTACTTCAGTAGTGGTTTCCCTGCCCTTTTCTGCTGCAGAAGACATCTCAAGCGGATACTATACAGTTGAAGTGGAAGCAACCGGCAGGACAAAGGACTATTACCTTGACAGCAGCAACCAGCTGAAGTCAAAGACCGAATCATTCACAAAGCGCTCGACCATCCCAGTGGAGGTTGTTGAGCAGCCGGTGATTTCAATTTTTCTTTCTGAAGAAAGCATAGAAGATCTCACCCAGGAAATTTTCACCTTCACAAATGAAGGGGGCAAGGCAAAAAGGATTAAGGTAACCATCCTTAACGAAGGAATAGGTTTCCTTAACCAGGACCAGCTTTACCTTGAGCAACTTGAAGGTTCAGCTACCCTGAACGCCACCCTTGATGCCCGCGGCTCAAGCGAAGGCGCGGCCAAGCTCCAGATCCAGCTAACCTACCAGAATGAGCTGGGCACAGAAGTAACTGAAACCAAGACCATACCTGTTACTGTGAAGAAAGGCAAAGGAAATTTTGTTTTTGTCCAGGAAGAGCCGGTAGTTACAGGGGAAGAGGACTCCCTCCAGCTTACCCTCACAAACGAGGGAAATGCAATCTCTGATCTTCGGTTCACATTCCAGGCCGATGATGTGCGCCTCCAGGGCTTGAATGAATTCAAAGTAGGTGATCTGGGCAAGGATGAAACAACCAGCCTGAGCATTCCGCTTGTAGCTGACTTGGAACCGGGAACAAAGAATGTTGCCCTTGAGCTTAGCTGGGAAGAGTCCGGCGAAGACCGCATGGGCACAATAACCGTTCCGATAAAGATAATCTCTGATTCAAACGTGGGCGTTTATCTTGAGGCAAACCCTGCGCCCCTCACTTCAGGAAAAGAGCATACTCTCTCGGTAACCGTTTCCAACCTTGGTTCCTATGATATTGAGGGAACTACTGTTGAGGTCTCCAGCGAGGCTTTTGAGCTTCTCACCGTGCAGCCTCAGCAGTATATTGGGGGGCTCGAAAGCGATGACTTCTCCAGCGTCCAGTACAAGATTAGGGTTAATCAGATTGAGCCCGGAAACTACCCTGCCTCGGTAACCGTTTTATTCAGGGATGCCTCAGGAGAATGGATAACTGCTGAAAAAGAGATGGAAATAGGGATTTCCGAGCCTGTTTCGGAAGGTGACTCCCCCCTCCCGCTTGTAATCGGAATAGTGGTAATTGCAGCCGTGGCTTACTGGTGGTTTAGGAAGAGGAAAGAGAAATGAAGTTTTGGGATGTTGCCAACTACTCGTTTGGCCATTTGAAGCACAGGGGCCTGCGAACCTGGCTCACCCTCCTCGGGGTAGTTGTGGGGATTGCTGCAGTTGTCCTGCTCGTTGGGCTTGCCCAGGGCCTCCGCGCAGGAGTTTCCGAAGAGCTTGAGCTTTTCGGTCCGGACTTAATCGTAATCCTTCCCATAAACCTTGAGGGAGGTGCCTTTGCAGGCCCAACTTCCTTACGCCCCACCTCCGGAAAGCTTTTTGACAAGGATGTTGAAGTAGTGAGAAAAACCGAAGGTGTGGACATAATAACAAAAGCAATATACACAAATGCCGACCTCAAATTTAAGCGGGACAGCGTGAGCTCCACAGTATACGGCATGGAAACAGATACTTACCAGGATACCATGGTCCTGAGGGAACTGGATGAAGGAAGGCTACTTGAGCCAGGAGACCGCAAGGTCGCCCTGGTAGGCGCAACAATCGCCTATGACACTTTTGATGAAGAACTGCGCGCAAATTCTTTCCTGGAAATTGCAGGAGAAAAATACAGGGTGGTAGGCATACTGAGCGAAACAGGGAGCAGCTACTCAAACGTGGATTCCATGATAATAATACCTTTTGAGGATGCCCAGCGCATTGCAGGAAACACAATTGCAGACAGGGAGGTAAGCGCAATCAGGCTAAAGATTTCCGAAGGCTATGAACCTCTTGAAGTTGAGGAAAACATAGAGTGGGCCCTCATGAAGCACCGTGGGGTAACCGAAGATGACAAGGATTTCAGCATGATAAGCGCCCGCTTTATACAGGAGCAGGTGGATTCCATACTCGGCGCCCTCACTGTTTTTCTGATGATTGTTTCCGGCATTTCCCTGCTTGTGGGCGCGATAGGAATTTCCAACACAATGTTTATGAGCGTGCTTGAGCGCACCCGCGAGATAGGGGTCCTCAAGTCCATAGGCGCAACTTCAAAGCAGATACAGGATGTTTTCCTGATGGAGGCTTCAATGATAGGGGTTTCCGGCGGAGTCCTCGGCCTCGTTGTGGGTGCATTGCTAGTTGAGCTGGTAATATTTTTTGGTTTTGATGCCGTCATTTCCCTTGAAATGGCCGCAGTAGCGTTTATCGTTTCTGTAGGGGTCGGGATAATCGCGGGAACGATTCCTGCAAAGAATGCATCAAAGGTCCCGGCAATAGAAGCATTGAGGTATGAATGATGAAGTTCACTGATGTCCTTGGCTACAGCATTGAAAACATGCGCAGGAAAAAGCTGCGCTCCTACCTCACAATCTTAGGCATAATTCTCGGAATTGCTACAATCGTAATACTTGTTTCCGTGGGCGAGGGCGTACGCAAGGATATAAACGACCAGCTGGAGATGTTCGGAGCAGACATGATTACAATACTGCCTTACAGCATAGAAGATGCTGCGGGCTCCTTCGGCCCAGGGATGTCTTCTTCCGGAAAGCTTTTTGAAAAGGACCTTAATTATGTTGAGCGCGTCCCTGGAATTGAGGATGTGGGCTACGGAACATTCGGAAGGGCAAGCCTCAGATTCAAGGATGAAGAAATTGCAGCAGTAATTTTTGCAGCCACCCCCAACTTGCTCCCGATGTATGAAGACCAGTTTGGGATTGAGGAAGGCAGGTATATCCAGAAAGGGGAAGAGCACGTTGTTTTCCTGATGAATGATGCTGCAAACGAGCTTTTCGGAAAGGAGAAAATCAAAGTAAATAATTATATATACATAAATGAACAGAGATACAGGGTAGTGGGGGTAGCGGAAAAGATAGGCACCTCCATGTCGCAGCAGGACGATTCCTCCATCTATATTCCATATGAAAGCAGCGAAGAGGTTTTCGGTGATACTATTGCAGAAGATGAACTCTCCTTTATTTTCATAAGGGCCCAGGAAGGGGTGGACACTGAAGCAATGGGAGAAAGGCTGGAGCAGCAGCTTGCCGCTTCCCACCGGGTTTCTGTTGATGACAAGGATTTTAGCGTGCTGACTGCAAAGTCCATCCAGGAAACAGTAAACCAGATTACTGACCTGCTTACCGGCTCACTGTTTCTCATAGGATTAATCTCTGCAGTTGTGGGGGGAATTGGTATTGCAAACACCATGTTCATGAGTGTTCTTGAGCGCACCAAGGAAATCGGAATACTTAAATCCATAGGGGCAACCTCCTGGCACGTGCTTGCCCTTTTCGTGGTTGAAGCCGGGCTGATAGGCGGAACAGGTGGCCTTATCGGTCTTGCCCTGGGTTTTATTTTCATGCAGATTATCCCTTATTTTGGAATCACCCCCTACCTTGCCCCTGAAATTGCTATAGGAGTGGTCCTGTTTGCAATGGCAACCGGGATGGTTGCAGGCATAATACCTGCCCACAATGCCTCAAAGATACCTGCAATAGAAGCCCTGAAGTACGATTAGGCCTTTGTACGAGCTTCAGACTGCGGGAAGTAAAAAACCTCTGTCTTCCCAATGCACATAATCGCTGTTGCGGGTGCAATGGAAAGCCACCTCCCCCTTCCCCTGCCAACCCCATCCTCCCCCCTTAAAATGCCTCCGTTTATTTATTCCCGCATGGATGAGCTGAAGAAAACATTTGTTGCGAGCCTATTTTTCGGGTTCATAGCCGGAGCTTTGGCTATGTCCATGCCCCTGTTTCTGGATTCCCAGGGATTTTCGCTTTCAGGAATCGGCTCAATCCTTGCAGCCGCCACCCTCATAGGAGGCTTAATTGGAATTTATATCGGAGCCCACACAGATGTTGCAGGAAGGAAAAAGATGCTATCCGCCCTCACTTTCCTCCAGGCAGGCGCAGTCCTTCTCATGGTTTTTTTCAAGAATGCGTTTTCCTATCTTATAGCAGAATCCGGCAGAAAGTTCAGCTCAAATACAAGATGGAGTCTGTTTATTTCCCGCTTCACCGACCTCACAAAAAGAAAGGAACGGGGAAAATACTTAGGCTATTTCACTGCTGCCTTCGGCCTTTCTTTTGCATTTGCCCACTTTGTAGCAGGCTGGATTTTCCAGCAGTTCGGCCCGGACTTTCTCTTTCTCCTTGTTTCTGCACTCTCCATCCTAATGGGGATTCTCATCCTCACTTTCCGGGAAGCTCCTTCAAAAAAGGGCCCCCCAAAGCCCCGCATTTCCCTGGAGCTCCTCAGGACCCGCAGCGGAATTGCCAACGCCATAGTTTCTTTTATGAACGGAAGCCAGCGGAGCATAATCTACGGCTTTGCAATTTATCTTTTCATGTCCAACACATATTCCTTTACCCCTGGGGAAATCGGCATCTATACCTCTATTTTCCTTACTGTGTGGGGAGTTTCCAGCTATTTCCTGGGAAAGCTGATTGATGCCGGCGGAACACTGAAAACCCTCCTCTCTGGCTCCGCAATAAATGCATCAATCTGGGTTGCGGCTGCTTTTTTCCAGCAGTGGGAGGTTTTCTTTTTGCTGATGCTTTTTGAGAATCTCACCTACCCCCTCTACGGAGTTTCCACAATCAAAATTTCATCCATCCTCGCCCACCGCGAAAACACCGGGAGGGACGTGCAGATATTCGGCTATTTTGATATTGTGGGGGCCATGCTCGGGGTTTTCATAGCAGGCCTTCTTGCGGAGATAAGTTTCTCCTATGTTTTCCTGATGCGGGCAATCATGACAATTTCTTCTGCACTGGTTGCATACCTATTCATCAATCTTGAGGATTAGGCAGCATATGCTGCTGGAGGATTTGGCAGGCAATTCCCACCTCTGGCGCAACTTTAAATTTCTTATCCCCCAAATCCCTCTCAAGGTGAGTTTTCCATGTACCAGGTTGATGAGATCGGTCCAGAAAGGGTGTTTGAAGTTTATGACCAGAAAACAGGAATGCACGGAGTTGCAGTGGTTGACAATACTGCCCGGGGCATTGGAAAAGGCGGAATCAGGATGGTAAAAGATCTTGCAACTTCAGAAGTCATGGGCCTTGCACGTGCAATGACCTGGAAAAATGCAATGGCAGACATTCCTTTCGGGGGTGCAAAAAGCGGAATCCGAGCAGACCCCCGTACAATTTCTCCGGAGCAAAAGCAGGCAATAGTCCGCTCCTTTGCAAGAAAGCTCACCGAGCTCATGCCTGAACACTACATTGCTGGCCCGGATATGAACATGACCGAGCGGGAAATGGCATATATTGCAGATGAGCTCCAGGACATGCGGGTAACCACAGGGAAGCCAACCCAGATGGGGGGGCTCCCACATGAACTCGGCTCCACCGGATATGGTGTAGCCCTGTGCACAAAGGTTGCAGTTGAGTTCAGGGGAGAATCCCTAAATGGAAAAACAGTTGCAATTGAAGGCTATGGAAATGTAGGAACCTTTGCCCACCAGTTTTTGGAAGAATGGGGCGCAAAGGTTGTAGCAGCCTCAGATTCAAGTGGAACGATCTATAACCCCGAAGGCCTCAAGCATGCAGAACTCATGAAAACCAAGCAGGAGCAGGGTACTGTAACCGCCCACCAGGGTGAAAAAAAGGAAGGCAAGGGCCTATTTGAGCTGGATGTAGATATTCTTATTCCCGGCGCCCGCCCAGACGTAATCACCGCAGCAAATGTAGAAAACGTAAAGGCAAAATATGTTGCAGAGGCTGCAAATCTCCCCGCAAAATACGAAATTGAGCAGGTGCTCATGAAAAGGGGCGTAGTTGTGCTCCCTGATTTTGTTGCAAACGCAGGTGGGGTAATTTCCTCCTACTGCGAAACAATGGGCTGGAACCCGGACACTATGTTCAAGGTAGTTACAGACAAGATTGCTGCAAACACAAAAGTGATGATGGAGCGCGCCCAGGAAGGCAATGACACAAGAAAAGCAGCAATGGAGATTGCAAGGGAGCGGGTTGAAGAGGCAATGGAGTTTCGCAGTTGGAAATAGCCCTTCCAGTGCCCACCACAGGTTTGGCGCTTCCCGCAGAAAAACCAATACCTTTATAAGTAGCTCCTGTTCTTCATAACAGCATCTATTCGTTTATTGGTGAGTATGTATGTCAGATGAGAATGAGCAGAAAAAAGCTCAGGTTTCCTCCTGCTCTCATGGAGAGTGTGGAGAGAACAAGATATGGTTGGTAGGGCTTCTCGGCCTCATTGTGGGTATGCTCGTAATGTACCTTGCGATGCCCCTGGTGGCTCCTGCAGAAGAGGCTCCGGCAACCGAAGCCCCCCAGGTAGGGGAGGAAGAAGGATTCAAGCTTGATGAGGAAAAGGCTGAGGAGATAAGGCAGCTCCTTGCAGACACCTACCTCCTGAATACTGGACAGGAAGTAACTGTAACATTTACGAGATATGAAGAGGCTGAGAGCCACGTGGCACTATATTATGATGTTATGGGCCAGGAGATGCCCCTCTTTGTCTCAAAGGACTACAAATACATCTATCCGAGCGCAATGAACGTTTCCACAATGGAGGGGGAAGTTGCCGCGGCAAAGGAGCAGTATCTTGCAAGCCTTTCTGCCGAGCCAGAGGAACCTGAAGGATTCCCCACATCAGCCGAGCCAGAGGTTTATCTTTTCCTGATGAGCAACTGTCCCTATGGGAACCTTGCAGAGAACGCGGTTGTGGATGTTGTGGGCCTGCTTGAGGGAAACATTTCATTTGAGCCTGTTTACATTGTCTATGACGAATCAGTCCACCCCACCTACAGTGCAGACAGCGGAGAATGCATTGTTGATGCAAACAATGAGACCTACTGCTCGATGCACGGGCTTTATGAACTTGAGCAGGGCATAAGAGAGAAGATGGTCTACAACAGGTATGGCGAGGCAGTCTGGGCAGAGTATGCAACTGCAGTCAATTCAGAGTGCTTTGATTCCGGAGAGGATATTGAAACATGCTGGAAGACTGTTGCAGAGGCCCAGGGAATCAACGCAACAGAGATTGAAGAGAGCTTTGATGAAGAGAAATACACCATACTGGAAAGGGAAAAGCAGCTTACTTTCAGCACCCAGAATTTCGGCTCTCCATCCATGATTATAAACGGGATGAAGTACTCCGGTTCAAGAAGCCCCGAGGCATACAAGGAAGCAATCTGCAGCTCCTTTACAGAATCCCCGGAGGAATGCTCTTCTGAGCTTTCAGATGAGCAGGAAGGGCCGGACGGGCAGTGCTGAATAATATCCCCCCTTCTTTTTTCTATTTTTATATTCTTATTATTCTCCTCATTATCAGGAATGCATTCATCCAGCAAAGCGGAAGCCAGAGGGGTACCGCGAACACCGCAACAGGGTACTGCCAGTTACCTGTCCATATTGAAATCCCTTCCATTGCCGTCCCCAGAATTGCAGCAGCAACACCTGCCTTTATTTCCAGTGGGCTGTAGAAACCAAACCTGAATGCCCCGAGTGTAAATGCAGAAAACAGAAACAGGGCAATACCCTCATCCGAGGAGGCAAGCGCGGCAAGCGCGGTGCCCGCAAAAGCCAGAATTAATGCCTTCCAGGAAAAGTATGCAGGAGCATTCTTTGCAAATCCTTCTTCCAGCAGCAGCACTGAGAAGCCCCAGCCAAGCGGAAGCCACAGCGGAGTGAAAAGGAATCCCGCGTTTGCATACTCCCATCCTCCAAGCCAAACAGCGATGTTCTCGCAAACTCCTCCAACAATCACCGCAACTAGAAATTTTTTCAGGTTCTTCCACCCATCTATTTCAAGGGCAGCAATGCACCCTATTGCAACCACAGCTGTAAGCACGAGCTCATCATGGTAAAGAAATGCAATAAGCAGCGAACCAATGGCAAAAAACAGCAGTGCATGCAAAGGCTTCATTTCCAATCTCCTCAGGACACTTTTCCATTGCTTACTTTTTCAGTTTTGATTTCCTTTCCCCCTGCAACAAGCTTACTCCCGTCTGCAAAAACCCTGTTTTCCTCAACTCTGAATTTGACTTTTGAAAAGTCCTTGAACTTAACCTCTTTTTTCGGATTGCTCTCTGCCCCTTCAGCAAGTATTTTTTCCCCTGGCTCAACCCCCGGGTCAATAACCTCCAGCTCCCCTTCACCTTCAGCTGCAAGGAGCATCCCCTGGGATTCTACCCCCCTCAGTTTTGCAGGTGCGAGGTTCTTTACAATTATCACCCGTTTTCCCTCCAGTTCTTCTTTTTCCATGTATGGGGCAAGCCCTGAAACGACCTGCCTTTTCTCTCCATTGCCCATTTCTATTTTTTCCACATAAAGCTTGTCTGCATCCGGGTGTTTTTCCACAGAAATGATTTTCCCTGATTCCAGCTCCAGAGCAGAGAAAGGTGATTCGCCTTGTTTTCCTGAGTATTTTTTCCGCAGTTCCTCCGCGGTTTCCTTTTCCATTTTTCGGAAGAGAATTTCAGGCTTCCCCACCTTTTCACCGGATTTTAAATCGGCCTTTCCCGCACTTTCCCAGGTCTCCGGGGAAATTCCCAGCTGCGAGAAAATCGCATCAGAAGTCCGGGGCAGGTAAGGGCTGCAGAGCAGCCCCAGGTCCTTTGCCTGGTTTGCAAGAACGTAAAGCACAACTCCGGCCCTCTCTCTGTCCGATTTTACAAGTTCCCACGGCTTATTATCCTGGAAATACTTGTTTGCGTTTTTGCTGAATTCCAGGACCTTTTCCAGCCCCTCTTTTATTCGCACTTCATCAAGAAGGGAACCGTATTTCTCAATAACTGCTTCCTGCTTTTCTAGGAATTCCCTGTCCTCTTTTGACAGTTTTCCATGCGGCAGTTTCCCATCAAAATTGTTTTTTATAAAAACCATTGTCCTGTTGATGAGGTTGCCGATATTTGCAATGAGCTCGTTATTGGTTTTTTCCCTGAAATCATCCCAGGAAAAGTTTGTGTCTGCGCGCTCCGGCCTGTTCCTCAGCAGGTAATATCTCCATGCATCTGCAGGTATCCCGGATTCAACCGCCCCGTTCCCAAATACCCCGGCATTCCTTGATTTGGAGAATTTTCCCCCCTCATAATTAAGGAAATCTGTTGTGCTTATGTGGTATAGCATTGTCCACTCCCCCCTAGTGCCAAGCAGAGTTGAGGGAAACACAACAGTATGGAACGGAACATTGTCCTTCCCCATGAACTGATACAGGGCAACTTTTTCCGGGGCCTTCCACCACGCTTTCCATTTATCAGTATATTTTGCAGTGATCGAAATGTATCCTATTGGTGCATCGAACCAAACATAAAACACTTTATCCCCATATCCCTCAAGGGGAACAGGAACGCCCCATTTTAGGTCACGGGTAATCGCTCTACTGCGCAGACCCTCTTCAAGCCAGCCCTTCACGATGCCCAGGGCGTTCTCGCTCCAGCCACCTTCCTTCGAAGCCCTTTCAATCCAGGCCCTTAGCTCAGGCTCTATTCTCGGGAGGTCAAGAAACAGGTGCGTTGTCTTTTTTTCAACAGGTGTGCTCTTTGTTATCTTGCTGACCGGCTCCACCAGCTCCCCGGGAGTAAGCACCTTTCCGCAGCCATCGCACTGGTCCCCTCTTGCCCCCACATACCCGCAATGAGGGCAGGTTCCCTCCACATACCTGTCTGCAAGGAACATCCCTGCCTCTTTATCATAAAGCTGCTCAACTTCCTTCTCAGTTATGAATCCGTTTTCATAGAGCTTCAGGAATATTTCTTGCACTATTTTTGTGTGCTCCGGGGTGGAGGTTTTGCCAAAATAGTCAAAAGAGATTCCAAACCACTTATAAACATCTGCATGTATCTTCCGGTACTTGCTGCATATCTGCTCTGGGCTGAGGCCTTCCTCCCTTGCCTTTATTTCAGTGGCGGTCCCGTATTCATCTGTTCCGCAGATGTAGAGGGTTTCGTATCCCCTGAGCCTGCAGTACCTTGCAAAAACATCTGCGCTAAGCACACACCCCACGATGTTTCCCAGGTGGGGCACATTATTCACATAAGGAAGTGCGGAGGTAACCAGTATTCTTTTCCCCTGCGGGATTCTGCCTTTATTGATTTGAATCACCCTGAATAATTGCAGAACAAGATTTTAAATAAGGAATAGAAAAAATCTAATTTAGGAGGACTCCGTTCACAAGGCCGTCCTGGCCCACCCGGTTGGTAACGCGCACCTTCCCGAGCGGAGTGCTGAGAACCGCACCCTTTGTAATTATGTTCTGGCGGGCGTAGTGCGGGTTGTGGCTTTCAATTACCCCCTCAATCTTTGTTTTCTGCACCTTCCCCTCAACAACTACGTTCACATATGCAGCCCTCTTGAGCTTGGGCCTGGTGGTTCCGCCCCTCTTTCTTAGGGTGTCCCTGCGGGTTTCATCCCCTACTTTGGTTGCGGAGAATATTCCCCCTATGTGGGCAAGCTTCTTGTCCCTGTACCTGCCTTTCCTGCCCCCGCTTCCGGATGAAACCTTCTTTTTGCGTCCTTCGTGGTATTCTTCCATTAAATATACACCTTTGTAGAAGTAATGTAAGTTGATTTTATAGAATAGTAATGTTTTAATACCTGCCCCCTCTCAATCCCAATATGATTCTGCTGAGGGCGCGCTCTTCTCTCAAGAAACAGGAACTCCTGCAGCTTGCGGAGCGGAGGGGTGCATTGCTCCTGAACCCGCAAAAGCTGAATTCTGTAGAGGAGCTGCTGCTCTCTGAGAAACTGGCAGAGGATTCAATAAGGGAAAAAAGGAATATTGCAAGGAAGAAGGAGAAGGAGTTCCTGCTCTGGCTTTCTGCAGCAAAGGACATTTCTTCTGCTCTGGAAAAATATTCCTTCCGCATCCCCGAAGACTTCTTTTTTGTCTGCTTTTCCGGAAAAAAAGGGGAACTCAAAAAGGATTTCCGCCTTGAAGAAAAGCCCGCCGCGCTAAGGAAAAGGGCAACTCCTCTGGAAGTGGAGCGCATCTCCCTCTCCAGAATAAAAAAATAGGTTATTCCTTCCTTTCAAGCCGCTCAAGCAGCACATCCTCATCAATCGGAAGCTCAATCCCGAGCAGCCTGTGGATGAACATGAATATTTTGACCACCCTCTCATTGTTTTCAGAAGTCTGCCAGGCCATCTGTGCCATGTCCATGTCCTTTCCTATGAGCTGGTAAAGCATCACGCCTTCCCTCCCGTATTTTTTGTAAACAGAATATCCATCATCCCCATATTTCCTCTTTATCTCCTTGCGGGTTGAGGCCCTGAGCTTCACGAAACCTTCTTTCTCCAGGTATTCTAGGATTTTGTAAATCTTGTAGAGGGGGAGGCCTGTTTTGAGGGCGATTTCAACTGCATCCCTGCTCCCGTTAATAAGCCCAATCACATTCCGGGAGCCCCTCTTGAATTTTATCATGAGGTTTGCCTTCATCTGTATTTCCCTGAATGCTCCCCTGCCTGTTTTTTCAGGGATTTCCAGCACAAACTCTTTTCCTGCCTTTCCCCCAATCGGCTCCTGCGGGGAAACCCCCTCCTCAAGCATCGGGGCAAAGCCCACATCCTTAACTTTTTTCCTGTGCACTCCCGCCTTCTTCTTTTTTCGTTTCCTTTCCGGATGCTCAAGCTTGATTATGCCCTTGTTCTCCATGAAGTCCAGCATTTCTATTAGCTTCTTTTCTGTGACCCCTGTTTCCCTCATTATCTGCTCTGCTGTGCGCTGCCCGTCTATCAGGTTATAAACGTCTATGCCGGTTTCACCATATTTCTTTTTTATCTTCCTTTCCCCTGGCGTGAGGAATATGTCTTCCTCATCTTCTTCAGGCTCCTCCGGCTTCTTATTTTTCCTGTAGGGAGAAATCTTTTCCTCCTCCTCTAGTTCCTCTGGGGGCTCCTCCTTAGGCTCAGGAATTTTCTCAGGCTCCTCTTCTTCAAGCTCAAGCGGCGCTATCTCCTCTTCCTCCGGAAGTTCCACTCCGAATTCTTCCTCAGGGGTGATCTCCATGGCCGGCGGCTTTTTTGGCTTTTTGGCAGCAGCCTTTTTCTTCTTTTTAGGGCCAGGCTTTGCCACAGCCCCTTTCTTTTTGGCCTTTGGTTTTTCTTCCGGCTCTTCTAGGGGCTCAGGGGGCATTATCCCTTCTTTGGGCTCTATTGCTTCTTTTTTTGCTTTTTTCCCGGGTTTTTTGGCAGCAGCCTTTTTCTTCTTTTTAGGGCCAATTCTTTCCTTTCCCGTCTCCGGTTTCTTTTCCTCCGTTGCCTTCTCTTCTGCAACTTTCCCAACAGTTTCAACCATTTTGTTTTTCTTTAGGAAAATCAGTATCTCAAATAGCTTCTTCTGTCCAATCCCTGTTTTTTCAATAAGCTCTTCAACTTTTGTTCCTGCTTTATTTATTGCGCGGTAGACCTTCAGACCCGGCTTCCCGAACTTCTTCAGGATCTTGTTCTGATTCTTGAATTTCTGGAGGGATGTCTTCTCGATTTTTTTTATTACATTATTGTTTCCCTTTTCGCTGGCCATGCCACACAACACCCTTGCACATAATTTTTCCACAATCTTTATTAACTATAGTCTTTTTTGCCCAAATCCAGCAATTACCGAAATCTTTTAAATATACATCGGAGGATATCGTTTTATGGAAATGGAGGACCTCCTCATTAGCACAGGCGTAGATTCCCTCATACGTCTCATTAAGGAGAAAGAGCGGATTGACCTGGCTATGGCCTCCAAGCTTCTTAGCCTTCCGCAGACAACAGTTGAGGACTGGGCGCACATTCTTGAGGAGGAAGGGCTGATAGAGATTGACTACCAGCTCACTAAAGTTTATTTTACCTGGATTCCCCCCACTGAAGAAGAGATAATAAAAAAGAGAGAGGAGTTCCGCAAAAAGAAGACTAAGCTTGAAAGCGAGGTGGGGAAACTTGACAAAATCCAGGACCAGGGGAAGAAGGAACTGCGCGAATACACTGAAGCGATAAACAAGATTTCACGCCAGTTTGAAGGTGATTTTGCAAAACTTGAGGAGCTTTCCGACCAGTTGGAAAAGGCAAAAGCAAGAAAGAAGGACGTTTCCGCGAAATCAATGGAAAGGATAGACGAGCTTATGGAAAAGGTGAGTAATGTTGAAGGCTCTCTGGAGGGCCTGGAAGTCCAGCTGGAATCCGCAGGAAAGTCTTTTAGGAAAAAGGACCTCGGCCCCAAGCTGAAGAGCGTTGAGGATGTAAAAGACCACATAGATGAGCTGAACAGCAAGTTGGATTCACTGGTTTCAGAAGTTGACGAGCTCAAGAAAAAAACTCCAAAAAAAGATGTGGAAGTAGGGGATATCAAGAAAAAATTCAAAGGGATGAAGAAGGATTTCAAGGAGGTGCATGAGGATTCTGAATACCTCCGCTCCATGATTTCTGAGTTCAAGGCAAATGCGGCAACGATAAAGGATGCGGTGTCCCACATGGAAGAGCTTTCCGAAAGTGCAGAAAAAACAAGGAACCGCCTGGACAAGGAATACGAGCATATTCAGGAGCTGAAAAAAACCCTTCCCGAGCTTGAAAAGCAGATAGAGGACGACCTTGCAATAGCCGACCAGTATTCCGAAACCATAAGCATTGCCCAGGATGTGCTTGAAAACGTTCCCACAAAAAAAGAGATTCTTGACCGCCTGGATGAGCTGGAAAATGAAGAAGAGAGAATGAGCAGGGACTTCAAGAAAATGGAGTCCACTCTTTCCGGTGTTTCAGGAAGCGTGCTTTCTATGGGGGACCTGATGGCAGAGCTTGAAGATGCGAAGGCAGAGCTTGAAGATGCCAGAAGCCAGCTTTCGGAAGAGGCAGACGAAATTCTTTCCTCTGTTGAAGAGGAAACAGCTACTTATGCAACTTTCCAGAAGATAAAGGAAAAAACAAAGATGGCAATAGATGCCTATCTTGCCCAGCTTTCCAAGATAAGGAAAGAAACCGCCAATATAAAGAGTGAATTAAAAGAAGCGAGGGAGGAAAGCAATAAGAAAGTGGGAGAACTGAAGGGCAAGGCAACCCCCGATGCAACAAAGAAGGCCCTGGAGCTGGCGGACAGGCTGAAGAAAAAGAAGCAGGAGCTCCAGAAGATAAAGAAGATCATCTCAGACCTAAATTCACGTTCTGCAATGATACAGAAAAACATCAGCCTCCTCTCAAAGGAAGCAAAGCTGATTGCGCTCAGGGAGGAAGGCGCAGGCCGGGGAAAAGGCAAGGCGAGCACAAAGAAAAAAGAAGCCAGGGACAAAATTTCCCTGACTGCAGATGAACAGAAAGAGTTTGAGGAGAAGAGAAAGGAATTAAAAAACTTAATACGTAAGCTTTGGGAAACAGAATGATGGTGGCGATATGGCAAAATCCAAAAAGTCTTCAAAGAAGGGTTCGAAGAAAACAGTAAGGGATATTGTCCGGAGAATCCGGGAGTCCCAGAAGAAAGCGGCAAGGAAGAAACAATCCGAGGCTCCAAAAGAGAAAGAAACAAAGAAAAAGAAATCCAGGCCTAAGGAGGAAGAAATAGAAGAGGAGCCTGAAGAGGAAGAAGAGTTCAAAGGCCCTGAGGAAGAAGAGCCCCGAAGGAAACCGGAAGAAGAAACTGAAGAGGAAGAAGAGGAGCCCGAAGAAGAGAAAACCAAAGAAGATGAGCCCGAAGAACCCGAAGATGGGGATGAAGAAGAGGAAGAAGATGAACCAGGAAGAATGGGCCCCACCGCAGCAGCCGGTGAAGGGGGCCCGCCCGGTCCGATCTCGCCATCTTCTCCATCAGGCAGAACAAAGGTTCTGGATTCATATACATTCCTCAGCGAATCCATCCCGGTTGAAGTAAGCATAGTCCAGAAAGATGATTTTGTCCCATACTATTCAGTCACCATTCCCGGAATAGCAGGTGGGACAAAGCTGCTTCTTGAAACTAAGCTCCGTGCGGAGCTTATCTCGGATGTGAAGCTAGACATAACCGAGATTCTGGACCCGAAAAAGCAGGACATGGTAAGGGCAAAGTTCCAGGAGTCCGCAATGAATGTACTTTCAAGGAATTTCCCCCAGCTCCCAAACGATAAAAAGAAGATTCTTGCATCTTATCTCATTCAGAACACACTTGGGATGGGGGAGCTGGAAACTCCGCTGCATGATGAGTTCCTAGAAGAAGTTGTTGTTAACAACTCCCGCGATCCGGTGTGGATTTACCACAAGAAATATGGCTGGTGCAAAACCAACCTCCGCATGAAGAACGAATCCAAGATTTACGATTATGCGGCGCTGGTTGCAAGAAAGGTGGGAAGGCAGATAAACATTCTCAACCCCCTGCTTGATGCACACCTCCCGAGCGGGGACCGTGTGAATGCAACTCTGTTCCCCGTCTCGAACTACGGGAACACCATGACCATTCGCAAGTTCTCCAAGAATCCCTGGACCATCTCAAACCTGATAAGGACAAAAACAATTAGTCCGGAGGTTGCGGCAACAATCTGGCTCTGCGTGCAGAGTGAGCTTTCTCTGCTTGTTTCCGGAGGCACAGGAAGTGGAAAGACTTCTTTCCTCAACGCGCTTTCTGGCCTGATTCCCGCAAGCCAGAGAATAATCAGCATAGAGGACACAAGGGAACTTACCTTACCATCTTTCCTCCACTGGGTGCCTATGGTCACAAGGGAGCCAAACCCTGAAGGGAAGGGGGAGGTTTCCATGCTGGACCTCATGATAAATGCGCTTAGGCAGAGGCCGGACCGGATAGTTGTCGGTGAGATAAGGAGGCAGAAGGAAGCGGAAGTGCTTTTTGAGGCAATGCACACAGGGCACAGCGTCTATGCAACCCTGCACGCAGATAATGCAAGCCAGACAATAAGCAGGCTGGTAAACCCCCCGATAAATGTTCCGGAGGAGAACCTTGATGCGCTTGCAGGAATTGTTGTCCAGTACAGACAGCGCCGCCTGAATATCCGCAGGACACTTGAGTTTGCCGAGGTCCAGAACGAGGGGGACCTGAACATGATTTACCGCTGGGATTCCAAAAGGGACGTAACTGTAAAATCAGGCAAGCTTGACAAGATTGCAAACACCATTGAGCTTTATGCAGGCCTCAGCTCCAAGGAAATACAGAATGATGTGGGCGATAAGACCAAAGTCCTTAACTGGATGGTGAAGCATGGATATGAGGCAGTAAATGAGGTTGGCTCAATCGTTTCTAACTATTACCGCAATTCAGATGAAGTGATGGAAGCGGTAAAGAGGAATGAGACCTGGGAGTTCTGATTGGATGGATTTCAGCACTGCCGCAGATGAAGTTTCCCGTGTGGAGGACTCGGCAGAAGAATATAAATTCCCTGAAATAAAGAAAAAAAGAGTGGAGCGCTCCCTTGAGCTCTCCCCCCAGGAAATACACGAATTGGAATACCCAGACATCGTGAACCAGTACAACCGCATGGAGAAGATAATAAGTGCATCCAGGATGGATATAGGGATGTTTGGAGAAGATGCGGTTAAGCCTGCGGAGCCTCCCAGGCCTGCAGGAAAAGCGAAGGGCAAAGCAAGGGAAGTAGAACAAGAGATGAAGAAAATAAGCATCGAGCGGGCGAGGGAGGCAGTGAGGCCACCCGCTCCTGTTGCAGAAAAGAAACCCCCAGAAGGAGTGCTTTCGGGTGCCCCGGA
This sequence comes from Microcaldota archaeon, assembly GCA_014727925.1. GTDB lineage: Archaea > Micrarchaeota > Micrarchaeia > Anstonellales > Bilamarchaeaceae > CAIKOA01. The sequence continues at coordinate 29,079 of WJMN01000047.1, forward strand.
GAAAGCAGCCCCGCCCAAACCCACTGAAGCCGAAATAGGCCCCATGCCAGGCGAGCCCGAAGGCCCCCCGCCTAAGGTCGCACCACCTCCAAAACCTGCTGAAAAACCAGAAAAGAAACCTCCGGAGAAAGCAGCCCCGCCCAAACCCACTGAAGCCGAAATAGGCCCCATGCCAGGCGAGCCAGAGGGTCCGGCCCCGAGGAAGGCCCCTCCAAAACCCGAAGAGGAAAAGGCCCCACCAGCCCCAATTCTCCCGCAAAGGCCTGCGCCAAAAAAACCAAAAAAAATTACTCCGCCCCCCGCGGAAAAACCCCCCGAGCCAACTGAAGCGATAAAGCCGGTTCCCAAAGCCCCGGAGCCCGAGGTTGTTTCTCCTGAAGAAGCCCCCCCTGCACCGGAGCCTAAGGTTTCAGTTAAGGTCCCCATCCCGGAGGAGCTTTCCCCGTCTCCGGTAAAGGAAGCCGAGAAGACAATTAACCGGCTGGAAAAGCAGCTGGGGGCCCAGATGACCGGAAAGCGCAAGAAGAAGGTTGATGTTGAGGATACAAAGAAGAGAATGATGGAGCTTACAAGGGAACTTTTCAAGGAGCGCTCCACTTCCCGCAGGACCGAGATAAAAAAGGAGATTGTTGCGCTCAAGGGACTTATTTCAAAAGCAAAGGAGGGGAAGGCAGTTTCAGGGGGCCTTCCGGAAGGCTCCCTCATGGATGCGCTCAGAGATGAGCAGAAGTATGAGCTGCGCGATGCAAAGAAAAAGATTGAGGCAATCTATGGGAAGAACCACAAGAAGCTTCTTGCGCAGATGAAAAAGCAGCGTGCAACTGCCCACCGCGGCCCCGCATTTGACGAGTTCTCAAACAAGCTGGTGGAGCTTGAGCAGAAGCTTATGGCGCTGGCAGACAAATACCAGTCTTTCCTTACGGCAAAGCATACCGCAGAACTCGCAAAGCTGAAAGTAAGAGGGGCATCCACGCCTGAATCTGAAAGGCTAAGGACAAAGATTTCAAGGGACTACGGGCATGAGTTTTCAGAATTCAAAAATTCAATAGGGGAAGAGATACACTCCCAGCTGGAGAGCACCCGCGCGGTGCTTTTTGAGGATGCAGGAGACCCTGTGGCAACAAAGCTTGCACAAATATCAAATGCCCCCGAGGACTCTCTCTTCAACCTGCTCCAGGCTAAGGAGCCCCGCCTGTATGATAAGTATGCAAGGGGGGAGAAAAGCCGCTCAGAAGCCCTGCGCGAAGCAAGGAGGCTGATGGCGCTTGAGGCGGGAATAGATGAGGATACCATAAATAAACGTTTTGGTAGTAAGTAATTAAGTAATATTATTTGGTGAACCTATGGCAAACCAGAAGAAAAAGGTTACTCCTGTTGCCCTTCCCGCAAGGGGAGAGAGCAGAAGAGGGCCCCTCCGCTCAATCTCCGAGGTTATATTGCCTTATTTTCCAGCATTGAGGAAAAAGATGGTCCTCGCGGACATGAAACAGCCCCCCGAAAAATTCATGGACCGGATTCTCCTCTCTTCTGTATTTGCGGCAATTGCACTGTCCATTCTTGCATTTATTCTCCTGGATATGGCGGCAGTTGCAATGGCACCCGCATTCACTGCAGTGCTCTTCCTGCTCTTCCTTATTTTTGGGTTCTTTTATTTCATGATGTACCCCTCAGTAATGGTGCTCAAGAGAAGGAAAGCAATAGATTATGAGCTTGTTTTTGCAGTCAGGCACCTTCTGATCGGGCTCCGCTCAGGGATGCCATTGTTTGATGCGATGGTCGGGGTTTCCCGCGGATACGGAGAAGTGAGCCGGGAGTTTAACCGCATAGTGGAGAAGATTACTCTGGGAACTCCAATATCCCAGGCAATAAGGGAGATTGTGCAGAAAAACCCTTCTCCCGCATTCAGGAGAATAATGATACAGCTTGCAAACTCAGTGGGCTCCGGCGCAGATGTTGCAGAGTCCCTGGAGATTGTGCTTAACCAAGTCTTCAAGGAACAGATAATAGAGATGAAGGCATATGGACAGAAGCTGAACCCCCTTATCATGTTCTACATGATTTTCGGGATAATATTCCCCTCACTGGGAATGGCTTTTTCAATAATACTTTTTTCATTCATTGGCTCTGGAAGGTTTGAATTGAATGCCCCTGTACTGCTCCTTTTCCTTATAATGGTGGGAGTAATCCAGTTTATGTTCCTTTCAATGGTTGAAACATCCAGGCCGAGGTATGCATTCTGAGGGATGGTTATGAGCGCACTAATGGGTTTTTACGAAACAATCGGGCGGCTTCTTTCCCGGAAGCGCATAAGGTCAATTGAAAAATCCCTTTCGGGTGCAGGGATACTCGTGCCTGCAGAGTCTTTTATGGGGTTCTTCATGGTTTTGACTATGCTTGTGGGGGCACTTATGTTTCTGGTGCTGCTGAATACCTCCGCGGTGCCAAAGTTCATTTATGCCCTTCTCGGCACTTCCATGGTGCTTCCGGACTGGGCATCAATAATACTCAGCCTTGTTGCTGCATTCGTGATAACATTTCTTGCACTCTTTAGCCTTGTTTATACAGCAATACTCCTGCAGACTGAAGCAAGGAGGAGTGCAGTGGAAGAAGTCCTCCCGGATTTCCTCACCCTGGTTGCAGGCAACATCCGCTCAGGGATGACACTTGACCAGGCAATGTGGTATGCAGCAAAGCCGGAATACGGGCTTTTCTCAATTGAGGTAAGGAGGGTGATAAAAAGCGCCTTTTCCGGAGAACCTATAGAGAAGTCTCTTGACCGGCTGGACATGCGCTTTAACTCCAGGGTGCTCCACCGCACAATCCTGCTCCTGAAGCAGGCTCTTGCTACAGGAGGGGAGATTGCGGAGATACTGGAGGAGACATCCCAGGATGCCCGTGATGTTGCCATGCACAAAAAAGACATCGCAGCAACCCTCCTAGTTTACGTTATATTCCTTGTTTTTGCATCCACGGTAGGGGCCCCCTTCCTGTTTTCGGTTGCAACAAACCTGATAAGCGTTTTGTCAATGGCGTTTGCCTACATGCCTGCAGGTGGGGTGGATGCAGCAGCTTCATCAGGGATGCCGGCGAGCTTTATCGCAACTCCCTCTTCGCCTTCAATAAGCACAGATGAGTTCTTCTGGTTCAGCATGGCACTGGTGTTTCTGACTTCCCTGATTTCCTCGCTCCTGCTTGGAATAATAAGGGGGGGATCAAAGACGCAGGGAATGAAGTATTTCCCGTTCATGCTGATATCTGCCTATATAATCTACTTTGTTGTAGGTTCATTTCTAGACTCGCTTTTCTCAAGTATGTTCTTCTAGGTGATTATGATGAAAAATAACAGAAAAGGACAGGCCGCGATGGAGTACCTAATGACTTACGGGTGGGCACTCCTTGCAATAGTTATTGTGATTGCTGCCCTGATTTACCTGAACCCGTTCAGCGCTCCTGAGCTGTGCTTGTTCCAGCAGCAGGGATTCTCCTGCAGCGAGCCAAACCCCCAGCTTTACCTCAATGACGATGATGAGGTGGAGATGAATGTTCGCCTCTGGAACAAGCTTGGAAAATCCGTTGAGATCCACAGCATCCTTTGCACAAACGCACAGGCTTCTGCTGTTGGTGAAAGCGATGCAACAGATGCAGGAACCGAAAAAATTGCAACAGGATCCAGCAAAGATTTCACAGCAATTGCCTGCATTGATTCAGATGGGGACCCAATAGAGATGGAGCCCAACCAGGAGTTCCGCGGAAGGATGATTGTCTGGTACAATTACGAAGATGACATTGACCCGAACATCCACCACGAAGCCCAGGCAAACGTCATCTCTCTAGTAGTTGGATAAGCACAACCGGAGCGGGAAAACAGATTTCCCCTCCATCATCTTATTTTTGATTTTAAGTTCCTACTTTTTTCCCTTTGCCCATCGCATTAGCCATTACCGGAAAGAGGTCCCAGCCATCTATGTGCCCGAGCCCCCCTTCCATACAGTAGAATTCATCAAATTTTTTCACACTGTCTTTTCTGAAACCCGGCCCCCAGCACAAGAGAGGGACTTCATGGCCAGTGTGCTTCCCGGTGCAGGAGGCAGTTGTATGGTCTCCACTAACAATGATGTTTGCACCTGTTTTTTTCAGTGCAGGGACAAGCTCTCTGTCAACCCTCTCAATTATTTTCTGCTTGCATTTTGCGTCCTTGTCGTGGGAGCAGTTGTCTGTTGCCTTTATGTGCACAAATACAAAATCATGGTTTCTGAGTGCGGCAACCGCATGCCTGGCCTTGCTCTTCAGGTCTGTTTTTGAGGTCCCGGTTGCTCCCTCAACATGCAGCACGTCCATCCCGATGTATTCTGCTACCCCCTTATACAATGCGCCTCCGGCAATGCACGCGCCGTTGAATCCGTGGCGCTTTGCAAAAGGCTCGATTTTCCGGTAGGCCCCCGCCCCACGGCAAAGCACGGCATTTGCAGGAAGTTTCCTCCCTTTGTTCTCTTCAGCCCTGCACAGAGCCGCCATCGCCTTTTTTGTAAATTCATTGAGTATTCTTGCAGTTTTTTCTGAACCCTTTTCCAGTGCCCTGGATTTTGGCACCTGAACGTGCGCATGGGGGTCGGTTCCGCTTACACACGCTCCAAGCCCCTTTCCCCTGAGTATAAGCACTCCCCGGTGCTCAACTGTGCTCCGGAAAAGAACTTCCGCCCCATTTACCTTTATTTTTTTGATTTTCTTTTCAAGCTTCCTTCCCAGGGAAGTGGGAATTCTTCCTGCTCTCCTGTCCATTATTTTCCCCTTTTCTACCGTGGCAAAGTTTGCCCTAAATGCAACATCTCCTTCTCTGAGCTTAATTCCTGAGCCGAGCGCCTCCAGCGGCCCCCTTCCGCAGTAATATTCCCAGTAGGGGTAGCCGAGCAGGGTGAGGTGTGAAGTATCACTTCCTGGGATATTCCCCCTACCAATGGGAGAGAGCATTCCAAGGATTCCCTCACCTGCCATCCGGTCCAGGTTTTTTTTCTTTGAGGCAGAAAGCGGCGTTTTCCCCTTTTTGTTATTGAGGTCTCCTAACCCATCCATAATAAGCAGTATTCCTTTTTCCATATTCCGGCTTCGGAAAAAAGAATTAAAATTCTTTCATCCTATCTGCACACGCCTTTTTTGTAAACAGGTATCTTGCTACCTTGCCTTTTTCATCCTGAATTTCAAGAAATTTTTCAGGCCTGAGCACCCAGTAGGGCTGCATATGCCATGCCCTTTCCCGTTTCTCCATAATTTTCAGGTAAGTGCTGCACTCAACTGATTCCATGTTCTGGAACGGGTCGTTGAATTTTTCCCTCAGGTTGATTAACGTGTTGCCCCTTTCTCGGAAATGCGCCCAGAGGGAAAGCCCGAATGACATCGCCCCTATAACAATCCCCCTTTTTACGTCCATGCCCCCGCTTTCTATTACCTGGCTAATGCAGGTTATTGCTGAAAGCGAGTCAATTGCCCCTGTGTTTACCAGGCGCATTGCAGAAAGCGGCCTTCTGCTCTCTTTCAACATTCCTGCAGTGGAAAAGGAGTTTAGTGCAGTGTGCAAGGAGGTGAATGCAAGAGGGCCCATTGCAATTCCCGGATGCAGCGCCCCTGTTGCAAAGAAACCAGCAGCTATGGCTGCAGAAGAAAAAATGCCAAGGGGGCGAATGTTTCTGAATACTGCTCTCCGCGCCCTTGTCCCCAGGCGTTCTCTTTTCCCGGTTTTACTTATTGCAGTAATTTTAAGGGACATTGCCAAATAAGATACACTAAAATATTTTTAAAAGACAACACAACTCTGGTTTAAATAAATAAAAACAAATAAAAAACCCAGCAAATTCTGAAGATTTAGAATGAATTCAGAACCGTGGCTTCCTTGGTCTGTAGCATTCCCTGCAATAGACAGGTCTTTCTTCGACAGGCTTGAAAGGCACTTTGCATGGCTTTCCACATTTGGAGCAAACTGCATCGTGCATTTCTCTCTCAGGCCTTCCGCCTTCTTCGTTCATGTTTTTTCACCTATTCACGGGGACACGCCCCTTTTTTCTATTTAAGAACTATTCTATTAATAAATGCTCCTGTGCCGGATTTCCAGTGTGAACACAGAAACCCACCACTGGAAACCCACCCTCCAAAATTTAAAAACCCATCTAGATATACATATCTAATCCTATGGGTGAGCAGGATCTTACTTCTCTAGCTTCCGTCTTCGATGATTTCTTTACTTCTATTTATAAAAATGAGATAAACAGGGTGCTCGCATCCTACCCCATCAGCCGTAGCATAAACGTGGATTTCCAGGAGCTGGACAGATTCAACCCTTCAGTGGCAGACCATCTTCTTTCCGAGCCGGAAATTGTGAGGGAGGCCGCAGAGGAGGCAATACGCACAATGAATCTTACCCTTCCTCCGGGAGTGGGGGAGTTTGCCCCACATGTCCGGTTTTACAACGGCCCGGATGCGGATGTGATGATTGAGCAGCTCAGCTCAAAAAAGCTGAACCAGCTGGTCTCATTCAAGGGAATAATCACAAAGCGCACGGATGTTATGCACAAGGTGAAAAAGGCACACTACACCTGCCAGGCCTGCGGGGAAACATATGATGTTGTGGTGGGAAGGAATTTCAAGCCACCTAGGATGTGCTCTTCCTGCAAGAAACTCGCCCTGGTCCCGAACGAGGAAAAATCTGATTTTGTGGATATGCAGAAAGCCGAAGTGCAGGACCTCCTGGAAAAGGTAAGCGGGGGCGCACCTGCAGCAAAGATGGAGCTCTGGTTTGAGGATGATGTAGTAAACAATGTCAACCCCGGAGAAAATGTCCAGATTACCGGAATAATGAGAATTAAGCCCTTCCAGAACACCAAGCAGAAAAACGAATTGGTTTTCAACCGCTACGTAGATGTGATGCACGTAGACAGCCTGAAGCGGGACTTTGAGGAAATTAACCTCACCAAGGAGGATATTGCAAGGATAAAGGAAGCCGCAAGGCACGAAAACATAACAAAACGCATATTTTCTTCAATCGCACCTGCAGTTTATGGCTATGATGAAGTAAAGAAGGCACTCGCCCTCCAGCTTTTCGGGGGCACAAGCGGAAAGATGATGAAGGGGGATGCACTAGTCAGGGACGATATCCATGTGCTTCTTATCGGAGATCCGGGAATTGCGAAGACCAGAATCATGAATTCCGCAGTAGACCTTGCCCCCAAATCCATGTATGTAAGCGGAAAGAGCGTTTCCGGTGTTGGATTGACTGCTTCAGCAGAAAAAGATGAGCTCGGAGATGGCGGATGGACACTAAAGGCAGGTGCCCTTGTGCTTGCATCCGGAGGGATAGGGGCAATAGATGAGTTTGACAAGATTGATGATGAAGACCGCTCTTCCCTGCACGAGGTGATGGAATCGGCAACCGTCTCTATAGCAAAAGCAGGGATTGTTGCAAAGTTCAAGGCAAAGACATCAATTGTTGCCGCCGCAAACCCGAAGCACGGCAGATTCAACCAGACAAAGAACCTTGCAGACCAATTTGATGTTCCGCCATCCCTTCTCTCACGGTTTGACCTGCTGTTTCCCATAATGGATGTGCTGGATGAGGAAAAGGATCTGAATCTCGCAGAGCACATACTCTCCTCGCACATAGATGCAGCAAGAGGCACAGTGCAGGAGGAGGACGATTCACTTGACCGGGATTTCCTGAGAAAATATATTGCTTATGCTAGGCGAAATATCCGCCCGGTGCTCAGCAATTCTGCAAAAGACAAGATAAAGGAATTTTATCTTGATTTGAGGAGAAGGGGCAAAAGCAGCGGCTCAGTCCCCATAACCCCAAGGTACCTTGAGGGGCTGGTGCGCCTTGCAGAAGCCCATGCAAAGATGCGCCTCTCCCAGATGGTGGAGCTAGAGGATGCAAAAGTGGCAATAGGCCTCCTAGACTATGTGCTCAAGAAGGTTCTCACTGACCAGGAAACCGGCAGGTTTGATGTTGATATCATTACTACAGGAAGGCCCCGCTCTCAGGTGGAAAAAATAGAATCAATTCTTGATATAATAAAAGAAAAGACAGTGGAGCAGGAGGCAGTTTCAAAGCAGGAAGTGCTTGAAGAGGCAGAAGCCGCTGGGCTTGATGCTGCAACAGCCAAGCGCATACTTTCGGAGCTCCAGCGCAAGGGAGATATATATGAAAAAGAGCCAGGGTGGATTGCAATTGTCGGAAACAAGTGAAAAGGGAATAACTGTTTCTGAAATGAAGGAAATGGAAGAAAAAGCATATTCTTCAGGAACCACTGAGCGGGAGCTGATGGAGCGCGCAGGGAGAGGATGCGCTGGCATAATAGAGTGCAACACAGGAAAAGGCAATTCGATACTTGTGTTTTGTGGGCCGGGAAACAATGGAGGGGACGGCCTAGTCTGCGCCCGATACCTCAGCACCAAGAACAAGGTCTCAGCAGTCATTCTCTCAGAGCCAAGAACAGAACTTTCCAGGATTAATCTTGAGAGGGCAAGAGATGCAGGAGTAAAGATAATCCCACTAGAGGATGCACATTCCTTCCCCCCTAAAGTTATTGTTGATGCTCTGCTAGGAATGGGCGCAAGGCTTCCTCTTGAAGGGCGGATAAAGGAAGCCTGCGACATAATAAACAGCTCCTCCGGATTCACTATCTCAATAGACATCCCCACAGGAATGGATGCAGGCACTGGAGAGAAGGACGTATCTGCAGTTAAGCCGGATGCCACAATCTGCATCCAGGAGCCCAAGAGAGGGGTTGTGCTTGGAGGAGAGGCAAATACAGGGGAGCTCTGGATCCTGAATATTGGCCTCTGGTAGCTTTTTATTCCCTCCGCCCGATTAAACTAGGATGCGCCTTTATTTCAAGCTGCTGTTGATGTTTATTTTAACCCAGGTAATGGGAATCTACGCCGGATCTTACATAATTGAAGACGCTAAGACCAACCAGTATGTAGATACTCTTATGATGGTTGAGACAGGGCCCTCCTCCCTTGTTTACTTTGTTTTTGCAGTGATTTGCGGTGCTCTTCTGTTCATACTCCTCCACCGTCTCCACATCTCCCTCTTGTTTACCCTCCTTGAGCTGGCAGTAATCAGCACAACATCTTCAATATTTTTCTATTCGCTAATAAACCCGGTTCTCCTTTCCACTCTGGACTCAATGGTTTTTGCCATACTTGGCGGTATGATGTTTTCCGTGATCAAGCAGTTGTTCCCCTCGCTCAAGAACCTTGCTGCAATGGTTTCCAGCGCAGGAGCAGGAGCTGTTTTTGGATTTACATTTGGATTCATAACTTCTCTTGTTTTCCTGTTCATCCTTGCAATTTACGACTATATTTCTGTATTCAAGACAAAGCACATGATAACTATGGCAAATGAAATTGTTGAGCGGGACATGGCATTCACAATCTCTGCGGAAAAAATCGTTGAGAAGGGCAAAAAGGCCCGCCTTGACCTTGGCACGGGGGACCTGTCCCTTCCCATAATGGTAGGTGTTGCTGCTTATTCTATTAGCCCCCTCCTTTCCCTCTTTACCCTCACAGGCTCTACCCTGGGCACACTTTTTGTGCTTTTCATTGCCTGGAAGCACCACACGGTCCTCCCTGCCCTTCCCCCTATAACTGCAGGAATATTCATTTTTTCCATTGCTGCGATATACCTGGGAGTTGTTTAGGTCACGCGGAAATCAACAACCACCTGCTTTGTTGATGCAGAGTATGGCCTGACTTCTTTTTCAAAAACAAATTCTACATTCCTCCCAGATTTTTCCGCAGCCTTCTCTATTCTTTCTTCAAGCGCTTCAACCCCTCCATTCCTCTCCACCATCCTGTAAAAATGCACGGTGCATCCTGGTTTTGCCGCAGCAAAAGCGGCCTCTAGGAACTCCTCTGAACCCATGGGCAGGGGCATCGCAATACGGTCGGCCCAACTCCGGAATCTTCCTTTTGCCGCTCCAAGCGCATCCCCCAAGACAACTTCCACGTTTTCCAGCTTATTCAACTTTATATTCTCTTCAAAATACTCTACCGCATCAGGGTTGAGTTCCACCCCAACAACTTCTGCAGAAGGACAGGCCTTCGCGATTTCCAGGGCAAATGGCCCTACCCCAGCAAAAAGAACAAGCACATCTTCCGCCCCCCCCACTTCTCCCACAATTCGTTTCCGCTCATAGCTTAATCTGGGGGAAAAATACACCTTCCTTAAATCCAGCTTCATTCGCACCCCGTTTTCTAGGTACTCAGTTTCACTCCTTTTCTCCCCTGCAAGATGGGCAAGCTTTGTAACACGGAATTCCCCTCCCCTCCCACCTGCCTTTTTCCACACTGCCTTTACTTTTTTATCTCCTCGCAACAATAGTTCTCCAACCTCCCCTTCATGCTCCCGCAGTTCCTCAGGAACCTGCACAATCGCAATATTCCCCACCACATCATAGGAAGAAAGCACCCCCTTTGCATGCTCCTCCCCAAACCTTCCTACAAGGAGTTCCCTAAATCCTTCTCTTCTTTCCCGCTTTTCAAGGCCCCTCCTCACTACTTCGTATTTTTCCGGAACCGCCCCCCCCTTCACCGGAATATAGACATATTCGCCATCGCTTCTGATAACTCTCCCTTCATCAAACAGCCCCAAGGATTTAATCTCATTTTTGGCTCTCTGCCCCTCGCTTTTTTTCACGCGCACCACCCTTCCCTTAACCATCATCGCTTTAATTTACCCCATCCCCCTTTAAACAATAATCCCCCAATCCCAAAGCAATGGAGCAGAAGGAATACCTAGGCTGGCTGAGCCAATATACAGATGCAGAATCCTGTTTTCAGGCCCAGCAGTCGCTACCTCCTTACTTGAGGGCAAACACACTCAAAACCACCCCAGAAGAATACCTAAGCTGGACCAATCTAGAGCTCGAAAAAACATTTATCCCCTATGCATTCCAGCTAAAAGAATTCCCGCAAAATGGCCTGGGAAACACAATAGATTATGCAACAGGATGGATGCATACCCAGTCCCTGTCTTCCATGCTTCCCCCACACATCCTTAACCCACAACCAGAAGACAGGGTGCTGGACATATGCGCGGCCCCGGGCTCAAAGACAACCCAGTGTGCAGCCCTTATGCAAAACAGAGGAATAATTCTCGCAAACGACAAAAATAGGGGAAGAATCAGCGCCCTTGCCAACAATCTTGAGCGCCTCGGAATCATAAATACCACAACCATGAACCAGAATGGCACCTGCTTCAACTCGCCCCACATATTCTCCAAAATTCTTGTGGATGCGCCCTGCTCTGGCTTAGGAAGCAGCATAAATGCATACAATTGGTGGGAGGAAAAGTATTCATCCGGAATTTCTGCCTCCCAAACTTCCATCCTTTTTACTGCCTTCAGGCATCTTGAGCCAGGAGGGGCCTTAGTCTACTCCACCTGCACATATTCTCCGGACGAAAATGAGCTCCCGGTTTCCCGCCTACTTGAAAAGCACCCTGAAGCGGAGCTGGAAAAAATAGAAGGTGTTCCAAATGCGGAGCCGGGCCTTCCGGATTTTGGAAAAGAGCTGAAAAACTCAATGCGGATTTATCCGCATAAATTCAACAGCGAGGGTTTCTTCCTTGCAAAAATAATAAAGACCTAAACCTTCCCCACCACAGCAATATACAGCGAACTTTCTCCTTCTTCCACCCCCAGAATTCCATCTATCTCCTCAGTTGAAAATCCTCCTACAGGAACCGCGCCAAGCCCAAGCGAAACCGCCTCAAGCAGGATATTCTCGCTTATATGCCCCGCCTCCATTGCAATGTACAACTCCGAGCGCTCCCCGTATTTCACAGCAGTGCGCTCCTGCACTGATGTCATCACGATCACAGCTGCAGCATTCCAAACACACTCCTGCCCCAGCGCAGCCCCCGCAACTTTTTCCCGAAAATCCCCCTCCTGCACAAGAACCAGCTTATGCTCTCCTGGGAGATATTTGTAAATACCGCAGTAAACCCCTTCTACTCTGTTGGGCACAACATAGAGCTCAATAGGATAAAGCGCACCTGCAGAAGGCGCAGCACGTCCTCCCCATTCACTTGTGGTTCCCTGCCCTGCCCAAAGCAGCATAGACAGCTCTTCTAGCGTAATATTTTCTACGCTGTATTCCCGCACAGACCTCCTTTTCCCGATCGCTTTTTCTACACCAATTCCCGAGTAATCCGGCTCAGGCAGGATTATCTCCGACTGGGCCGGGTTTGAACTGCATTCCACTCCAACAACCTCTTCTTCTGCAGGCCCGCTCCAAATGGCCCACACAATTACTAACACAACAAGGAAAGCGGCAACTCCGCCAAGCAATTCCTTTAACTTTTCCATGACATTACTTCAACCTTTATTTTTTTATTGTTTTTTGCACATACTAGCCACCAATGCAAATCCAAAAATTTCGCGGTTATCTCCTAGACCGCTTTGGAATATCCTTGCCTGAAGGCGTAGAGCTTGAGGGGGAAAAATCCCTCCGTGCAATGAATTCAGAGCTAAAGGAATTTAGGGCCTCCACCCCCAAGGGAATACGTGCTTCCCGGATGAAGGGCAGGTTCCCAAAGCCCACAACCAGCTTTATCCAGCTTTTCGGAAATCTTGCGGAAAAAAATACTGTTGATGTTTCCAGGGAAGATGCCCTAAGCTTCCTCTTAGGCAGGGACCTTGAAACAAGCACCCCCTGCGAGAGAGGATATGTGGTGGTCGCCTACAAAAAGGCGGTGCTTGGAATAGGCTTTTTCAGGGAAGGAAGAATAGAGAACATGATTCCAAAATGCAGGAGAATCATTCAAGGATGATTGCAGGCTTTCCCGGAGCAGCTGCAGCCGCCTTCTCGTGCTCTGCTCCTCCCTCCCTTCCAATAACCACTTCAGCACCGGTTTCCCTGGAAATAAATGCTTTTGCATCCTCTAGTGCCCCAAGCTCTTCCTCTTCCCCAAGCACAGCCGGAAGCGAGTGGACTTTTTTAAGGAGGGACTTTGCAAATTTTGAGGCTGCCCCCATATCCTCCACCCTGTTTGCCTTTGCCCATTCAATCCCTGCACGCATATCCTTCTTTTCCCGCATTTCCCTGTATATCTCCCTTTTCCAGGGCGCGGCAGCATAAATGTAGATTCTGGATGCCTTTTTTCCAAATCGCTTTTCTATATTTTCCACATCCCCCAGCACCCCTAAGATGAGTTTCTCTCCCATCTCAACTGCATCATCTATCGCACCATATTCCGGCCCAGGGTATTTCTGCTCAACAGCCAGCCCATCTTTTTCGCATCCTGACCATATCTCTTCGGCAAGGTGGGGCATGAAAGGAGAGAATGCGATGCACCATTTTTCCAGGAATTCTCCGAGCGCCGGCGTTTCGGAGCGTTTTATGTACCACTGCAATTCCTGGACTGTTTCATAGAAAAGCATCTGCCCAAGCTCCCTTATCTGCATTCCTGAATAAAGCAACTGCGCATCCCTTAGCTTTCTGTTCAGGCGGGAGCGGAGCCATTTTCCTGCCCGCGAGCCATCTCCTGCTTTTCTATATTTGCTCAGGGAAAGCATGTATTCGGCCCTCTCCTTTACCCCCTCAGCAATGCTTGTTTCAAAATTTGTGTCCTGGGGAAGGTCCGCTCCTCCCACTACAGAGAATCTTACCACATCCGCACCATATTTCCTTATCGCTTCCCTGAGGGGGAGAATGTTCCCAAGCGATTTGCTCATCTTCTTGCCCTCCATGAGCACAAACCCGTTTACGATTATGCTCTTCGGCCATTGGGCCTTTGGGAACACTGCAGCATGGTTGAAAATAAAGAAGGGGAGGTGATTCCTTACCAGGTCTGCCCCGGAATGCCTTGCATCAAGCGGATACCAGTACAGGAATATTTTCCGCAGCTTCTCTGCTTCCGGGTGCACATCTTTGTCCCCTTTCCCCAAAAACACATAATCAAAAAATTCCTCGGTAAGCTCTTCCGGGGACATTCCTGAAAGCTCATGGGCGATGGTGTAAAAAGCCATGTATATTGTTGAATCCGAAAGCGGTTCCACAATCTTGCTCTCATCAAAAGGGAAAGGAGTTCCCAACCCAGAAGACCTTGTGCACGCCTTCTTCTTGAGCCAGTCTACTGTGCGGAGATAGTCCTTTCTGGTTTTTTCAGGTATAAGCGACATTTCGGCCAGGCACTCCTTTGCCTTTATTTTCCATTCCTCATCCCCATAGTTGATGAACCACTGGTTTTCCACCCTCTTTACTGCTATCCTTGTTCCGCATCTGCAGACTACCGGTCCGTTTGCAACCACGTAAATTGTAAATGCCTTGTTTTCTGTTGCAAGTTTTTCTGCAACCCTTTCCTTTGCCTCCAGCACAGGCATCCCTTCAAATTCCCCAATGGTCATCTTCCCTTTGTGCGCCTCTTTCTTGTAAAGTTCCTTGGTAGCAATCTCTGCTTTTACATCTCCCTGTCCCTCAACCCCCAGTTTATCAATAATCCCTTTTGCAGGAATCTCTGTAGCACCGGGAAAGGAGAGAAGGGGGATAGGGGGAAGCTCCTCCAGCTTATCCAGGTCCCGGAGCGCAAGATAATCATAGGGAGCGTGGGCAGGAACGCTCATTACAATCCCTGTCCCTGCCGAAGGGTCAACAAAGGATGCGGGAAGCACCGGAACCCCCCTTCCAAGCGGAGTCATTGCTTTTTTCCCCGCAAGCACACTTCCATCAATTTCTCCTAGCACTTCGCCTTCCATCTGAAGGGAAACCGCCTCCCATGCATCTTTACCGAAATAAAGCACCCCTTCCTTTGTTTTTACCCTGACTATTTTTGATTTGGGGCTTACCCACAAATTTGTAACTCCATAAACTGTTTCCGGGCGGTAGGTGCTCACAACAAGGAATTCCCCTCCCCCGAGCCCGAACTTTACTGCAGTAACCTCTTCGATTTCCGGGTCCACATCTCCCTTTGTGTCATGTGAGCTCACTACGTTTCCGCAGGAAGGGCACCAGGCAAGCCTGTGGTTTCCCTGCGTAATGTATCCCAGCTCATGCAGCTTCTTCATCTGCCACTGGATAAATTTGCTAAAATACCTGTCAAATGTGTAGAATTTTCTTCTCCAGTCTATTGAATATCCCATTTCCTTCATCCCCTCTTCAATCTCCCCTGAAAAATACATCACAAGCTTTTTCGGGTCTCCCAGTTCCGCAAGCTTTTCTTCCGGAATTCCATAGATGTCCCTGAATATCCTCAGTAATTCCTCATCTTTTTCCCTTATTTTTTTTGCCATGGCCAATATTGGAGTCCCTGTTACGTGGAATGCCATGGGCAGGAGCACGTTTTTGCCCTTCAGCCTTGCATAGCGCGCATGGATATCCAATATGGTATATGTCCTTCCGTGGCCTATGTGCTGAGGGGAATTCGGGTAAGGGAATGCAGCAGTATAGAACTGCTTTTCCCCACCTTCATCCTTAGGATTGTAAGCCCCTCCCTTTTCCCACACTCCCTGCCACTTTTTTTCCATCTCCCTAAATTCCATAAGCGTTGCCTCTGATTAAGAGTAAAGTTTATGTAAATACATTTATATTTGTTAGTCGCCAGAAGTATCCCCATGAGCGGGCCATCATTACCCATGCAAGTCCTGCCCCTGCTCCAGGCCGGTGAGGTTTCATGGCTTGGCCAGGAGGTTTCCCAGAATCCCATGGTCACCAGCCTTCTCCCTATTGCCCTCCTCACTGCAGCATTTATCATAACCCTCTATTACCTTATTGGAAAAGCCCTGAGCTCCCCCCAGGTGAATGCATTTGCCACAGAAGAGTTCTCCCAGCTTCTGGTTTCTGTTTTCATCGCAGTTGCCTGGTTTGCGGTTTATGGAGCGCTTGCAGGGGCAACTTCGCTTGCAATATGCTATCCGGATTACTGCGACCATTTTGACATCGCCTTCTACTCTCTTGATATGCTTTTCTACAAGCTAATTTCCACCTACATTGGCTACACCACAATAGAGATATTTGTGGGTCTTGTTTCAAGCCTCGGGTTCAGCGTTCCTCTTAAGTCCCCGGTGCTTGCAGTAAAATTCCTCAGTTTTTCACCTTACTCTGGGATGGGGATGCTTAGCAATTCAATAGTAGGGATACTAGAAAGCCTGGGGATGTTCATCGGGCTTGTTGTCGGGAGGAAGCAGCTCCTCACCTTTTTCTATGAGATAACCCCGATGTTCCTACTCCCGTTCGGGCTTTTCCTTCGCTCCCTCCCGTTTACCAGAAAAACAGGCTCCAGCATAATTGCAATAGCTTTTGCAGGATTTTTCATCTTTCCTGCTTCAATAATCCTTTCCCACTATATGATGTTCGGGACAAGCGGCCACCTCGCCTACATCCCCATGGCCCCCACTCCCACTGGGCTCTGCACGGCCCCGGAAAACCCAGAGGATGAGGCAGCTGCCCTAGCTTACCTAAACCAGTCAAACACAGAGGTGAGGGAACACCTTGCGGAAGACTTAAGCGCCTCTGCCTCGTATGAAGGCAACTGGTACCAGTTTTCCGGGCTGGCCAATGCCATATATTCCTGGATTGCAGAGGCCCTTGATGAGTCGTGGGGCGTTGTTTCGGAGAAATTTTCATTTTATTCCCTCTTTGACCTGCTCAAGCCCACAACATTCGCTTATTTCTTTTATTTCCTGATACTAGAGCACCTCCAGGCATTTGCACAGGTTGCAGTAATGACCATAGTCACTTTCGTGATTGAGATAATAATTACGGTTACCGGGTACCGCGCAATAGCAGCGGCGCTTGGCGGGGAACTGGAAATTCTCGGCCTCACAAAGGTGGTGTGATGCCCCTCCTGGAAACATACCTCCCGATAGTCGGAATAACTGTGCTTGCAGTTGTTGCATATATCTCAATAATAACTATTGCTGCATTTGCCCTGAGGCGCCCCCAGCTTGCTGCGTATGCAAGGATAGAGTCCTACCAGCTATTTCTCTCGTTCCTCATACTTGTTGCCGCATTTGCAGCCATGGAATTCTCCAACCTGATTTCTACTATGATTTCCCAGGCACCCCCAGGGGAAACAGCAATAGACATTTCAGTGGATTTTCTAGAAAAGGTAATCCATGAAGGTATCCTGCCTATTTACCTAAAGCTCGTGAGGATGGAAGTCCTGCTCACCTACTTCAATGCAGTTGAGTACAGGATGGGTCCTGGAGTATGGAACTGGATAACCAAAGCAGTTCCCGGTCTTGACCCAATAATTTCCCTGGTGCGGATGCTTGTTTTCACATTTACTGCCCTATATGGAACTCTCAGCGTCCAGATAATAATATTCCACCTAATTGATGCGATTATGTACTTTTATGTGCTGCCCGCAGGAGTAATATTGCGGTTTTTCCCGCCCACGCGGGACGCAGGGGTCTATCTGATAGTGCTGGCCATAGCTTTCCAGGCATTTTTTCCCATGTTTTATGCAATAAACTATGCTGCACTGGATGACATGTGGGAGATGCACGGGTGGGCGGACCCGGACAGCACCGGAACTTACGATAGTTATACTCCGGATATTGAAGACACCAATTATTTTGAAAGCGTCAACTCGGCACTGGGCACTGCGACAAGCATGGCAGATACTTATTTCAATTGGGCACTTCCTGTGTTCCAGCCCTTCGCTTTCTCAGTGCTGGTTCCATTCCTTGACCGTATTGCCCAAATTTCCCTGGTCGGGCTGTTTCTCCCGGCCCTTTCAATGAGCATTACAATAGCCTTAATTAATGCGGTGACCAAGTTCATCACCGGGAAGGGATAGGATGGTTCTGGAATTGTGGGCGCAATGGGGCGGACTTGCCGGGGTAGGGATAATGCTGGCAGTTGCATTTGCGGTGCTTGTTTACCTTCTCGGAAGCTTTCTGAACAACGACAGAATGAGGGCCTTTGGGCGGCTTGAGGTTGTAGAAGCTTTCTATTCTGCCATACTCCTGATATTAATTTTCTGGATTCTTGCAACAGCAACCGGTGCAGCAGAAACCCTCATAGTGGGCGCCTACCCCGGAGAGATAGGGGCAGCAGTGTGCGGCTCCCAATACGATGCATACTTCAATGATTATGACGGTGCCTTCCCCTGCCACATGCGCACTGCCCGCTTCTACCTTGACCAGCTATATGCAGAGGGCAAGGTATTCAATTATGAGCTTCTTTCAATCCACATGTGGTATTCTTTTATGCAGAACATCGGGGTTTCTGCGGATTTCCACGCGCACAGCACCGGCTCTGCAAATTATTCTCCCCTCGGTTCTATTTTCAGTCTGCCCTCATCCATCTATTCCTACATGTTTGAGATAGGGATGAAGTCCATGATAGTGATACGTTTCCAGCAGTTCCTGCTGAATTTCATAAACTATTCACTTTTCCCCGTTCTCCTGGTGCTCGGACTTCTTCTGCGCACTTTCCCTTTCAGCCGACGCCTGGGGGGCCTGCTCATGGCAATGGCAATTTCCCTTTATTTTATTTATCCAATGTTCTATGTGCTAGGAGGCGTAATCTTTGACAATATTGCGATGAAGAGTGCATATTATTCCGGGGGCCCCACGGTGGATGAAAACGGAAACATAAAGCGCCCCTCAGTAATCACGTCCCTTGAATTTGACCCTGAGGAGTTTTACGGCAAGGTGGGCATTACAGATGAAGATGCAGACCTCCTGCCCTCAGGAGACGAAGTGCCGGGCAACAACCAGGACGATGTCAACCTAGACTACCTTGACCAGCTTTATCCTGAAGAAATGGAGATGTGCAGGAGTTCGGATCTTGGTGTTGTGGACGGGATTTCCATGATATGGGACTGGGCAAAATTGTTCCTTTACGAGGTTGATTTTACCGGGCTGATAATCTCAAATGAGAGTTACATAGATTCCCTAATATCCCCCGGTGGGGTGATAGATGCAACCGCCCGCTTTGTATTCTTTTCAATGTTTTTTGCCCTGCTTTCAATATTTTCCACAGTAGCTGCGATAAGGAGCCTTTCTCCGCTCCTTGGAGGAGACATAGAACTCGCCGGGCTTACCCATCTGCTATGAGGTTCCAAAAATGAAGACAAAAGTTTTGTTCCTGGTGCTGCTGTTCCTGTCTGCAGGGTTTGCCCAGGCTGGGGACCAGGCTTTGCAGGAGGCCGAACAGGATGCAATGGAAACTGCCAGCGAACTTCTTCAGGAGATAGGGATAACCAAGGATACCTGTGCCCCGGAAGAAGGCCCGCTTGACCTGGCCATCCCATCAGCAATAGCCCTGCTTGTTATCGGGACCGGCCTGGCAATATTCTACATGGCCGCTAGTTTTTTCAATTCCCCGCAGATGATTGCCATGGCAAAGCAGGAGGGCTTTGAGTTTATCCATACCCTGATAATTGTCGTTTTGTTCCTGAGCTTCATTTCCTTTGCCCAGGGTCTGCTGGGCGTTCACGGAGTTGGCCCCCTTGATGTATATTCAAAAGCAATGGAATACTGCGTGGTCATGGTGCAGAAGATAACCGGGGACATGTTCTGGCTGGGCTTTTTCAACAACATTGTTTACCTTGTTTACAGCTCTCCACTTAGAATAGGCATCCTGCACCAGGCGGTCCACTTCAACCTGGGCGGAATACTCAAGCCCATGGTGGACGGGCTGGGCACCATGGCTTCCCTTCTTTCATTTGCAATGGGAGAGTGGATTGTACAGCTGATTCTGCTATGCCTCATAAAGAAGCACATGCTCACTGTCTTCCTCCCGCTTGGAATCCTGCTTAAGACCTTTCCCCAGACCAGGGGAGGGGGAAATGCCATAATCGCCATTGCAATAGCCCTTTCCTTGATCTATCCAATGATGATTCTGATGAATTACCAGGCATACCAGTACCGTTATGGACAGATGGATGCAATAAGCGGGATAGGCGAAATCCTAAGCGACTGGACAATTTCCGGCGGAACACTTGCCACGGCTGCAGTGAGCCTTTTCCTGCTAAAGGGCCTGCTCAAGACTCTGCCCGGCATAGTGCTCCTAAGCTGGCTGGTGACGGTTTTCTTTGACCTTTATGCGGACGTGATTTACACGGTTTTTGTGCTGAGCATTTTCCTTCCCCTCCTCAACATTTTTGTCACATTCACTTTTGCGAGGGAGATAGCAAAATACTTCGGCACGGAAATAAATATCTCAGCTTTCACTAAGCTGATATGAGGTGGAACAATGCCATATGAGATGCTTGCGACACAGGCCTGTTCTCCGGAGAACATGCTGATTCCGGACTGGCAGGCCCTGGCAGTTGTTGCAATGGCAGCATCCGCAGCCCTCCTCGGCCTCCTTTATGCAATAAACCGGTTTTTTGGAAACGAAGCAGGAGAAGCAGCAGTCAAGCTGGAGCTTTTTGAGCTTTTTACAACAGTATTCATAGTTATCGTGGTATTTGCGTTGCTTAATTCTGCATGCGGGTATGATGCTAGCGGCCTGGTAATCGCCCCAAGCAATTTTGAGGCAGGCACAAATATTTTTGACGGGGCGGCCCAGGTTCTTGATGAATTTTCAACAAAGCTGGTGATAATCGCATCTCTTCTCCATACAATCTATATTCCTCTTGATTTTACCACTTCCACCACTCTTACCCAACATCCCCTTGGCATGGGAACTGCCTTCCAGCCCACTGGAGGCTTTGGGGCTGTCATGAAGCCCCCACTTGTGCAGTCTTTCCAGATGGTTGCAGTTGCATTTGTAATTATACGCGCACAGCTTCTTGTGCTTGATTTTGTCACTTTTGCCTTTCTCAAATATTACCTCCCCATAGGGATAATCCTGCGTTCCTTTACCCCTACCCGCAGGATAGGTGGAACAATAATAGGGCTCACAATAGGCATGGTAATCATCTACCCTCTTTTGATAATACTAAATGGGTTCATGCTTGACGGGCTGGACATAATGGATGTAACCAATCTTCCCGAATACTTCGGGGAGCTGCTTTCTGCTGCTCTTGAGCCTCTTAGGAATTCAACAAAGGTTCTCTCCCTTTATGAGCCCCTCTCAATACTTCAATTCGGAAAGCTGGCAATAACCAGCTTTTTTGGGGCACTACTTTCTGTATACTATGGACTGTTAATGCGCACTGCGGCAGTGGCTTTTCTTGTGGGGCTTTTTTTCCCCGCTTTCAATACTCTTTTACTTGTTACCATGATAAGATACCTCACAAAAACACTCGGTGAAGAGATGGATGTCACCAACCTCACGAGGCTGATATAATGGACGGCTGGATAATGATATCTGCGGTCGCGGTTATAATCTCTGCCCTGCTTGCAGCTATCATGATAATGGCCTCCCGCCTCATGCAGCTCCCTGACCTTGAGCAGTGGGCAAAGTCCGAGCTGGTCTTCTCGCTTTCCACAGTATTTGTGCTCCTTTTCCTAATCTCCATAATTGAGTTTGCCGAGCCCCTCCTAGTAGACATCATAAGGGAGATGACTGAATTCAACTTCGGGCAGCAGAGCGGCCAGATACCTGTGCTTCCCCCAGGGGAAGAGGCCACACTCATGGATTACGCCCTTGCGTATATGCATTCTGTTTTTTCCTGCATAAAATCTCTTTTCAAGTTCCTGCTCAAGCTGAATTTTCCCCTGGAACTGGCCGCCTCATTCAGCGTGGATGTTTTCATGTTTGATGCGGTGGGAGGCTGGGTTTACAAGGGCCCGGTCCAGACAATTAAGAACATGGCCAATTACATAACATTCACCCTGTTCATCTATTACTTGTTCATACACATAATGCGTTTCCTGGAGGCAACTGCACTCACAATATTCATTCCGCTGGGGATAATTCTCAGGCAGTTTCCCCCCACCCGGGGCTCGGGTGCATTCATAATCTCATTTGCAATCGGGTTTTATATAGTGTTCCCGCTTGCTTACCTCCTCGTGGTCAATGTGGTGCCGCAAACGTTTGCCTGTCCGGTACTTCCGGAGTTTGAGCATCTAGATGGCCTTACGGCATATGGAATGGGCGACTCCCATACTGCTTCGGACATGCTTCTCTGGTCCGATGCCCACCAGAGCGGAGTCTGGAATACCCTGAGCGGAATAGGCGGGTATCTTGCAGGTTTCGATCTTGATTCTTTTGATGTAATCCCGGATGCGGTTGAGTTTACTGCAGGAAGGGTTGCAGGGTTTTCCATAAACCTTTGCTGCCTCCCCTTTCTTGCAATGATAATAACAATGAGCTTCATCCTCTCCAGCACGAATCTTTTCGGAGCTAATCTTCCTGAGATAGGAAGGGGATTCATCAAGCTAATCTGATTTTTTGAACAGGTAGTGATAGAATGGATTTTTTTCCGCCCCCCGCTTAAGCAGCTCAATATCATACCCTTCCTTCTCAAGTTTTTTTGCCTCCCCCTCTATTTCAGCAGCCTCCATGTAATCCAGCTTTTCAAGCTCTACCGAAAAAAGCTTCCGGCCCAGCACCCTCTCCACGAACCCATCCTGTGCCTCAACACTCCCCCTGCATTTTTTCTCAAGCCACCCGAAATCAACATCAACAGTGTACTGCTCCCCGTATTTCCTTACAACTGAACTGTTCCATATTTCAGATGTAAGCGCTTCAATTTCCTCTGTTCCGTAGAATCCATACTCAAAAAGGCTCAGCCCCCCTCCATCAGCGAGTTTTCCCTTCCATTTTTCCACCAGGCCGATTGCTTCAATGTTCACCGGTACCCAGTATCCCTCCGGGATGTTTTCCATCCTTTCCATGGCAACTGCAGGGGCGCGTGGCTGTTCCCATGCCGCAAATTCACCGTTGTTCCATCCCACTTCGTAAATTTTCCCCTTCTCTTTTACAAATACTCTTGCAGGAATATCATCCAGAATCTCGTTTCCCCTTATCCAGAGAGCACTGCCCATTTTTTCCGCTTCTTCTGCAGGGGCACACACGGATTCAATTGCATATTCCCTCAGCTTCTCCTCAGACGCATCCAGCATTTTCCTGCTTATGTCCCACAGCGTGTATACTACCCTCTTGCCCACCGAATGATCTATCCTGTTAATGTTTTCAAGGAATTTTTTGGCAAAGCTGCCGTCACCCACACCAAACTCATAAACCCTGAGCTCCCCTTCTGTGTTGCCCGCACTCTCAAGGAATTCCAGTGCACATGCCTTGCCCAGCCTTGCAGATGCCGCAAAGGTCTTGAAGTCCTGGTAGATGTGCTTGCCCCTTTCCGGATAATACCTGCGGTTGGTCCTCTCCATAAGCTTTGCAATGCTCTCCATCACACTTTTCCTGCTCCGAAACAAATAATAATCATCTCCCTGATTTATCCGCATGCAGCAGTTCGTACTTGACACAAGCCTTTTTGTCAATCCTGACTGCAGGAAGCAGTTTGGGAAAACCCCCTACTCTTCGGTTTCAGGCTTCATAAAAAAAGCGAAAACAAAAAAGAAAAAGGCAGAGTTCTACATGCCTCCCATCGTGTTCAGGGAACTTTCCCATTTCACTGAAAAGGGCTCTTCCCGGCTTTCAACTGTAGTTAAAAAGCGAGCCCCGAACCTTTATGGAATATACATACCTGCAGCAATCCTCTACACCTTCATAGATGATGTAAGGATGCGGGTAAACAAGGGTCTGAGGCTCGCAGAGGAGTTTGCCAGGGACAACAAGCCGGACAACAGGGCAAAGCTCAACAAACTCAGGGCAAAATACAGGGAGGCTATGCGCAGGGGGATGGTTGATTCCAAGGAGGACCTGGAGGTTATACTGCTCGCGTATGAGCTCGGGGCAACAATTGTCACTTCTGATGAGGGGATGGTTGAGATGGCGAACAAGATAGGTGTTGAATGGATAGAGGCAGAGAGGTTCGGCGCCCTTCTCAAATCAATTTGATTTAAAAGTATTTCTCTAGCCTAATCCCATCGTTTGGTGATTTTTATGCCCCCCAGAAAAATCCATAAATCTGCCCCGCTATCTAACCGCAGCCCTACTATAATGAAGGCAGGCGGGATTTCCGGCCTACAGCACCTTCCACGCTGGGAAAAGTACCTTAAGCTGGGGGATGCTGCAGAAGAGCTGGGCCTGGGATTGGCTCACCTTGAGTGGAGAATCCGGGCATATTTTACTGCGCTGGAGCAGGGGAATTACCCTGCTGCACAGAAGATTGGACTGATTCATTTCACTGATAAAGAGGTGCGCATTGCCGAAAGCCTCCAGGTGCTTGGGGAGAATGCCCGCTCAGGCAGGCTGAACTCAGAACTCCAGTGCCTTGCTGAGAATGCCCTTGTGACCGGAGTGCCGCGGGAGCTGGTTGCATGGGAGCTTGCAAAGCACCGTGCCCCAGATATGACTTTTCTTGAATGGAAACACCATATGCAACCTTAGCCTTTCTAATCAGCCTGAGCATATCCTCCTATTGCCCTTCTCAGCCTCCTGCTTCCCTTTTTGTAGATTTTCCTGAATTTTATTCGTGTTCCCCCCTCCTCTTTCTTTTTTGAGTCCACTTCTATCCGGACCTCATCCGACATATGCTCCAGGACCTTCCTCCAGGTCCTGTTTTTTTTCACGAGAACCTCAAAGTCCTCACTTACTTCCCCTCTGTTTTTTATTGCAGTGTAAAGATTTTTGTGCAGGGCCCTCCCCAGCTTTCCATCATATTTATCCTTGTCCAGCCCAAGTTCAGAAATGGATATTGCGCTCCTAAAGACACGCTGCTTCATGAACCCTGCCGGCATATCAAATATCATGTGCGAATTTTCTGCAAGGTCCTCTATCTCGGAGGAGGGGACCACATATTTTATTATTTTTCTCGGCTTATCCTGCTTTAGCACAATCCCCTCCCCCCCGCTTTTTTCAACCCGAATCGCCGCTTTTTTTAGTTTCCCCGAATCCGGGCCCCCCATCCTCTCTACCAGGGGCGCGGCTCCCATTCTGTATTCTCTGCAGAGCTTTCTTTTTTCCCCGGTAGGGAGGAAATTGAGCTTTCCGTCGCTTATGTCAAACACATAATACTTAACATCATAATCCTTTGCGGGAGGGGTGTAGGGAGTGCACCCAACCATCTCAATATGGAGCACCTTTTCCGGGTGGATTTTGAAGAATTCCCCTACTTCCTCCCTCTCCGAAATCTTCTCCATTGCAAAATAGTCCAGGAATCCTCCCCGTGAAATGCAGACAACTTTCCCGTGTTCATAAGCAACCCTCAGGTTGAACCCGTCAATCTTTTCCTCTGCCCACGTTTCCTTTTTCCCAAGGTTTCTTTCCGCCCCTTCTGCAAGCGAAAAAACCCTCCTTATTTTTGGGTAACCGTACACAACCCGTTTTCCGATTATCACCGTCCCCCTGGGGATACTCCCTATCCTGTCCGAGAAGCGGTAGATTCCGTCTCTTTCCTCTACTTTTCCATTTCTGATTGCATCCCTGACCTTTTTCCTCAGCCCCTTATTCAGTTTCTTCATCTTCCTCAACCACTGTTTTCTGGATTTCAACCTTTTTCTTCTTTTTGGGGTTTTTTGCGGTCTGCCCATCCCCTTTCTCCCCTGCTTCAGCATCTCCCTTTTTTGCAGGTTTTCCGTTGCCGAATATTACTGTGCCAAGAGTTGTGGCCAGTATGCTTGTAATTATTACCACGAATGCAATCTGGGGAAAAGAGGAGAACATTTTATACAGTATGTTGAATTCCCCTGCCTCCAGCAGGCTGGATTTTTCCAGGAGCATTGCTGCAGGGTAAGTGGCCATGATTGCGGTTGCCAGCCCCCTCGGCATCAGCACAGTAAGCTGGGGCCGGAATTCTAGCAGGTCGCTTTTCCAGGTTGAAACCCAGACTGCTGCAGCCCGCACTGCAAGCAGGAGCAGGGTCACCCCAATTCCTACAAGCACCAGCCCCATATCTGTGATATTTACAATGGTTCCCAGGAATACAAAGAAGAATGTCCGCACAAGGAAGGAGATCTCATTCTGGAATTTGCTTACCCCCGGCTCTTCGGCGACCCCCTCAAACCTGAGCATCTTTCCGATTTCCCCCATGTTTCCAAGCATGAAACCGAAAACCAGCGCGGCAATTGCCCCGCTCCCTCCGGTAATTTCTGTGATTATGTAGAGCACAAGCATTATTGCAAGTGTGAGCATGTAGAAAAAATTCAGCTTCCTGAGCTTGGGGCTCAGCCCTATCCATGCCATTCCAAATATTACCCCGAGCACTGCACCTATTGAGAAGCTGGAAACCACGCTTTGCGTAGTGCCCTGGATGCTTGCATGTCCTGAGATGAACGCGCCGGTCAGAGAAAGGACCAGTACCACTGCAACAACATCAGTTATCGAGGATTCTATGGTTATTGTCTGCCTGGCCTTCTCGCTTATCTTCATTCCCCTGGCTATGGGTATTACTATTGCGGAGCCGGTTCCTGCCACCACTGAACCAAGGATTATCCCTGAGAAAATGCTGTTTCCCATAATCGCCCAGGCAGCAGCAACCGCTCCTATTGCAAGGGCAAGCCCCAGCACCCCGAGGATTATTCCCCTCCCGCTCTCATGCACAAGCCGGTATATGTTCAGCTGTGTTCCACCATCAAAAAGCAGTATCAGCAGGGCAAGCGGGGCAAAGATGTACTCCAGCCCCACCATTGTATCAACATCAACTATCCCTGTTACCGGCCCCAGCAGGTACCCTGTTGCAAGCAGCAAAAGCACAGAGGGGATTCCATATCTCCTGAATATCAGCTCCCCCAGGAACCCCACCAGGATTATTCCGGCAAAAATTGCAAAAGCAACCAGTGTAGCAAACGCCATGCATCTCACCTACCAGGGGACTTTCTTAAGCCCTGCCCTGTTTGCCATCAGGTTTGTGCCCACATGAAGCAGGTAGGATATAATCAGTATGAATGCGATATTTGGAATCGTGTATATGCCTTTTGCAAATGGGTATGCGAAGACCAGTGCACCCATTACGAAGTCCATCTGGTCTAGCACCCTTGAGTGCATTCCCGGTCTGACACCCATCCTCCTTTTTATGAAGCTGCCTCCCGCATCCCCCACCAGGGCTCCCACTGCAAGCATTGAGCCGGAGAGGAAGAGCACCTCGCGGTTTCCAAAAAGCAGGCCGGGCCACCACAGGGAGATGAGCCCCGATGCAATCACGCCCGCTGCGATTCCCCCTAAAAATCCCTGAACTGTTTTGGTCTTCCCAAACAAGCCCATTCCGTCTCCAAGCGTAATCCCGCAGTCAAGGCGGCCCCCCCCTCCAACCAGTACAGGTGCGGCATTCGCAATGTAACAGGGAAGCATGAATGCAAGGAGCTCCAGAAAAATCATTTTATTCTTCATCACATTCCCAATCAATCTTTATAAAATGAACTCCGTTTTTGCATATCAGTTAAGTATATAAACATTATTTAACACAATATTTACTATGAATTCCCACCAAAACCCTCCTCACACCCCAAAGCAGCAGGTTGAGGATGCACTGGAAGGTCTTTGTTCTCCCTCTTCTGCAAACAGAATTACTGCTGCGCAGGAGCTCCAGGAGCTTGCCGCCAGCATGGATCCTGCCCAGAGGCCCCCGGTAATGGCGGCGCTGGCCCAAATGCTTGAAAGCGCCTCTGAATATACTGAAGTTGTTTTTGGCCTCCATTGCCTGTCTGTTGTGGCCTCAGGGCAAATGCCCGATTATTCAGAAGAAGAGATTTACAGCAAGGCGACCGCCGCAGAAAAAGTTGTTACAGTCTGCGGCCACATACTCCGGGTTCTTGACAACTCAAAGGAAACCCAACTTATCAGCCTTGGGGCAAAATCACTTTCACGCATTTTTAAAACATCAGGAAAAGAAGAAAGAAATTCCTTCCTTTTTAGGGTACTCTCAGGCAGCAAGCTGGAAAAGATGGTTGCCCTGACTTCAATACATTCCATGGATTACAGGGACGATGCAGTTTCCACCAAGGTCGCGTTCTGCACCCAGGACTGGGACCATGAGGTCTGCACCAGGGCAGAAGAGGTTTTCCGCAAGATTTCACAGCATACTGAGGATAAGGGCAGATTGATCAAGCATCCCCTCAGGGAACTGGTGCTTGAAGAAAATGAGGAAAAGCTGCCCAGGCACATTAAGAAGTACTTCAAAAGAAATGGCAAAGACTCCAACGCGGCAGAACTCCTTAAGGCATTTGCAATAACCGGATTTGTAAGGGGCCTTGAAAACGGCACAACGATTGCAAAAGAGCTTGCGCGCATGGGCCACATTTCAGATTCAGATATTGACAGGCATGGCAAAAACGCCAAAAAAGGCGGGAGCAATCACCCTTCCCGGCCCAATCCTGATAAGCAGCTGGACCGCCTGCGCTCCCTTGCTTCATCAAAGGCCACATTTTCCGTTCGCCGGAGCCTTCCCCGCAGGAGCAGCCTTTCTCCTCCCCGCGGCAGGGGGCCAAAACCCCAGAAGAAGATAGAGTTCACTTCCTGGACACTTGCAGGAAGAACGGCTAATTAGGCACGGGGCCCCTGAAGCATCCGACCGATAGCTATTTAATTATCATTTTCCATCTTTTACAAACAGGTGGGCTGATGTCTGATAAAAAATATATTCGCCACAATCCAAAGAAAGAAAAAGGGATAAAATTTCCTTATCTTGTGCTTGCATTCCTTACCTTGGGCTTTCTTGCAATGATTATCTCGGTTTTTGTTTCAATGGCTTCAGAGGGCCCTGTTTTCGGGGAGTGTGTGGCCGTTGTGGAAATAAATGGGGAGATTACAACCCAATCCTCGCCAACGAGCATGTTTGCTGAAGGGACCTATGGCTCCTATGAACTTTCAAAAAGAATAAACGCACTCAATGGGCGCGATGAGGTTTCTTCTGTGCTGCTTGTGGTAAATTCACCCGGGGGCTCAGTTGTTGCAGCAGATGAGATTTACCGTTCGGTGGATTCAGTTGAAAAGCCGGTTGTCGCTTATTTCCGGGAAACGGCTGCTTCAGGTGGATACTATATTGCCGCACCCGCGGATTACATAGTTTCTGAGCCCAACACCCTTACAGGCTCACTTGGGACAGTAATGTATCTTGCCGAATTCAGCGAGCTTGCAAAGGAGCTAGGCATAAAGGACGTTGTAATAAAATCAGGGGAAATGAAGGACATTGGAAATCCCATGCGCAATATGACAGAGGAGGAGGAAGCCCTGCTCCAGGAGGTTGTGGAAGAGGCATTCCAGCATATGAAGTCCAACATAGAGGAGCAGCGCGGAGACTCCCTCGTATACCCTGAGTTCAACGAGGTTCTAGACGGAAGAGTTCTTTCCGGCAGGATGGCACTTGAGGCGGGCCTTGTTGATGAGCTTGGCTCAAGGGACGATGCCCTTATGAAGGCAGCAGGGCTTGGGGGGACTGAAGCTGCCTCCCCTTCTGATGTGGAGGTGTGCATGATAAAGACCAAGCCTGAGGCTGCGGGCCTCTTTGACATGAGTTCCTTCATAAGCAGTATTTTCTCAGAGGAACAAACACCTTCACTCAATTACCGGTGAACCCCTTGGAACCAGAAAAAATCCTTGTTGCATCAGTCGCAGTTTTTACAGGGTTGTTGATACTTGTGCTATTTATTTACTTTTTTTCTTATCCTGGCACCCGCCTGGATTTTTCGCCCACTTCCCTTGACCTGGGGAGCTCAGGCTATGAATGCACTCTAGGAGATGAGCTTCCCTGCACCGATGAGGGGGGTTGCCCGGGCACCAGATCCTGCCTACACGGAGACTGGTCTTCCTGCACTGTCCGGGAGGAATGCACCCCCGGGGAAACCCGCTTCTGCCCCACCGGGGGCTGCACCAACGGGGTACAGAGATGCGATGCATGCTCCCAGTGGGGGCCCTGTCTCCCCTCTGGATGCTCCAGCGGATAACTCCGGTGTGTTTAAAAGCTTTTATTTTAGAATTATATCGATGGGAACCAGAAAAGCATTTGTATTTTCCCTTGATTCATTTGTTGCATTTGTGCTTACAGTTGCTGCTCTGTATTCCCTCCTGTTTTTCGCAACGGTTCCTGCTGCTTATTATTCTTCGCTGACACAGGCAAATTACCTTGCAAAGGATACTCTGCTTGCGCTTGCAACAACCACTGCAGGTGAAGGGGCCGCCCACTGCAGCGAAGGGCAAACATATCTCGACTGTGTAATTGAAGATAAAAAAGCAGCGAGGATATATATAGGCTCAAAGGGCCAGGAAGGAGGATACGATGAGAGCGCCCTTGTGCCTGCCCAGTTTGGTTATAAGATTGAGACCCTTGATTTTTCGGAGGGAGACGGGGAAATAAACTTTTCTGATGCAGACTGGAGCGAAGTTTATAATACGGCAGATGACCCGCAGTCTGCAAACAAAAAAGAATACCACAAGCTCAAGGCAGCTGCCCACGCGCTTTATTTTGGCTACAGCCAAGCCCCGGAGGGGGGAGAGGAATCCCCGCTCCACTATGTTAGCTGTGGAGGAGAATACACAATTTGCTCCTGGCCCGAGCCATTCATTTATTATGGCAGCTATGACCATGAAGGGAACACTGACATCGTTGGAGATGCATATTCGCGGGTTGTGAGATTCACAGTATATACTTGAGGTTTTCCATGAACAGAAAAGGGTTTTTCTTCATAATCGTGGCGTTCGTCCTTCTTTCCTACATCCTTACATCTACCTATTTCTGGGTGCGGGCAATAGAGATGGAAGAATCCAGGTATTCCGAAGCATTCCGCACAAGCTCCATGGAGATGGCGCTTTCCCAGGTAAATGAGGAAAGCGTAGGAGAATATGTGGACATTTCGGCCAGGTATGCATTTTACCGCCTAAACCACCATTCTATTGAAAACCCGGTAAGTGTTCCGGGTGGTGTTGATATTGCAAATGAGGATTCCCTGGATGGCTCCGAGCTTGAGAACGTCCGTCTCGCGATGCGCGAGCTTGTGCTCTCCGGAACAGCACCAGAGGATTATTTTGAAGGGGAACCGCTAGAATATAGCGAAAATGAAAAACTGGTCTATTCTCTGGATGGGTGGAAAAATCAGCTGAATGCATCGCTTGCCGCAGCCGGCTTTGAGCTGGTTGAGCTTTCAATAGATGAGGGTTCATTTGAGTTCAACCAGGTTAACTTCACCCAGTTTGAACTCGTTTTTGAAATGAACATGACCATTGTGGACAGCCAGGCAGGCTCTTCAACTTCCCTCCACCGCACTTATGATGTGAACCGCACGGTGGATGCAACAGGCATGGTGGATCCCTACATTGCCCGCGAATCCAAAAATCTGGACCTTGAATGGGAAGGAGAGAGCGTGCTGGTTGGGAAACCGGTATTTATTGCGCCCTACTGGGAAGATGGCTATGAAGCACTCTGCTCAGGAGGGGAAAACGGCCCCTGCTATTACGAGGATGATGGCTCAGAAGGCCAGGGCTGGTTTTATGGGCCAGTTGTTATGGCTGAGGATGCCTCCACTGTTCCTGAAAATGCAACCGACAATTATATTCTTGCAGGAAATTATTCTGCTATAAAAAGCACTCCGGACTGGGATAAGTTCGGCGCATATATACTCACGAGCCCTCCCACCGAAGAGAATTCCGATTGCCCGGGCGAGAATGACCAGGATGATACATTCAGCCCTGTTTATTATGATGGGGACTGTGATGCAGAGCTTGATACCGGATCAAACGATTACATCCAGAAGCCCTTCATGGTCTATGAAGGGTTTGATATTGGTGATTATGGGGGAGTGGACCTCCAGAGCGGGGACGAGAATGCCCACAAGCTCCTATTTGTTGCAGGGGCAAACCCCTGGGAGGTAGAAACAGACCCGGAGCTAAAGTTTGAGGGTGTTTCAGTTTACAATATTGAAAATCTTAGGGATTTTGTAATGTGCGGATACTACATGCCGCGCAACAACAGCCCCTCCTTTCTCCACCGCATGTTTGACCTGCAGGGAATGTTTAATGACGAGCTCCCTGCCTACGATGGCTGGCCCGAGAGCCCCTGGGGAATTGAGACCACTGCAGCAGGAAGGTGGGCAGGGGGAAACCTTGTGGCAGATTCCTGGGATGCCTACAGCAGGGTTGATGTTGAGTTCTTTTCAGAGGTGGAGAATACTCCCCAGAACCCGGTGCAGATGATTAAGGGGATGCCCGGGAACAAGAATATTTATATGTGCAACATGGAGTTTGGCTACGACCCGAACCTGGAGCATGTGGGCCATTTCAGGCTGAGTGACTGGGCCCAGGAAGACAGGGAAGAATACGATGATATTTACTGGATAGAAACTGATGACAGCCCGGATGTACCGGAGAACGACAACACAGGTTGTGATAATGATGAGCAGGCAAACTGCGAGCTCGACTAAGAAAGGGCAGGCGGCCACTGAAACAATGGTCACCCTTGGAATGATCCTTGTTTTCGTGATACCCATACTGCTCCTGCTGCTCGTTGGCGCACAGGCCAGGTTTGAGTCTCTCTCCCATATTCAGGGTGGTTCAGTTATCAGGATAGTTTCTGATTCCATAAATGAGGTATATATAGAAGGCCCGGGCGCTTCAAAAACAGTTGTGGTTAATTTCCCAAGCAACGCCCGCTATCTCAACGTAACTGAGGATGAGGTGGTGATGGGGCTGGATACCCGGAGCGGCCCAACAGATATAGTTTCCCCGTTTTTTGGTGAGCTCAACCAGAGCTCCAGGGGCCTGGTTGCACTTCCTTCAGGGGATGCACCTTCCGGGCTTTATCCAATAAAGTTTTATGCAGACAGCAGTGGAAATGTGGTGGTTGAGCATGGCGGGTAGCAGAAAAGGCCAGATTGCAATTGAGTTCCTGATGTATTCAGGGCTTTTCCTGATAATTGCAATCGGCGCATATGTCCTTACTTCTTTTACAGAAAGAGGGGAGGTAAGCCTCAGGGAATCACAGCTGCTTGATGCATTCGGCTACAAGTTCGCTTCTGCGCCCACAATTGCCTACAAAGGAGGCGAGGGATTTACCTATGATATCTCTTTTGCAAAAAAGCTTGACAACCGCCCCTACAATGTTACCTATGCCTGCACAGGAGGCGACTCCAGGAGCTGCTATGTGCAGATTGCCTGGAGGGGCACTTACCAGGAATTCACCTACCCCTACGTGATTGCACCTGCCTTGTACAAGAAAGGGGAAGGTGCAGGGGATTCAGCTTGCATTGAGGATATAAGCTCAAGCAGCTCTGTTGACCTTGCTCTCAGGGTGGATTCTGAGTATTCAGATGGGCACCTTATATTCCGCAACACGGGAATCAAGCCAGGAGACGAATATCCCACAGTTGAACTATATTGCGAGGTGGATGAGTAATGAAGGGCCAGTATTTCAGTTTTGATGCAATAATCGGCGCATCCATATTCATCCTCACCCTTGTTGCAATCTTTTCTTACTGGTATGGGGTGAGCAATTCAATTGAGCAGCAGCAGTCAGCCCTTGCAACAGAGGCAATCCGCATAGCGGATATCCTTTATTCACCAACCGAAGTCCCTTATGGGGTAACTGTAAACTGGAGCAACAAGCACCTATATGTTCCCAAAGTGGAAGCTCTCTGTGATGAAGAGGCCCCTCCCTCAGATGTGCTGGGCTCTGAGTATGCGGTTTCAATTGATTTCAACACCCGTGGGGACAATATTTGTACCTGGGGAGAACAGTCCATAAATTCAAATGAGATTTACAGGATGCGCAGGGCAGGTTCTTACTTAGATGAAGATGGCACAACCAGACTGGGCTATGTGGATATCTTTGTTTATAACCCCTATTCAAACTAAACAGGCTCTCCAAACAGGCTCCCATGGTTATATCCAATTATTTTTGCCTTTACCCATTCTCCGATTTTTACATCAGAATCTATGCATACCTGCTTGTAATTGCCCATTCTGCCTGTAGGTGTTTTCTGCATCTCGGTTATGAGCACGTCCACTGTTTTCCCGAGGTAGCCGGAGTTCCGCCTTTCTCCAAGAATGTGGACCAGCCTGCTCATCTCGGTGCTCCTCCCCTTTATTTCAGCAGTATCTATTTTTTTCATCCTGCTTGCTTCTGTTCCCCTCCTGGAGGAGAATTTTGAAATGTTCACTATGTCCGGCTCCACTCTTTCCAGCAGTTTTTTGCTCTGCTCAAAGTCTTCTACTGTTTCAGTAGGGTAGCCCACAATAATGTCTGTGGATATTGTTGCATCCGGAAACCCTTCCCTTACTGCGGACACAACTTCTTCAAAATCCTTTACGCTGTGCGCACGGTTCATGCTTTCCCGCACTCTCTCGCTCCCGGTCTGCACAGGAACATGGAGGAACCTGTAAAATTTCGGGTGCTCCATTATTTCCAGCAGTTCAGGCAGGAATCTTTTTGCATGGCCGGGATTTACCATCCCCAGCCTTATTCTGAAGTCCCCTTCCACCTCCAGCATTTCTCTAAGGAGTTCAGGCAGCCCTGAACCGATGTCCAGCCCATAAGCTCCGGTGTCCTGCCCGGTTACCTGTATCTCTCTTGCGCCTTGTTCAACCCCCACCTCAACCCATCTTTTTATAGTCGTTGGGCTCCTGCTGCTCAGTCTCGGCCTGGCTATCTTTGTCTGGCAGAAGCTGCAGTTTCCCACACACCCATCCTGCGCCGGAATCCTCAGTATTGGCGCAGTGTATTTCCTGGGAAGCAGGCCCTTGTTTTCACCCCCCTCAAAAATTTTATTTTCCCCCCTTTTTGCGCATTCCACTGCTTCCACTATGCTCGAGAGGGCGTCGGGCATTATTATTGGCGCGTTTGGGCAGGCCCTTGCCACCCTTTTCCTGTTCGGGCCCATTCCCAGGCATCCTGCAACAACAAGTTTCTTTCCCTCCCCGTGCAGCTGTGAAAGCCGGTAGATGATTTTGTTTTCTGTTGTTTCCTTTACTGCGCAGGTATTCAGAATAAAAATGTCTGCGTCCGGGAGTGGGGAAGAGTTCGTGCTTTTCCCCCCGCCTCCCGGAATGCCCATATCCTTGAGTACTCGGTAGCCCGCCTCCTCCAGGATCCCCTCTATTATATCACTGTCCCCGTGGTTTAGCGTGCATCCGTAGGTTTCAATCCAGACTGTTTCCATCACGCTCACACTACTTCTTGGAAGAGGGAATTACCAGCTCAAGCTTGGTGGGCTTTTTGCTTACGTTCCCCATTTTTCCTCCCACAAGGACTTTCACTCCCTTGCTTTCTGCAAGGTCAACCAGCCTCTGGGTTACAATTCCGTCAAAGACGATGGCATGGATTCCCTTAAATTCTTCTAGGGATTTTATCACTTCCCTCACCGGAAGCTCCTTCATCATATTGTAATCCTCATCATAGAATCTTGCCTTGAGGGTTTTGGAAAGCTCCTTGAGCTCGTTTTCCAGCTCCTCCTTGGAAAGCTTCTTTTTTTCCTGCACAGAGGATGCGGCTGCCTCCTTTTCTCCTGTTTTTTCCTCAATCTTCCTCTCCTCTCCTTTCTCTTTTTCCCTGGAAGGTGTTGCTTCATCTTTTCCCCGTTTTTCCTCTCCTTCTTTGACCGAAGCCTTCATTTTTGCAGCCTCCCTCTCAACTTTTTCAAGGATACTCTCCCTCCTCTTCCTTCTTCCTCCTCCGGAGGAGAGGCGCTCACTCGGCTGGGGCTGCTGCGGCGCTTTTTGCTCAGGCACATTCATTACAGTATTCCTGTGCGAGGGGATTGGCGAAGAGCCCTTTGCTTCCTGTTCAAAAGGAACCTTGTTTTTCAGGCATTTCATCACTTCCTTTCTTGTAAGCTCTTCTACTTCCTTTCCTGCAGGCGCCCTTGCAAGGAAGTCTATGTCTGCACCCGCATTTATCAGCTCACGCAGTATCATGTCTCCTCCGCGGTCGCCATCAAGGAATACCGTAGTTTCCTTTTCCTTTGTGAGCTTTTCTATTGTCGGTGGCACTTTTGCCCCCCCTATCCCTACTACGCTGGAGAGGTCTTTCTTCAGGAGGTTTACCACATCTGCCCTTCCTTCAACAAGGATTATCTCCTCTGCCCTGGATATTCCCGGGCCTGCAGGGAGCCTGTCTTTTCCGTAGGTAGTTATTTCTGCTGCCTTCACTTCTTCCCGCACCATATCCGAGATTTCCTGGCTTTCGGGAAGCTCAGTGTTTATGAGGTGCCTGAGCAGCCCTTTTGAGCGGGTTATCAGCTGGTCCCGCTTTATGTTGCGGGTATCCTCTATGTTGCTCGTTTTGATGTTTGCCTCACAGGGCCCAACCCTTTCTACTGTTTCAATCGCTGCTGCAATTATGCAGGTTTCAACCATATCCAGTGAGCTGGGGATTTTTATTACTCCCCTGGTCTTTCCGCCTTTTGGCTTCAGGTCAACTTCTATTCTCCCTATTCTCCCATTTTTCTGGAGGTCCCTCAGGTCAAGTTCTTCTCCGAGGAGGCCCTCCGTCTGCCCGAATATTGCTCCCACAACATCTGGCTTATCCACTATTCCATCAACATTTACGTCTGCATAAATGAGGTATTTTACTGTATCTATGTATGTTTTT
The DNA here is from genome assembly GCA_014727925.1 of Microcaldota archaeon. Lineage (GTDB taxonomy): Archaea > Micrarchaeota > Micrarchaeia > Anstonellales > Bilamarchaeaceae > CAIKOA01. The sequence continues at coordinate 65,548 of WJMN01000047.1, forward strand.
GCCATAATATTCACCTAATTTTCTTTTAATTCTTCTAATTTTTCCGTATATTTTTTTCCAAAGTTTTCAATGTGCGTAAGCCGGAGTATTGCCATCAGCCGCTTTCTTGTTTCAAGGTCTGCCTTTATGCTGTTTGCCTCAAGCTCCCCCTTAGTAATCACTGCCAGTTCCTCACCCGCACTGTCCCTGTCCATTAATACTATTGCTTCTCCCCCTGCCTTTCCTCTGCAGTTGCTGAATATTTCTGAAGCCCTCCTGCAGGCGGTTTCCAGCCTGCCTGCTGCCTTCAGGATTTTCCCTGATTCCATGTAGGGCTCCAGCGCCCTCTCGTCCTTTTTGCCCTCCACCAGGACAACAGAGTCCCGGAGCCTTTCCATTAGCTTATTAAGCTCCTTTTCCTGTGCCTGCTTTTCTGAGTGCGTCAAGGACCTCTTTTTCTTTTCCCTCAATCTCCAGCACCTTCTTTCTTGCCGTTGCCCCGGAAATGAGCCGGACCCCCTTTCCCAGGAGTTTTTCCAGCCCCTTTATTACTGCAGCATTTGCCTTGTTTCCCTCTGCCTTCTCTTTCACGTATATTTTCCATCCGCCGCTGTTGCTGCTTATCCTGAATTTTCCGGCATTTGGCACCACTCTTACGCATATTTTCATATCTTCACGTGCTGAGGGTTCGGAGAAGCTGCCGCTGCAAAATGAGTAGGAGTATGAGCTGTGCACTGTTGACGCAACGGTCATCGCTTGAAGCTACCGCGGCCATCCTGTGCACAGCGTGAGCATATTGCATCCGCCGCCCCTTCAAAACCAAAACAGGGCAGCTGGCTGCCATTCTTTTCAAACCAGGCCTGCTTCGGCCCTTTCTTCTAGCAGGTCAACAATTGAGGGGAAAACACCCATTATGTCCCCCTCGCTTATCATTCCCACCAACCGGTTGTCTTCACCAACCACGGGAAATCTCTTGAGCCCGTGTTTCCGCATCATGCTTGCAGCCTCTTCAAGTTTTGTCGCGGGCCGCACAACCTTGAGCGGTGAACTCATTACTTTTTCCGCATTGATTTTTGAAGCATCTGCACCCTCTGCCACGATTTTATGTATTATGTCTTTCTCGGTGATAATCCCTTCGGCTTTCTCGTTTTTTGCAACCACTATGGAACCAACATCGTGGGACTTCATGAGCTTTGCAACTTCAGTAACAGGTGCTGTTTCTTCTATGGAAATAACATCTTTTTTCATTATGTCTCCTACTCGTATTTCCGAACCCATGCTGTTTTTATTGCTGGAAAGGTTTTAAAACCAAAACCTCTCTGCTGTTTTCTATGGTAATTTATGTGCATAAAGCCTTTTAAATCCTCCATTTCCCTCATACTCCCACATCTTCTCCCACCTCGCCCACCACACCAAGGAAATGTTTATAATGCTTATTTTAATTATTACTCCTAATGTCTTCCCATTCAAAAAAAGGTTCCTTCAGCTTCAGGCGTTTTGATGAGCTGACGGTCCTGCTTGCAGTTTTCTTTTTCATCTTTGGATGCATAATCATCCCGGAGCCACCTATACCTGTGGAGCTCAACAAGTTCTCTGACCTCTCTACAAGCAAGGAGCTGCAATTTGAGTCCCCCCCGGAGTCCCAGAGTTTCCACCTCAATATCTCCAGATACGCCACAGTGGGAAATTCTTCCATTCCTGCAGAGGGCAATCCAGGCGTAGTGCAGAATTTCAGCATGCGCATCTGCCCGATTGAGCATATGGGCTCCAATGTATCTAACCTGACTATGCACTGGCCCGGGGGAGAATCCTACATGTTTTACCCCGGAACCCTGGATTCCTGCGAGGAGGTTTCAATAAACGCATCAGGATTCAATAGCTATCTTTCTGTGCACCAGGCGCCCACCATAACAGGGATGCTTTCAAAAATATCTTCGGGTGAGAATGTTTCAATGGAATGGGGAATAAGCATGAAGAACCCCAAGATGAAGGATGTGGATGACCCGGTAACATATCAATTTATGATAATAGAGCCATCTATTCCCGAGAATTTGATTGAGCAGCTGATTGCAGCTACCGGGACCGCACTTCCACCAGGGTTTGACCTGCTCACCGATGCCCGCCTTTCAGGAGTGTCCTATACATGCTATGGCTGGGATCAGGTTAGGGAGACCACTTCCCCTTCAGCAGCATACCCTATACAGGTTTCAGTTCCGGGAATGAACCTGAGTGCGCTTATACCCGACCTTACAATTCCCAATGGGACGGTTGTGATGAATGCTTCTGTTTTTGAGATGGACTGCCCTGCATACGGCACCCCGGGAAAATACCGCTCAGAAGTCCGCAGGCTCCAGTTGAATCTGAACAATTATACAGGCCCTGTGCCCAGCGCTTCATTTTCAGATGATTTTAACAGCCCTTCTCTGAACCCTGCATGGGTATTTGAATATGCGGGAACCCCTTCTGTCCTCGGATGGTATGTTGACAACAGCACACAGAGCACAGTTGAGCTTTATTCAGAAGGCAACGCTTCTGGCTCATCTGCATATTATTACCGCAACCACACCATTGATTCCAGCGGAGGTGCATTTGTGCTTGAAGCAAATATCTCCACTGCAGGAGAACCGCCAATAAATATGTCCATGCCACTCCCAGAGGGCGCAGGAATGGTTGCATTCACAACCAACCATTCTTACCCTGGCCCCATGGCATCCGCAGGCACCCAGCTACGCAGCTTCATAGCCTTTGGAAATAATGCAACTCTCATCGGGTGCCCGGATGGGACCAGGGCATCCATTATCCCCACTTCTTCAGGCTACCACACGTTCAGGATAAACATCACAAATGACACTGCAACATATGCTGTGGATGGTGCGCAGGTTTTCCAATGCACAAACCATACCTCCGCGGAACTCTACCCAATGTTTTCATCTGATTTCCTCACTGATGGGTTTATGGGCAATATTTCAGTTGACTGGATAAACATAACAGCTTACTCTGGCGGCCCTGGCACATGGTCTGAGGAATGGTCTGAATTTGACCATTTTGATTCCCCACTGGATACTGGCAAGTGGCTTATGCGCAATGTATCTGTGCCTAAACAGATACCATATTATTCCTACCAGCCGTCCCTGAGCAAAATTGACCTCTACTCATACAATACAGATGAAAACGATAACAGCACAGGCATATTAATGTACTATAATGAGTCCTTTGCCCCGCCCACAAGCAACGAATCAGGAATTTATTTTACCACATCAGTTTATTTTAATGAATCAAACCCTGCTGCAGCCCCAGGATTCATGTTTATGAATGATACTGTGTCTCCTGCCGGATTCAGTGAACTGGAAGACAATTACCGGGGAGGGATAATCTACTCAAATGGCTATATTGTGCTGACCTGCCCCAACACCTCAAAAACTTATGCTGCCAACCTTAGCCAGCTCTCCTACATTATGGGCTGGGGAGAACCCACCGGATGGCACCAGCTGGGTTACTATTCCACGAATGATACTACTGCATTCTTTTATGATGATATGCCCATGCCCCTGAATTGTTCCCCACATAATGAAAGCGTTTATATTGCTATCACATCTGACCCCACAACAGATCTCACAGAAGGCAATGGTTCAGTGCGCTGGTTTGAGGCATACAGTGTTGAATACGAAGAAAACTATTATGGGGAGAAGTGGTTTGATCTTGGTCTCCTCTCATATATGGGATACATAAACAGGAGCATGTATTCTGATGTTATTGTTTTTGATGCGGACTCAGAAGGCAATTATTATGACAGGGAATTTGAGTTTGAAGTCACCTCAGATACGCCCGGCCGCCTCCAGATGGATGCCCTCAATATAACATATGGTTCCTTGATTTCATATGGCCCGGGGGGCACAGCACCCACAACCACACTGGACCCGGATTCGGATTTCTCCTGGTTTGCGATAAACTCTGAAATAGATAATTCCCACATGCGCCTAAATTCCTTTGCCTACAACTCTACCCTTACTGATTCTGAGCTTATAATGGCAAGGGCAGACTGCGTGAATATTACAGATTCCAGGCTCCTGTTCTCTGGTGCAGTTTACAATACAGAAGAGAAGCACCTAGGTGAGCTGGGGGGGCTACTCGAAGACCTGAACATGACTTCCTGTGATGGAGTAGTAGAAAATTCCGAACTGGAATTTGTTTTCCTTATAGGCGGGAATGCATTCAATTCTGAACTCAAGACGCTTCCCGCCATAATTGCAACTGATTTCTATGATGCAACGATGGACAACCTCACCCTTTACAGGGGCAGGATGGTGATAAACGGGACCCGTGCCCCGGACATGTTCCAGGATGAGCTTGACCTGGGAGATTTTATGGGAATCGGGCTTTCAACCTTTGAGGACAACACCACCCTTCCATTCTCCTGCGAGGAGCAGTCAACCATGGCAATAGATGGCGCAGCAGACCTCAGGCTTGCGGATGCCCCTGCCAAAACCGTGAACTGCCGCTTTGAACTGCACAATTCCAATTTCACCGTGCAGAACCTTACTTTTGACAACGAGTTCGGGGGAATCCGGGTTTCCCTGGACAACAGTTCCCTCCATGTAAATGATATGCCCGAGCCAATAAACCTGACAACATATGGGCAGCTTACAGATGTTGTAATATGGAACCTGGATACCTCACTGCTTTCTGGTCCCCTGGTAGTTTCAGATGAAGGGATATACATTGAAACAGGGATGGCTTCTGTTAACAAGACTGCACCAGGAGCAAATATGAGCGAGATTTCAGACCTTTTCAACATTTCCCTGATATATAATAATGTCGGGGAGTGGGACGGCAGCATAACATATTATGGCAATTTCACCCGCAACAGGACACATGCAATGCAGAGTGGAATTGAGTGCCCCGCAGACCGCTGCCAGAATGTAGTGTTTGACCGCTCTGCCCACACAATCCGGGTAGATATTTCCAATTTTTCTACATATGTGGTCAATTACACTGAATATGAAGATGAGGATGAAGAAGAGGATGACGATGGCCCAGATGATGTAGATTATCAGCTTGAGGTCGAAGGCGCATGCGCAGGCTCTGCAGTAAATTTCACTGCAAGCCGCTCCGGGCTTGGCACAAGCGGAATCACAATCCGGGTTTATGGCCCAGACAACCAATCCCTGTTTTATGGCCATGATGAAACAGGAAGCCATGGCCGCGCTTCATTCACCCCCACATTTCCCGGAACATATTACTACTCAGCAGGCGCAGCAGGTTATACGGAAAAAACAGGCAGCATTGAGATACTAAACTGCACCACCCCCTCCGGGGAAGCCCCTCCTGCCGAGCCAATTCCTGAAGAGGAGCCTCCAGCAGGCACTCCTTCAAAGGAAGAATGCTATTTAGATGCTGATTGCCCGGCAGGCCATTGGTGCATAGAAAATGAGTGCGTGCTTGCAATTGAGCCTACTGAGGAAGGCCCGGGCCCCGAAATAACCCCGCCTTCCCAGGCCCAGGAGGTTCCGTCTGTGGCAGAGCCCAAAGAAGAGGCTGGGGAAACCCCTCCATGTTGTCTCGTGGGCATCTGCCTTGAAGTGCTGGGAGTATGCTGGTACTATTGGGTTGCAGGGCTGGCGATTCTTGGCCTTTTTGTCATTATTTACATCAATTATCCGGGCAAAAAGAGATAGCCCAGAAACCATCCGGAGGTCTCCAGATGAATGTGCAGGAATATTCTAATATCAAGCGGAGAAAGATAGACGATTGCCTGCTTTCAAAAATCCCCAGTGAACCTGAACACATCTATTCCATGCTCCGGGAATTTATTTTCCGGGGGGGCAAGCGCATCCGCCCAACGCTTACCCTTGCATGCGCAGAAGCCGCGGGAGGCTCGGAATCTGATGCAATGGACTATGCAGTTGCAGTTGAGCTTTTCCATAATTTTACCCTGATTCATGATGATGTGGAGGACAATTCTTCCCTGCGCAGGGGCAAGCCAACCATTAATGCAGAATATGGAATCCCTACTGCAGTAAATGCAGGGGATGCTCTCTACCGGGCAATGTGGTCAGCTGTGCTCTCAAGCAGCGACCCTCCGGATAAGCGACTGGAAGCACTCAGGATAATGGTTGACGGGTTTTCTTCTGTTGTTGAGGCACAGGGCACCGAGCTGTTCTGGCAGCGCAACCGCAATTTTTCTGTTTCCGAAGAGGAATATCTCCGGATGGCATCAGGAAAGACAGGGGAACTTATCGGCCTTGCATGCAAGATGGGTGCATTTTCCGCCGATGCTCCCGAGGAGCTCCAGCTTTCTCTGCAGGAATTCGGAAGGAAAATCGGTCTTGCCTTCCAGATAAAGGACGATGTTCTCAACCTGGTTTCCAATGCGGATAAATACAATAAAGAGCCAGGAGAAGACATAAGGGAAGGAAAGCCAACACTTGTGGCTCTCAAGCTTCTTTTTTCCCTTCCGGAAAACGAGAAGAATGAAGTTCTGCAAATTCTGGGAAAGCATGGAAATTCCAAAGAAGAGGTTTCCCGCGTCCTCTTTCTTGCAAAAGAGCACGGCTCAATTGATTACGCAAACACAGCTTGCGAGCGCCTCCTTTCCGAGGCAAAATCCTGCCTTTCTGTTCTCTCCCCCGAAAAGCGCTCCCTTTTTTCCGGCATGGCTGATTATGCAATAAGGAGGGAGGAGTAGTGCTGGAAAAGCTCAAGAAGGCAATCTCCATAAGCCGCCCTGTTTTCTGGCTTGGGCCCATGCTTGTTTACCTCGCAGGATTGTTTATGGCTGGGATTCCCCGCGGCCCCCTTGAAACGGTTGAAATGCTTCTCCTCACATTTCCCTTCGCATTCATAATTTACGGGCTAAACGACATATATGATAATGAGGTGGACAAAAGCAGCCCGCGCAAGGGAGGCATGTGGGGCGCAAGACTGGAAAAGAAGGACATCCCATGGGTAAAACATCTCATAATTTTCTTCTCAATTGCAATAATCTTTACTTCCGCCCTCTCCTTCCAGCCCCTGCATTTCGCATTCTCTTTCCTTATGGTTGCTGTTCCCTACCTATATTCTGCGCCCCCTTTCCGCTTCAAGGCCCGCCCGTTTTGGGATTCTTTTCTCAGCGGCGGCTATGGAGTCGGCCCATTTATGTTCGCTTATACGCTTTCAGGGGAATTCTTCCCATACCCTGAGCTTTTTGTTGTTTCTGCAGGATTTTCCGCAATCCATGCAATTGCCACGATAATGGACTACAGGGAGGACAGGAACTCGGGCATAAACACCTTCGCAGTTGGATATGGCCCGGCTGCCCCCGCACTTTTCGTACTCCTTGTTTGCATCGTGAATTTCATATATTCCTGGGGCTTTTCATACATTATTTCCGCAGGCATTGGCCTTGCAGGAATTCTGTCTGCATGGCTTGCATTCTGCCCCACCCCAAAAAATGCAAAAACAGTTTTCAAACTCCTCATTGCTTATGTATTTTTCTGGCTGTTTTACTTCTTCCTTAAGTATTTCGTGCTGGGCCCATGGTTTGCAGACTATTCAGAAATGGAGTTCCGCACAATTCTCCCCGAAGTTCTTGAGTATGTACGACAGTAGCCCCTCATTTTCGTATTTTAAAAACCCTGGTCCTTCCGCCTCCCCCTCCTAAAAACACGGCCTCAACGAGCCCCATGCTCTCCAGCTTCCCCAGGCGCATCCGCACGGTTCGCTCATTCCTCTCCACCTTTGAATAAATTTCCCCGCTTTTTATCCCATCCTCACCTGCTCCCCTGATTATCTCCACAATCTGCTTGTCCAGCCCATCTAGGCTCTCAATTTTCTCCTTCTTCAGGCTCCCAAGCACACTTCCCTTGACTGCCTCCACATCATCAACAGTGATTTCGTCCCGCGCATCTTTTTCCGCACTTCTCCCCGCAAGCCAGAGCAAATTAAGTGCAACTCTTGCATCCCCCCCGTTTTTTGCCCCGAATCCTGAACACATCCCAACAACTTCTTCAGTATATGCTCCGGGGAAGAGCCCAATCCGCGCACGCTCCCTGACAATTTCCTTCAGCTCAGCAGGGCTATACCGCTTGAATTCCATAAACGACTGCAGCAAAGAGCTCCGCACCCGGTCATCCAGCTGAGAAAGCACGTCCCCCCTGTTTGTGATTGCAATTACCCCCACATCAATCCCGTCATTTTCTTTCATCCTAAGCAAATCATAGAATATTTCCTGCTCTTCATCTGCAACCACGTCTGCTTCATCCAGCACAACTACCGGAACTTTTTTTGCATGCTTTAGCGCACCGACCAGTTCTGCCCTAACCTCATCAACTGCTACCCCCCTCCTGGGTATGAATATTCCCACTTCTTCTGCAAGCCTGCTGAGTATGGAAAACCTGCTCGGGTAATTCCAGCAGTTTAGGTAAACTGAAAAGCACCTGGAGGTGTATTCGGTTAGCTGACCCAGCACATGCTTCACTGTGCAGGTTTTTCCGGTTCCCGGAGCCCCGTAAATTACTATGCTCTGGGGTCTCCTGTTCTCTGAAATAGGGCGAAGGGCAAAGGCAAGTTCCTTGATTTCGCTTTCCCTCTTCACTATGTCCTCAGGAATGTACTCCGGCGCAAATGCCCCTTCATTCTTGAATATCTTCCCCCCATCCCCAAGCTGCCTGAAAATGTTTGACATTTTTTTCTACCCTGCTTAAAGGTTGTCATAATATCTTAATAAGTGTTATTGTACACGATATTTGAAGGTGGGAGGCAATGGCCAAGAACAATTCGAAAATTACGGAAAACAAGAACATTCCTGTGCTCCGGGTTGCAGGGAGCTATCTGCTTCGCAACAGCCGGCAGAGCTTTTTTGATTTGTGCAAGCCCGGACCTGACAGGGCAAGGCCAATCTCTTTCACATCTGCAGTGAAGCTGATAAAAGCGCTGCACACCCTTCCCTCAACCGATGAATCAACCATAACTGAAAAAGATGGCGGCGTGCTGCTGGAAAACCCTGCCTATTCCTGCTTTATAGAGGGCATGGAGAGAAAAGGGCTGCTTAACATACTCAGCCATGCCTGCCCCTTCTGGGTTGATGCGCTCCTTTTTGAGTATCCGCACGAAAATCGCCCTGGGAGAATGTTTTCAGAGCCTGAAGAAAGCCCCTGCAAGGGATGCTCCCTGGAACTCCCTCCAGGCTTTACACCCGGTAAAAGAGGAAGGATAATCCTTGATTCCGGCTCATGGGAATTCTCAGAACAGGGCCAGGGAGTTTACTTTAGGGCAAAGGAAGGCACAAAGCCTATTCGTGTTGGTTTCAAGAGCGCCGAGCTTTACCTTGGTTCTGATGGAAACCTCAGCCCTGATTCTTATTTGAGCAGGAGAAAAACAGACCCGATGGTCACTATTTTTGGGTTAAGGGGAGCCGGGCTTGCCCCCATGATTGCTGCAATTACTCCAATCTCCGGCAAGCTGATAATACGCGGCTCTGCACTCCCTCCTGGCACAAAGATGGGTGCAATACTTGAGGTTCCCCGAGGCTAATCCCCTCCGTTTTCCATATCCTGTAGGGGAAGCATCCTCCTCTTTAGTGGAACCACATCCCCTCTAATCATTTCTTTTTCCGTTTTTTCTCCAGTACTCATTAATATCATTTACAAAATACAGTTCTTCCCCGCATTCAGGACACTTATTGTATCCGTCAACCTTATTCTCAACAACACCAAACCCCCTTCTGCACACAACCATCTCCCCGCATTTTGGGCAGTAGGTGCTCTCGCTTTTTTCATCCATCCTGTTTCCTGAGTAGGCAAACTTCACTCCCTCATCCATTGCAATTTCCCGTGCCTTCAAAAGTGTGTCCAGTTTTGTGCTGGGAACGTCCTCCATCTTGTTTGCAGGGTAAAACCCGATAAAGTGCAGCGGCACGTTGGGGTCCAGCTCCGCACACCATTTGCTCACTGCGCGCAAATCATCTTCGTCATCATTGTACCCCGGAACAACCAAATTTATGATTTCAATGTGCCCAATTTTGTACAGCCCCTTTATGGTTGCAAGCACCCCCTCAAGTTCCACGTCCCCGCAAACATCCCTGTAAATCTTTTCGTTGAACCCCTTTAAATCAATCCGTGAAGCGTCAATTCTCCCCGCCATCTCAGAAATCGCTGCATCGCTCTCATATCCATTAGTTACAAATACGTTGAAGATGTCCTTCTGGTGCGCAAGCTTTGCAGTATCCAGCGCATATTCCATGAATATGGTTGGCTCAGTATAGGTATATGCAATTCCCGAAATATTGTTGGAACTGCTGTATTCAACGATTTTTTCCGGAGGCCAGTCCTCCCCCACAATCCCGGAGTATGCCTGGCTTATTTCCCAGTTTTGGCAGTACTTGCACCTGAAATTGCATCCCACCGTGGAAAAAGAAAAGCAGTCTGCCCCGGGCATAAAATGGTAAAAAGGCTTTTTTTCAACAGGGTCCACGTTCACTGCTACTGCCTTTCCATAAGGGAGCGTGTAAAGCGTCCCGTCCCTGTTTTCCCGCACATGGCAGTAGCCTGTTTCCCCAGGCTTTATCCTGCACATCCTCCTGCACAGGTAGCACTGCACATCCCCGCCCTCCTGTTTTGTATAGCACATTGCTTCCTTCATATTTGCACAACTCCCTGTCTAAGTTTATATTGCTTGGGGAATGTGTCCATTTATGGTTAAAAGAGATACATTTTTAAACCTGAACGGAGTAAAAAAACCATGAAAATGATGCTCCAGCCCGTGGTGGAAGACCCACATCCTCCGGATGCAGAGAAAATCATGGGCAAATTCCCAAAAAAGGCAATCCTGCTCTCACCCCATAGCAATGAGAACCCCACGACTCTCTCGGTAATGAAGAGGCTTGCAGAAAAGCTTTTGCAGCGAGGAATTGAAGTTGAGCAGTCCCACCGGGAGGGGATGATGAAGAGGATATGGGAGCTAAGAAGCTATATTGATTCCACCAAAGAAGGCAGGGAAGGCCATTTCCCCAAGGATGCCATTTCTCTGCTCATGAGTGCAGAAGACATACTCTTCAGGCTGGATACACTATCCAGCGCATTTGACCAAAATCCCGAAGGCACTGTTGTTGCAGAGCTGCATGCAATGAATGCAAATGTTTTCACTTCTGTATATGGTGCCCAGTATTATCTTGAGGAGGGCTTTGAGAAGGTGCCTGATGCGCATGCCCTTTCAATGGGAGACCCTTTTTGGCATTTTGCTGATACCCTTTCGTTTATCAGGGAGGATTATGGATGCAAAGGGTACCACGATTCAGATTTCTCAGGATTGTTTGAAAAGTTAAAAGTCCGGTTTGGAATGGCCCTGGACAATATTGTTGAAGAGGCAAAAGGGCTCCTGGAGAAGCTTAGTTCCCACAGGTGGAAAATCCGCCTTTTTGAGTTTCCTTCATTTGAAGAGCCCCTCTCCAAGGGCCACCCTGCACACCCTGTTCTTTTCAGGAAACCAGATACTCTCCGCAGCATATCAGATTTTGAGAGAACATACGGCGCTTGCCTCCGCCATGATGCATGCCCGGATGATTCAGAGCTGGAGGCAGTTGCCGAGATGTTTAGGGCAAGGGAGTGACCCAGCATTTTTTTAATCCTTAAGCCCTGATTTTCCACATGAAGATTATCCCCAGCCCTCCCCGGGCAACCTGGTCTAGGCACTGGGTTTTCATTTTGGCATGCATCGGATCCGCGGTTGGGCTCGGGAATATCTGGAGGTTCCCCTACATTACAGGGCTGCACGGGGGCGGCTCTTTTCTTGTCCTTTACCTGGCAGCGGTGCTTTTTGTGGGTATTCCTGCACTGCTTGTTGAGCTTACCGCGGGCAAGGCCCTGAGGGCTGAGGCAGTCAATGCTTTTAGGAAGATGCTCAGGGACAAATGGTGGGTTTCAGCCCTTCCCCTTGCCCTATGCCTCCTCATACTCTCATATTACTTAGTGATAATGGGCTGGACGCTTTTCTACGCATTTTTCTCACTTGGTGGAAACCACATTCCATTTTCCGAGGCAGCATCAGGGTGGGCCCTTCCACTTGCAGGGATTGCCTGCCTGGCGCTGGTTGAGCTTGTTTCCAGGATGGACATAAAGGATGGGCTAGAAAAGGTCAATATCTATCTTTTCCCAATTTTCTTTGGCTCCCTTGTTTTTATTCTCCTGCATTCTCTCACTCTTCCCGGCTTTTCCGAAGCGGTTTCATATCTTACTACTATCAATATGGGTGAGGTAACTTCTCCCCTGAATATAATCAATGCAATAACCCAGGCTGTTTTTTCGCTTTCTGTAGGCATGGCGGTGATGCTCACCTACGGCAGCTATCTCGGAAAAAAAGCAGATGTGTTTCATTCCTCCCTTGCAATTGCGGTTTCTGATGCCGCCATTGCAATAACCGGGGCCCTGGTGATTTTCACAATCAGCTTCACATTTTCCATCCCGGTTTCCTCCGGGCCCCAGCTTGCATTTGAATCTCTTCCCCTTGCCTTCCTTTCGCTAGAGTATGGGGAATTCCTGATGCCACTGTTCTTCATACTGCTCCTGAGTGCAGCAATAACTTCTGCGGTTTCCCTTTCTGAAACTCTTGTGGATAACCTTAAAATCAAGACCGGCTCCCGCAGAACAGCAAGCGGAGCAATGCTTCTCCTGCTCCTGGTCTTTTTTATTCCCTCTGCGCTAAGCTATAGTCCCCTTGCCGCAGATTTCACACTCAATGGCATCCCCTTCCTTGAGTTCATGGATGCAGAGATTGTAGGCCGCCTCGCCCCCTTGGTGGTTGTTGCAACAATAGTTTCAATTACCTGGGGCTGGAATGGCTGCCGCAGAGAGCTCCGGAAGGCCCTTCCCGGTTTCCTGGTTTCCCCCGTTTACCTGATGGCAAAATATATTGTCCCTGTCGCAATACTCACCCTGCAGGTTCTCGGGTTTTTCTCCTGAAGGCAACGAAAACTTTATATTATTCCTTTTTGATACCGCCTCATGGCAAAGAAAAAGCCCTCTGCATGCACTATCAGTTCACTGAAGAAAGAGGGAGAGCATTATCTTCTTACGCTGAAGTTTCCAAAGGGCTTCAGGTTCAAGGCGGGGCAGTTTGTCAAGCTCTATCTGGATTCCAAGCTCATCAGCTTTGAACCATTCTCCTTCTTTTCCGCGCCCGAAGAGAAGGAAACAATGTTCATGTTTAAGCCATCTTCACCATTCAAGCAGGCCCTTGCAGAAGAGAAGAAGGGCTCCAAGCTTTATTTTGAAGGCCCCTACGGGGATTTTACGATTCTCCCAAAGCCCTCCAGTTCCGTGCTTCTCTGCAAGGGCCTGGGGCTCATTCCCATCTCTTCAATCGGCAAGTCCCTTATTGAGAAGCGGAAGAAGCTGGAAATCCATCTTCTTTATGAGAACAGGAACCGCAAGGAGGTCCTGAATGAGAAGCGACTCAGGGAGTTTGACAATCACAAGCGGGTAAACATACTGATGACCATCCTGAATGAGCGCCCCATGGACTGGCCTGGAAAAGTGGGCCAGATTTCCAAGGATATGCTGAAGAGCTTTGTGCCTAAACCCCGCACAAAGGACTATTATATCTGCGGCCCCTCAACTTTTGTAAACCGCATGAACACAATCCTCTCAGAGATGCGGGTTTCAAAGAAGAGGATAAAGTCCGAGCCCTGGGATTGAACAGCTCTTTGGGCGGAAGCATAAAAAGAATGATGATTAATAGTGGATAGAAAGGCCGTGCTTTCGCGTACCTGCCGGATGTTTGAAATGGAATCAAAGACGTATGTTGTAAAAAGCAACCGCGAGATTGCCGAGGGCATTGTTTCCCTGAAGCTTGCCCCCGAAGATGGGGAGCAGATAGCCTACACACCAGGCCAGTTCATGCTCCTTACTCTCCCCTCTGAAACAAAGCGCGCTTATTCAATTGCATCTTCTCCTGGCTCTGAACATCTTGAGTTTGCGATAAAGCTCGTAGATGGGGAATTTACCTCCCGAGTTCCCGGCCTTAAGGAAGGAGACAGGCTTATAGTGGAGGGTCCCCTAGGCCCGTTTATTTATGAGACCTGCGAGGAGTACGTGCTCATTGCAGGGGGAATAGGGATAACCCCCATGATTTCCATACTCAGAGACAGGGACGGAAAGTCCGAGTGCCAGAAGGCCATTCTTTTCTATTCTGCAAGGAGAAAGGAGGGGCTTGCGTTTTTTGATGAGCTCAGGGAGCTTGATTTGCGAAATGAAAACATACGCACGGTTTTTACCCTTAGCCGGGAAGAGCCTCCGGGCTGGGAGCATGAAACCGGGCACTTGGACGGGGAGATGCTCAAAAAACACCTCAGCAGCCCGGAAAAGAAAAGGTATTTTGTATGCGGGCCTGCCCGGATGGTGGACGCTTTCCGCAAGCTCCTGCTTGAGGACCTGAATGTTCCTCAGGAGAACTGCACATTTGAAGGCTGGAATGTATAATTTCATTTTACATTTGTGCCCTCTTTTATAAACTTTGCTGGTTATATGTAGATACTTATGGTTTCAAAGCAAAAAGCTCCAAAGGAAGGAAAAGGCGGCGGAAGGGTTCTTCCCCGCACATGGTCACAAAATCCTTTTTTGAAGAAGGGCCCCCTCCACCGCATGTTTTATATGGGCAGGGAAACCCGCAGGCTTGTAAACGAAGGCGCTTCGCTTAAGAGGGAAGGCAATCTCGAGGGCGCATTTTCCAAATTCCAGCTTGCAGCCTCCGGAGCATCAAATCCCGCGTTTTCTGCCGACCTGCATGAAATGGCAGGAGATATGATGCTAATGGTTTCCAGAAACCATTTTGAGGGTCTGAAAAGGAGTGCCAGCCTGGAAGCTGCAGCCGGAGAATACAAAAAAGCAGCAGCAAAGTGCAAGGATGCAGAGCCTGAAAGGGCAGCAAAATTGTATGGGATGGCAGGGGAATTTTTCCAGAAGCTAGGATTGCAGGCTCAGGCCAGAGAATGCTATTGCTTTGCTTCAGGCCTGACTAAACACCAACAATTCAAAAATTTCCTCAATGCGAGGTCTGATTCCCTCTAGCTTCTATCTCATGATTAGTGAAAAGAAATGGCTCAGTAGGGCATCAAATTTCGCCCTGGCCAAATCCAGCCAGCACAGTAAAAATGGGAAAAGATGGGCTCTTTGCGCCTCCCCGCACAACTGCCGATAAGCGCGCAGATCTTTGAGCGCTTGTGTAATCCTTTTATAATTTGTCTTCATATTCTGGAACAGGTGAGTTCATGAAAGATGTTCTTTGGTTTGAAGAATTAGACAAGGGCAGCCTTGCTGAGGCAGGGGGAAAAGGTGCAAACCTAGGAGAGATGCTGAAGGCAGGCTTTCCCGTGCCCCCGGGCTTTGTAACCACAAGCGGGGCTTATTTCAAGCACCTAGAGCAAAACGACCTCACAGAAAAAATAACCGAAATGCTCTCCGGCCTGGATGTAGATGACACTGCAAAGCTTCAGGAAACCGCGGAGAGGATACAGGAATTGATTATTGAAGGGGAAACGCCCCCGGAACTTGAAGCCAAGATAAAAGAAAACTACCAGAAGCTCTGCCAGATGCGCGGAGAAGAAGAGGTTTATGTTGCGGTGCGCAGCTCTGCAACTGCAGAAGACCTTCCGGGCGCATCTTTTGCAGGGCAGCAGTCCACCTTCCTCAATATCCATGGCCCTGATGGGGTGGTGAAGGCAGTTAAGGAATGCTGGGCATCGCTTTTTACTGCCCGTGCAATATTCTACAGGGAGCAGAATGATTTTGATCATATGAAGGTGGGCCTTTCCGCGATAGTCCAGGAGATGGTCCAGAGCGAAAAGGCAGGAGTCATGTTCTCCGTAAACCCGGTAAGCAACAGGAGGAGCGAGCTGATGATTGAGGCTGCTTACGGGCTTGGCGAAGTTGTGGTTTCCGGCTCGGTAACACCTGATACTTATGTGGTGGACAAAGACAGCTTTGAAATCCTCAAAAAAGATATTGCGAAGCAGACATGGATGGTAATGAAGCACAAGGGGGAGAATGCAAAAGCAGAGATAAAAGACGAGATGCAGGATAAGCAGAAACTGCCGGATGAAGATATTGTGGAGCTTGCGAAATTAGGGGTGAAGCTTGAGGAGCATTATGAATTTCCCCAGGATGCGGAGTGGGCATATGCGAATGGCGAAATTTACATCGTGCAGTCCCGCCCCATCACTACTCTTACTGAAGAAGAGCTTCCCGGGCCCTCTGAGCCGGAGGAGATGGAGGAAAAGGACGAGCCTTCGGAAGCAGAGGTTATGCTGCGCGGCTTGGGCTCATCCCCCGGATTCGGTACAGGAAAAGTCGCCCTGCTTGAAAGCGCAAAGGATATTTCCAAGATGCCTCAAGGGGCAATACTTGTTACGGACATGACCACACCCGATTTTGTCCCTGCAATGAAAAAGGCAGCTGCAATTGTTACAAACACGGGCGGAATGACTTCGCACGCAGCAATTGTGAGCAGGGAACTGGGAATTCCCTGTGTTGTGGGAACCCAGCGTGCCACGGATATGCTGAAGGAGGGCATGGATGTCACGGTTGATGGAACACATGGAATAATTTACAAGGGAAAAGTGGCACTCGGAGAGCCAAAGCCAGCAGGAGAGTCAGCGCCCGCACCCTCTGCTTATGAAGCCCCGGTAACAGGCACAAAGATTTACGTAAATCTTGCAGAAGCAGACCTTGCGGAAAAAACCGCCAAGCTCCCTGCAGATGGAATAGGGCTCCTCCGTGCAGAGTTCATGATTGCGGATATGGGTGAGCATCCCCGCAAGATGTATGAGGACGGAAGGGAAAACGAATTCATAAACAAGCTTGCAGAAGGGATGCGGCGCTTTGCATCTGCGTTCTATCCCCGCCCGGTTGTTTACCGCACCACCGATTTCAAGACCAACGAGTACCGCAACCTGAAGGGAGGGGGGGAATACGAGCCTGAAGAAGCAAACCCCATGATGGGATATCGCGGCGCGGCGCGCTACATAAACGAGCCAGAAGTTTTCAAGATGGAGCTCAAGGCAATCAAGAAGGTGCGCAATGAACTCGGCCTCACAAACCTCTGGATGATGGTGCCGTTTGTGCGCCGTATTGGCGAGCTCCGCGCAATCAAGGACATGATGCGCAAGGTTGAACTCTATCAGACCAAGGATTTCCAGCTCTGGATAATGGTTGAGGTTCCGAGCACAGTGATGCAGATAGATGAGTTCTGCGAGGAAGGAATTGATGGGATTTCCGTAGGCACCAACGACCTGACTCAGCTGATGCTCGGCATAGACAGGGACAACGCAACCCTTGCAAAAGGCTTTGATGAGCGCAATAATGCAATCTACCGCGCGCTTGAGCGCGTAATCAAAACCACCCGCAAGTATGGGATTACATCCTCGCTTTGCGGGCAGGCCCCCAGCGTTTACCCCACGTTTGCGGAGAAACTCGTAGAATTTGGAATCACCTCTATGAGCGTGAACCCGGATGCGGTTGAGCGCACCAGGAAGATTGTGGCTTCGGCGGAGCAGAAAATGACCCTTAAGTATCTCCGGGACATACGCGAGGGAAACAGGTACAGCGGCCCTGAAGAAACCCGTGAGCGTGATTAGCCCCCTCTTTCTTCCTTTTTCTTCTTTCCAAACCGGATGTTCCCAGACCTCCTGATTCCCCCAAGCTATGTATATGCTTTTTTTTCTTTTCTATCCCTTTCAATAGTATGAAAATCCTGCTGCAGTTTCCCGATCTGTTTCATCTTGCGATGAAATCTCGTGAAACTTTATACTGCAAAACAAGGGTGAGCCCATGAAAATCCTGCTGCAGTTTCCCGATCTGTTTCATCTTGCGATGAAATCTCGTGAAACTTTATACTGCAAAACAAGGGTGAGCCCATGAAAATCCTGCTGCAGTTTCCCGAAGGACTCAAGAAAAATGCACTTTCCGAAGCCCAAAAACTAGAAAAGGAAGGCCAGGAAGTTTACCTTTCCTCTTCTGCATGCTACGGAGCCTGTGACCTCCCCATGGAAGAGGCATCAGCCTTGAATATAGACAAACTGATTCATTTTGGCCACTCCCAGTTTATACGCACGAGCCTTCCATTCCAGGTTGAATACCGCGAATATTATGCACATCTAGATGTGGAAAAGCTGGAGGGCGCACTCTCCTTCCTTGAAGGAAAAGAGCGTATTGTGCTGGTAACAACAGTGCAGCACATTCCCCAGCTGGAGCAGGTGAAATCCTTCCTGGAAAAAGAAGGCAAGGAAGTGCTCATTGGGAAGGGCTGCTTCACCGCGCACCCTGGCCAGGTTCTCGGGTGCGATCCAACCGCTGCAACATCTGTTTCTGAAAATGCAGATGCAATCCTTTATGTAGGCGATGGCAAATTCCACCCAACCGGAATCCACTCTGATCTCCCTGTATTCTCCCTCAATCCCTCTTCTGGGCAATGCAGGCAGGTAAATGATGAAATAGAGAAAATACGCAAAAGGAAGAAGGGCAGGATGCTCAAGGCCCTAGAGTGCAAGGTTTTCGCAGTTCTCCTTTCTACCAAGCCAGGGCAGTTCTGCCCGGAAGTTGCGCGTGAGGCAAAAAGGAAGCTCCAGGATGCAGGCTTTGCTGCAGAAATCCTTGTCTCAAATGAGTTCAACCCTGTTTCCATCGGGAATTTCCCCCAGTTTGAGTGCTACATAAACACTGCCTGCCCCCGCGTTGATGAGGATTCCGAGCTTTTTGACAAGCCCATTATAAATGCAGTGGACCTGGATGAGTTCCTAGAGCTCTATAATGAATCCGGTTCTGGCTAAATTGTGTTTTTAAGTGTAAGAAAAAGATTTTTAAATAGTTTTGCACCCAATTATTTCCGGTTAAAATGGGATTGATACTCAGTATCATAGACCACATCGAGCGTTTGGAGATGGACCCTGCCTTAAGGGCAGAGAGGGGCCCGCGCACCCCTGAAGAACTCCGGCAGCATATTGCTGATTTTTCCAGGGGCTTGAACACACCCGAATTCTACACCGCATGCACCCATTTCTACTCTATGCCAAGAGTTCAGGCAGTCCCCGCACTTATTTCAGCATTGGAAAACCTCCACCCAAAAATAAAACAGAGTGCCGCAGTTATGCTTAGCCTGTTTGATGCGCGAGAGGCAATCGGCCCAATAATTGGAATTTTTAAATCAGATGTTTTCACAGTAAGATATGCGGCAATCTGCACGCTTTTCTGGTTTGGAAAAACAGCGATACCCAGCCTGTATAAAAACACCCTAAAAACAAAATCTTCAAAAATTGCAGTAGATTCACTGGCTACTCTCCTGGCCATTGCAGCATATGCCCCGCGTAGTTATAATGCCGGTTCCGAATGCCTTCTTAATGGAAATCCCCTAACAATTGCTGATCGAAGATCGACTGTGGAGCAGATGTCTTCCTGGATTATCCACGACCGCACAGTGGAAGCACAGGCTATTTTTTCAGAGGTTAATAGTGGCCCGCGCAAGGAATCTTCTTTTCTTAATGTTCTAAAAAGGCACCTGGACGACGCACAACTGATTTTTATAGGAAAGCAGATAAACCGGGCCCTTGTGCCTGAGCCTGAAGAAAAACTGCCGAGACCCAGGGTGCTGAGGCCGGATTTTAAGCGCTCCAGAACGAGGATTCCGCGCAACCTTCCCAGGAAACAATCTTCTGCCCTGGCTTATCTGAGAAGAGGCCCAACCAACAAAACTTAAAAAAGCTCTTTGCCTAATTCCCCTCCAAGGGTGGAGTTATGGAACCAATTACTAAAACATATCTGGACTTACCGTTAATCCACAAAGGCAAGGTCCGCGAAATGTATGATTATGAAGATGACAAAATCCTCATGGTTGCAACCGACCGCATAAGCGCATTTGATGTGGTTTTCAATGAAGGAATCCCCTACAAGGGCGCGGTGCTCTCCACACTCTCCAAGTTCTGGTTCGATAAAACAAAACACATTCTCCCCAACCACCTAATCACCACCCAGATGCCTGACACGCTTCCAAAATACCTCCAGGGCCGCGCAATGATTGTAAAGAAGGCAAAGCCCCTCAAAATTGAAGTAATTGTGCGCGGCTACCTCACTGGTAGCGGCTACAAGGACTACAGAAAAACAGGCTCGGTCTGCGGCATAGGCCTCTCTGAAGGAATGAATGACGGGGACAAGCTGCCCGAGCCTATTTTTACTCCTTCCACCAAGGCTGAAAAAGGCCATGATGTTAATATCACGGAAGGGGCAGCAGCAGAGATAATCGGGCAGGAACAACTGGCTCTTGTAAAGGAAAAATGCCTTGAGTTATACAAGTTTGGGCACGAATACCTCCTTTCCCGTGGCCTGGTTCTTGCAGATACCAAGTTTGAGTTCGGAGAACTCCCGTCCGGGGAATTAATACTTATCGATGAGGTGCTTACTCCGGACTCCTCCCGCTACTGGCCCCTGGACAAATACAAGCAGGGCCAGCTGGTTTCCCTGGACAAGCAGTATCTCCGCAACTACCTAGAAACCCTAGACTGGGACAAGACATATCCTCCCCCCGAGTTACCAAACCACGTAATTGAAGTTGTGAGCAACCTTTACCTGGATGTTTACGAGAAAATAACCGGGCAGGAGTTTCCAACTGAAGAATGAGAAATCCGTTTTATCCAAGGATTTTCTCAAGGCGGGAAAGTGCTCCCTGCCCCTCTCCCCTGTTCAGCCCAATCAGAAACCCAATGTGCACAAGTTCCTCCGCAGTGCGCATCTCCCCCTCGTTTTCCGCAAAGCTCGCCACCGCAAAGGGGACCTTGTACTTAAGACACATCCGGGCAAAGTTTCGCATTCGCTTAAGCACAGAAGCCCGCTTCCCCCTGCCTGTTTTGGTTATTTCAGAAAAGTCCAGCAGGAACAACGCGTTTTTCTCCTCAAAGCCCCGCACTAGCTCAAGGCTCATAGGGTACCCTGAAACTCTCACAAGAACGTTGCGGTTGCGGAGTTTCACTGCTTCCTTTTCGTTTTCTGCAAATACTATCCTTTCTTTTACAGAATTGAAAAAATAAGTTTTGGAAAACCCGTATTCCTCCGGGCTTTCGCATTCAAATTTCAGGATGTCAAAACAGCCTTTCATCTTTTCCTGTACCTGCGGCTCTTATTCTGGTTCCTTTCTTTTTTGTTCTTGGAACCTTTCCTCTGTGCCTTCCTTCCTTTTGCCCTGAGGCCCCGTGTCTTTTTTCCTGAGCTGCTCATTCCGCGGTAGACCCGCCTTTTGTTTAGTTTCACTTCACTATTACGGCGGGTGTCAACTAGCAGGACCTCAAAGAACTTGTAGTTTCCGTCCTCACCTGCGAGGTATGAGTTGAGCACTTCAAGGTTTGAGTATTTTCTGTTTGCCTTCTGCTCTGCTTGTGTCCTGAGGCTTGAGCCTGGCTGCACATAGAGGTAAGCATGCGCAGGCTTCCTTCCTTTGCCTGAGGTGCGCCTCCTTCTGCGTCCCTTGCCTACCCTTACTCTTGCAACTACGTATCCCTCTTTGGCCTTGTATCCGAGGGTGCGTGCACGCACAAGATTAGATGGCCTCTCAACGCCATGCACAACAGGCCCCCGCCTCCAGCGGAAGATCTTGTCCTTGAGCAATGCGCTCCTTTCCCGGAGCTCTTCCTGGTATGTTTTTTTCATGTATTTGTATGCTCCCATAACATTCACCTATAGGGCAGTTCAGGATACCACTCCCACATCCGGCCCGTGGAGTTTCTTTAAGACGAGATAGCTTTAAAAATAGTTATGTCTTAATTCTCATCCCTTAGCGGTGTGGTTATGGAGGAAAATGACGCTTCATTTATGAAAACAATAGAAGATGTTAAGTCCGCCGAGCAGAAGGCGGAAGAGCTAAGGGAGGATGCCCGCCAAAATGCCGAGAAAATCTCCCTCTCCGCAAAAAAGAAAGCTGAGGATATCCGGCTGGAAGGGGAAAAGAAGGCCCTTGAGCTCAAAGAAAAACAAATTTCAGAAGGCAAGAAGGCGACTGAAAAAGAAGTAAAGAAAATACTTTCTTCAGCAGAGAAGAAAGCAGAACAAATAAAGGGCAAGAAGGTGAATTCCAAAGGGATTTCCAATCTTATGGACAATTTTCTGAAGTCTTTCCAGTGATATCATGTTGAAACCCGCAAAAATGCAAAAGGCCAGACTTGTTGCATTAAAATCTGTTTCCCGCCCCCTCCTATCCGAGCTTCACCGCCTTGGGATGCTTGAAATTCGCAGATTCGGGGGCGATGGTTTTGAAAGCGGGAAAACCATGGAGATCTATGACCGCGTTTCCTCCAGCCTGGTAAGGCTGCGCTCTATCAAATCAATGCTCGGCCTTTTAGGAAAGCATCCCGAGGATGCCGAGGTGGGGCTTGAAAAAACACTTGAAGAATCAGAGTCATTTAATATTGAAGAAGGGCTGCGGGAAAAACACACCCTCCTTGAAAAAAAGCAGAACGAACTTTCCAACATACATTCAAAACTAGAAGACCTGAAAAAACTTTCAGGCTTCGATATTGATTTTTCTAAACTGACTTCCGGATCCCTCTCCTTTTCAGTAGGCACTGTGCCCCTGGCAAAGCTCCCTTCCCTTAAGAGAGAACTTAAAGGAGTCAGCCTGGATTCCCATGTTTTGGGCAGAGAGGGGGTAGTTGCTGTTGCCTACCCATCGGACGAAGCAAAAGTTGAACTGGTGCTCAGCCGCCACAGCTTCGTTCCCATAGAGTATGATGGGTTTACAACTCCTATGGAAACGGATAACGAACTCCGTGAAAAGGCATCTGAACTAAAGGTTGAGATAGGAGAAATAAAATCTGGCATAAATGAAATGGCAAATAAATATGGGGAAAAAGTGCTTAAGCTGAATTACTCGCTTGGGCTATGGTCCGAAAGGATGCTGGCCACAAAAGAAATGGGATTCGGGTCCAAGACCCTTATCCTGGAAGGTTGGGTAAAGGCAGACAATTACGATTCATTCAGGAACACCCTCCAGACAAAATTCGGAGACAAGGTATATATTGAGAGAATATGCCCCAGAAAGAAGGAAGAATCCCCTGTTGTTCTAGATAACCCTGAGGCAACTTATCCCGCCCAGTTCCTTGTAAGGCTTTTTTCCCTTCCAAAACCATCAGAGATTGACCCCACCATAATACTCTATGTTACTGTACCTCTTATTTATGGGATGATGCTAGGAGATGTGTTCTATGGGCTGATATCCCTTCTTCTAGCCGGCTGGCTTCAGAACAAATGGAAGAAAGGCGGTCTTGGATATGGGGTTGCCTCAGTATGGAAATTCTCTGCAATAGCAGGAATCATTTTCGGGATAATCTTTGATGAGTGGCTGGGCATGTCTTCCTACCAGTTTCTCTTGCTTTTCCAGCAGTGGGGGCTAGTAAATCTTGCTTCGTTTGGAATAACAGGACCCCTTTACCATGGGTTCCACCGCTCTGCCCAAGTTTCCCTATTGATTGGAATGTCTATTCTGCTTGGGCTAGTTCACCTGGCGCTTGGGTTCCTCCTGGGCGCAATAAACGAGTGGCACCACAATAGGAAGCATGCCATAGGAAAGCTATCATGGATTTTCATAGAGCTGGGCGGTTTCCTTGCTGTTGGTTCTATGATGTTCGGTATTTTCCCGGAAGCAGTAGGGATGGCCGGCGCCGGGCTTTTCTTGCTTTCGGTAATCGTGATGGCATTCACTGAAGGCCCCATAGGCCTAATTGAGATTCCCGGCCTCCTGGGAAACGTGCTATCATATGCCCGTATCGCTGCAGTGGGCTTAGTGGGGGTGCTGCTGGCCGAACTTATAAATAACTCTTTTGTCCCTGCACCAGAGCAGGGAATTGTTTACGCGGTGCTTATGCTGCCGCTATTGGTGCTTTTCCATGTAATGAACATCGGCCTGGCAATGGTGGAGTGCGTTGTACAGGGCGGCCGTCTGAACCTTGTGGAATTTTACGGAAAGTTCTTCCAGGGAGGCGGAAAGGAATTCACTCCGTTTGCAATAACAGCAAAAAATGAAAAATAGGTGAAAAAATATGGCAGAAGGTTTGTTTGCAGCTGAAGGGCTTATCGCCCTTGGTGCAGGACTGGCGATCGGAATCGGAGCAATCGCTACCGGTATGGCGCAGGCGTCTATCGGTTCAAGCGGTATGGGAGTTCTGGCAGAAAAGCCAGAGGAGTTTACCAAGGTACTTATCTGCCTTGCGCTTCCGGAAACCCTGGTGATTCTTGGTTTCGTGATTGCGTTCCTGCTCATCGGCAAGATCGGTGCTTGAGCTTTCCTCACGAGGAAGGTGTGTGAATGGGTATTGGCCATCTCACCGCCAATATTCTTGCGGAAGCAAGAAAGGAGGCGAAAGCAATAACCGGTGAAGCGGAGGCAGAAAAGAAGCAAGTAGTAAAGGAAGCCAGGCAGAAAGCTAAGGAACGGCTAGCCGCTGCAGAAAAGAACGCAGAGGAGTTCGTGGAATCCCAGAGAAGGGAGAGGATAGCCTGGGCAAAGCTTGAAGCAAAAAAGATGGAAGGCGAAGCCCGGGAATCAGTCATTTCCGATGCAATGGACGGCCTTTACAAGAAGCTTTCAGAATTCCGCAAGGGCAATAGATACCCTGGATTTCTTAAGGAGCGTGTGCATGAGGCAATGGGTGAAATCCAGGTGGATAACCATCTTGTGCGCATTTGCAAGGGAGACAAGGGCCACCTTAAAGGAATGAAGGCCGACATCCAGGAAGACCTTTCAGGGATGGGAGGCGCGATTGTTTCTTCCCCCAATGGAAACGTGAGGGTAGACTGCACGCTTTCTTCCCTTTTTGAGGAGAAGAGAGAATTCCTGAGGAAAAAGCTCTATGAAAGCCTATTTGGGTGATGGAATATGAATCCGCTTGATGCAATGGGAAAGCTTTTCTACAACCGCCAGCTTACTTATGGATATGCAGCAGCCAGGGTAAGGGCGAGAAAGGCTTTGCTCCTGCAACAATCATTCTATGAGGACCTCCTTAACCAGAGGACTTTTGATGGAATGATTGCAATGCTTGAGCGGACATATTATAAGAAAGTGCTTACCGGAGGGGTGTTGCAGGAGTATTTCACCCCCGGAGAGGGTTCCCGCTTCATAGAGATGGCCGCAGAGATACACTATAAAGATGTGGTCAATAAGGTTAGGAGTTTCACACCTGAAGATGGCTTGCCCGTGGTGAATATGCTGATGCGCAAGTGGGACATTCTAAACCTCCGCACCATAATCTCTTCTAGGAGGATGGGAAAGAAGTGGGAAGACATCTATCCATACCTTGTTTCCGCAGGCGAGCTCTCGGTTTCTGACCTGAAGAGGATTGCGGAAAGCGATCCGGAGAAGCTGTATGTAAGAATAAGGTCCACCTCTGTGGGGAGGCAGGTACTTTCCCATTCCAGCAAGGAGCTTAGGGGCACAGAGCTTGAGCAGATGTTTATAAAGGCAGTAAAGAATGCAGAAGTGCTGAACCAGCTGCAGGTAATCCTGGATTCTAGCTATTATAACTACCTAGAAGACAGCATAGTTTCTTCGGACAAAGATATCGTATGGATTAAGAATACAGTTTCCAAGGAAATAGACCTCAAGAATATAATCAATGTACTTCGCCTCAAGGAACATGGAGTAAATGAAGTTTCAATGCTTGAGCCCCACCTTATAAAGGGAGGAAGGGCTCGCGCAGGATACCCCGAAGAGCTCCTCAAGGCAGGTAATTATAAGGAGATTGTCCAGATTATCAGGCCACTCTTTAAGCTTGAAAAAGAGGAGTACGGCTCCCTCGCGGAGCTTGAAACCGCGATGCAGCAGCAGCTTGCAAAGGAGAGGGTGAGGATTTTCTACCGCAACCCGGTTTCCATTGCAACCATTGTCGGCTTCCTCCTGATAAAGGAGGAGGAAATGAATAACCTGCGCAAAATTGTAAGGGGCAAGGATTACCACCTCTCCCCCGAGGAGATAAAACCAATGCTTGTATACTACTGAGGTGCAGAATGTCTGAAAGGATTGCAGTGATTGGGGATGCGGCTCTTGCAACCGGCTTCCGGCTGGCAGGACTTTACCATGTCCATGTTGTCAAGGATGGAAAGGAGTTTGAGGAAAAGCTCAGAGAGGTTATTGAGGATCCCAAGTTTGGTATTGTAATCGTGAATGAATCTTACCTCCCCGGGATAGACTGGAGGCTCAAGAAGAAGATAGACAATCTTGCACACCCGGTTGTTGTGGGCGTGGCAGACATCTCAGGAAAGACAGAAGAGGGCGAAGACCTGAGCGAGTTGATCAAGAAGGCCCTCGGTTTTGACGTTTCAAAAGGGTGATATGAATGGCAGTTAATGGAAAGCTTTCGCGCATTACAGGCCCGGTTGTTGTGGCCAAGGACCTTAAGGGCGCAAAGCTCTACGACGTTGTAAAAGTCGGAGAGGAAAAGCTCGTAGGAGAGATTATCAAAATTGTAGGCAACGAGTCCGTTGTCCAGGTTTACGAAGACACTGCAGGCCTCAAGCCGGGCGAAAAGGTCATTTCCACCGGCCAGCCGCTTTCAGTTGAGCTCGGCCCCGGGATACTCCGCTCTTTCTATGATGGCATCCAGAGGCCCCTAGACAAGATAGAGCAGGCCGCAGGCGCCTTCATTACCCGCGGAATTGATGTTTCCCCTCTTGATCACAAGAAGAAATGGGATTTCAAGGCAACAAAAAAGAAAGGGGAAAAGGTGCAGGCAGGAGATATCCTTGGTGAAGTACAAGAAACTGATGTGATTACCCACAGGATACTAGCAACAGAATCAGGAAAGCTCACTGACATCAAATCCGGTAAATACACTCTTGATGACCAGATTGGCACAATTGAAGCGCGCAACAAGAAGCACCCAGAAAGGCTTTACCACAATTGGGTTGTGAGGAAGCCCCGCCCCTACCGCGAGAAATTTCCCCCGGTTGTGCCGCTTTCTACCGGAATGAGGATTGTAGACACATTCTCCCCGATTGCAAAGGGAGGGACAGCATGCATTCCCGGGCCTTTCGGTTCAGGAAAAACTGTTACCCAGCAGTCCCTTGCAAAGTGGTCTGATGCTGAAATTGTGGTTTACATCGGGTGCGGAGAGCGCGGAAACGAAATGACTGAAGTGCTCAACGAGTTCCCAAAGCTTATAGACCCGAAGACCGGGAAGCCTCTCATGGAGCGCACGGTGCTGATTGCAAATACTTCCAACATGCCGGTTGCCGCGCGTGAGGCGTCTATCTACACAGGAATCACCCTTGCAGAGTATTACCGCGACATGGGCTATGGTGTTTCCCTGATGGCCGATTCCACTTCAAGGTGGGCAGAAGCCCTCCGTGAAATCTCAGGAAGGCTAGAGGAGATGCCTGGTGAGGAGGGCTACCCTGCCTACCTCGCAAGGAAGCTCGCAGAGTTCTACGAGCGTGCAGGAAGGGTAAAGACTCTCGGCTCTCCTGACCGCGAAGGGAATGTAACGGTTATTGGTGCGGTTTCCCCTCCCGGGGGAGACATTTCCGAGCCGGTTTCCCAGAACACTCTCCGCGTAACGAAGGTTTTCCTTGCGCTGGATTCTTCTCTTGCCCAGAGGAGGCACTTCCCTGCTATCCACTGGCTGAAGAGCTATTCCCTTTATACAGAAACCCTTGACCCCTGGTATGAGGAAAACATTGCTGCAGACTGGCCCCGCCTCCGCAACGATGCCATGGCCCTTCTCCAGAAGGAGGCAGAACTTCAGGAGATAGTCCAGCTGGTCGGGCCCGATGCCCTCCCTGAAAAAGAGCAGGCAATCCTCCTGGTCGCGAAAATGATTCGTGAAGATTACCTCCAGCAGTCCGCATTCCACGAAGTAGATGCGTTTGCAACCATGAAAAAACAGCACGCGATGCTCAAGACCATCATGAGGTTCCACGAGCGCGCCATGGGCGCCATTGACCTTGGCATCCAGCTCAAGACAATTACCGGAATGAAAGTCCGGGAAAAGATTGGCAGGATGAAGGAGGTTCCTGAAGACAAGCTCAAGGACATAGAAGCTGTATATAAGGAAGTGGACAAGGAGTTTGATGGCCTCAGGAAGGAGTAGGTGGTACTATGAAAGAATACAAAACAGTTTCACAAATTGCCGGTCCCCTTGTATTTGTTGACAATGTTGTAGGTGTCGGATACAATGAGCTGGTTGAGGTAACCCTGCCCAGCGGGGAAAAGCAGAAAGGGCAGGTCCTTGATATAACCGAAAAGGTTGCGGTTGTGCAGGTTTTCGGCGGAACCTCGGGCCTGAACACCTCCGACACTTCAGTGAAGTTTCTTGGGGAAACCATGCATCTTGGAGTTTCCGAGGACATGCTTGGCCGCGTTTTCACCGGACTTGGCGAGCCGCGCGATAATGCGCCCAAGCCGGTTGCAGAAGAGCGCCTTGACATCTCAGGGGCAGCAATAAACCCCTACTCCCGCGAAGAGCCGCGTGATTTCATCCAGACAGGAATATCAACCATAGACTGCATGAACACGCTTGTGCGCGGGCAGAAGCTCCCGATTTTCTCTGCTTCAGGGCTTCCCCACAATCAGCTTGCAGTGCAGATTGCAAGGCAGTCTAAGACCAAGGACCAGAAGGAGGAGTTTGCAGTTGTTTTTGCCGCTGTTGGTATTACTCACGAAGAGGCATCATACTTTATGCGTGATTTTGAGAAGACTGGGGCACTTGAGCGCGCAGTTCTTTTCCTGAACCTCGCAGATGACCCCTCAGTGGAGCGTATCATTACTCCCCGCCTTGCCCTCACCACTGCAGAGTACCTTGCCTTTGAGAAGGGCATGCACGTGCTGGTAATCATCACCGACATGACCAATTATTGTGAGGCCCTGCGTGAGATTGCCTCTGCAAGGCAGGAAGTGCCCGGCCGCCGTGGATATCCCGGATACATGTACACTGACCTCTCCACGATTTACGAGCGTGCAGGGAGGATAAAAGGGCGCAAGGGAACAGTTACCCAGTTCCCCATCCTTACCATGCCAGGAGACGACATCACCCACCCAATCCCCGATCTTACAGGATACATTACCGAAGGACAGATTGTGCTTTCCCGTGACCTACACAGAAAGAACATCACGCCTCCGGTGGACCCGCTACCCTCTCTTTCTAGGCTGATGAACCTGGGGATTGGGAAGGGCAGCACCCGTGAAGACCACAAGGGAGTTGCAGACCAGCTTTATGCTGCATACGCAAACGGCCGTGACCTCAGGAGCCTGAGCGCGGTTGTAGGTGAGGAGTCCCTCACGGATATAGACAGGAAGTACCTTCGCTTTGCTGATGAGTTTGAGAACCGGTTCATCAGGCAG
The DNA here is from genome assembly GCA_014727925.1 of Microcaldota archaeon. Lineage (GTDB taxonomy): Archaea > Micrarchaeota > Micrarchaeia > Anstonellales > Bilamarchaeaceae > CAIKOA01. Next base: position 94,864 of record WJMN01000047.1, read on the forward strand.
GGCAACACTGAGGATCGCACAATAGAGCAGACGCTTGATCTTGGGTGGGAGTTGCTTTCCGCACTTCCCGAAGAGGAGCTTAAGCGTGTAAAGCTGGACTTCATACAGAAATACGGCGGAAAGTTCAGGAATAAGGAAAAGAAGGAATAGGCGGTAAGCATGGCTGAGAAAGCTAATCCAACCAGGATGGAGCTGCTTAAGACAAAGTCCAGAATCAAGCTCGCCAAAAACGGGCACAATCTGCTTAAGCAGAAAAGGGATGCCCTTATTATGGAGTTCTTCAAAATCCTCAAGAAAGCAAAGGATTTGCGCGGGGAGCTAAATGAAAAGATGGGGGAGGCATACAAGTCTCTTTCCATTGCCCATGCATACCACACAACCTTTGAGCTTGAATCCATAGCTTCCGGCCTTGAGCAAGACCTCGGCCTTGAGGTGAAGTCTAGGAACGTTATGGGAGTCCGCATCCCCGAGATAAAGGAAGAGATTGAGGAAAAGAAGTTTGGAGAGCGCGGATATTCCGTAATGGGCACTTCTGCCAAGGTTGATGATGTGGTTGAGGATTTCGGAAGTGTGCTCAGAATTGTGGTTACGCTTGCAGAAACCGAAACCGCAATCAAGCGCCTCATAAAAGAGATTGAAAAGACCAAGAGGCGGGTAAACGCGCTTGAGTTCGTAGTGATTCCCCGCCTCGAAAAGCAGAGGGACGATATCATTTTCCGCCTTGAGGAGATGGAGCGTGATTCATTTGTGTCCCTCAAGGTAATCAAGAAGCGCCTTGAAGAGGAGGCTGCCGGCAAGGAGGCCGCATAATGGGAACAAAAACCCTCTCCAAGCGTGAGATAAAAGAACTTTCCCCACAAATTTCTTCCCTTGTTTCTGTTTCCCCAAAGCAGAAACTGGAAATTATTCAGAAGGATAAATACACAGTTCTCTCTGTGGATGATGAGCCACTTCTCTTTAAGTTTGAAGATAAATGGCTCCCACTTTTGCGCCAGCTTTTTTCCGGCCGGATTCTAGTAGATTATCCTAAAGTTACAGTGGATATGGGCGCCGTGAAATTTGTTGCAAATGGGGCAGACATCATGCGCCCAGGCATTACCCATGTTGATGAGGGCATTTTAGCAGGGGGCCCTGTCCTGATTGTGGATGAAACCCATGGAAAAACCCTTGCAATAGGGCTCGCCCTTTTTTCTTCTGAAGAAATCCGCAGCCACGAAGGCGGAAAGGTAATCAGAAGCGCCCACGCAGCAGGAGACCGCCTCTGGGAGCTTACAAAGTAGCCATCCCCCTCTTTTTAGAGATGTTCAGAGTATTTTTATCCTTTTTCCAGGAATAGTAGTTACATGGTGGCCCACAAAAAAAAATTTCCTGGAGAGGGCAAAAAAAAACTGCTTGATAACCTAATACCACAAAGGGTTTGCAGCAGAATTTCTTCAGAATATTGTGAAAGGGCGAAATTGATTTCAATGAGAGCAAGCCGTTTGCTATCCTCTCCTTCTTCCAGGGAGTTGGATTCTTTTGTGCAATATTTAAAGGAACTAAAACAAGATGATGAATTTTGGGGCTGGCTGAGCGAGAACACAAAAATTGATGGATTTTTGGAGGCAGCAGAGGATGAGGAGCGCAGACCCAGGGTACTTTCCATTATAAAAAAAGCATCAGGTGGAAATCTTCCTGCGGAATCTGCCAAGTTACAGCAACAGCTTGATGAAGCGATTGCTCCGGAAAGCTGGTGGGAAACAGCTGAGGATGTGGCAGTCAATATTCTTCTCGCTCCGCTGGCTGTTCTTGGGGCAATTTCGGGTTGTGAGCCCCATTACCAGGAAAAACCTTCCGGGCGTTCTGGAGGCAGTGGTCCACATGAGGGCAAGCCACCTTCTTCTGTTCAGGAGGACCTGGAATTTATTCCTGAAGGGGATACAGGTTACCTTGATGTTTCTGTGCAGTCCCCCCTCTGGGCCGAACAGGGGCTGGAATACGAAAACCGCACCCACGCCATCCTTCTTGTGGATATCCCGGATTCTGAGCCTCTCCTGATTTCAGGAGAAGAGGAAGAGCAGCATGTTTCCGGAGAGTTGCTCTATGTTTGCCCGGGTTCCCAGAGTTCCATCTCTCTCTTTGGAGAAAATATTCCACATGCTTACTATGACCCTTCTGATGAGGCATTTTATTGTGCGGTTGCAGAAGGGTATGTCAGGGCGGAAAAGGAAGACCTTGTGTTTACCGAGATGGGGGATATTCCAGTTGAGTTTGAATGGAATTCGTTATTTTTCTTTGCCCGTGAAATAGATGCCCATGTGGAAGATTTGAAGGAAAATTATCTTAATTATCTTAAGGCCGGAGCAGAAGCGATGGACCTTGGGGCAGACTGGTCGTTTTTGGATGAAGGAATATTGATTGAAAACCTGTCACAAATCCAGACTGTTTTTACCCGTGATTCTGTTTATGAGGGAGCAGGTGCAGCCGGCCATGCCCACTTTGATTCCAATACGATTACTGCCACAGTTCCCGGGGATTTGGAGAATGCCCAGTATTCCTTTTCTACTTTTACTCATGAATTCACTCATCTGGTGCTGCATAATGCGGAATTTATTTCTTCAGGAACCCCGCGTTCCCCTTTTGGCCGGGGCCTGCATGAAGGGGAAACGGATTTTTTCAAGGGTCTTGTTAAACTTGGCATGGGCGGGGAATTTAGCGCTGGCGGCTATTCCCGTCTTTCTTATATCATTGCAGTATATGCACATATTCTTGGTCCAGACACTTTCTTCAGGGTATGTCTTGATCCCGGAGAAACAGACCTGGATGTGGAGATGGATGCCCTACTTGGAGAAGAGGGCAAACATGAAAAAATTGTAGCATATTTTCGTTCAGGGGAACTCCGCCCCTCCCTTACAGATGCCGTACCTTTTACAAATAGGATGCTGAGGCTGATGGGGGAGCTAGAAGCCCAAGGATTTAACTGGATAAGCGCGGTTGAATCAGTTGAACCATATTTCCAGCCCCATGTGCATGAACTTGATTTTTTTGAGAGGTTTGGGGTTGAGGAAGGAGTGCCCCTGCTTGAACAATCCTGGCACAGGACACAATACTTATACTGGTCCGCACCCACTCCTGTATTTGATTTGCGGGATGAGCTTGAAAACCCTCCTGAAAATCTCATCCCCGTATTGGGCGCTGTTCCCATCTTAAATTCCCTGAATTATGAGAATTGTGATCTTCCTACCCAACATGTTGCCCTGGGAGCATGGAGGCATACGGTTGATTCTTTTGCTGATTACTGGAACGGGCTGAGCCAGGAGGAAAGAGCGAACAGCCAGGAGGATTTAATTTGGTTTTATAAGGCAAGTTATGCCCTGGCCGCACGCTTTGGAATAAGTGCACCAAGAATATCGGACAAGATAATGAATGCTTCTGCGGGAGCAGATATCCTGATTTCAGGAGATGATTATGGAAACTGGAATCCCTCCACCGGCATTTCATTCAGCACTTCAACCCTTGAGTTGTCAGACTGGAGCATTGAATCTCCAGAGAATCCTTCTTTGTCCGAAGCTGTTGGAGATGGGGAGGCAGTGCTCTTTTCTGTTGAGTCTCCATGGCCACTTGAGCGTACATACTCCATCGGCCCGGACAGGGAATGGGTACTTTCACTTTATTCTGAAGGGGAGATAGTTGTGCAGTTTGTTGGAGGAGAAGCATCAATTTACGGCCTTGAAATAATTGAGAACAGTCCGCAGTTTTCTGAATAAGTTAGGCAATCATTTTTCCCAGAAGCGCAGAAATCCATCTCTCAAAAAACAGCTCTTTCTTTTTTTCCAGTGTCCTGGCTTTCTTGAGGTCAATCCACCTGAAGCCAGAGAATTTTTCCGCGGGCCGGCATTTCATTTTTTTTGCAGTTACCTTGAAAACAAGCAGGGGGACCCATTTTTTGTATTTCCTGCTTCCTGCATTATACTTCCCCTCAAAAATTGCCTCGTGTATCTCTCCGTCTATTCCAGTCTGCTCCTCAAATTCCCTGTTTATTTCAGATACCGGGTCATCTCCCCCTTGTATTTTTACAAACGGCAGGGCCAGCCTCTTTTTTCCGCCCCTCTCATGCTCAAGGAACAGCACCCTGCCCCTGTCTTCCAGCATTCCGCAGGCAACTGCCTTTGGATAAGTTACCGGCTTTTTCCTCCTCCCCATAAATAAGCATATCCATGACAAGCGCTATGCTCAGAATAGCCCCTTTCCCCGTTTTCCGCGGGGTCTTCCCATTCCCCTGCCTTCTATGGGCCGGCAGCCTCCTCTCCCCTTGTTTGCCTTCACTCCTCTACCCGAGCCGTCTCTTTTTGGAACTCCTTTTTCTAAAACCACATAATCTCCTCCCTCTATGTTTATCTTCTTCCCGTTTACGATTGCATCCGCAACTTTTTTTCTTGCAGCCTCGAGGATTCTGCAGAAAGTTGGCTGGGAAACGTCCATCTCTTCTGCTGCTTTTTTCTGCTCATGGTCCTCTAAGTCCTTGAGCCTAAGGGCTTCAAACTCGTCCACGCTCAGGCAGACCGCTGCACCTTCCGGCAGAAAGCCGCAAGGGCCGAATTTTGAGTAGTGGGGCTCTTTCCAGACTCTGCGGAACCTTCTTCCTCTTGGCATAGAGTAATAGGCGTTAAACTCTTTTTAAATTCTATTCTATTTCGCCCATTTCTCCGATGCTCTCTAGAACCAGCTTTTCCCCCTCCATTTCCCCATAATACTTTTCTACAATTTCTTTTTTTGCCTTTGTAACCGGATTATTTACTGCCACGAGTGAGCAGCAGTCCTGGTAATCCTTTATGCTTTCCACATACGTTCCCATTTTCTCCGCCCAATCTACAATCTCCATCTTGTCCATTGAAACCAGGGGCCTAAATACCGGAATCTCCAGCCCGTGCTGCGCTGCTCCGATGTTCTCCAGCGTCTGGCTTGCAACCTGCCCAAGCGAATCCCCGCTCACAATCCCCCCATATCCGTTTTCCAGCGCCACCTTTTCCGCAAGTTTGTAGAGGTATCTCCTGAATACCACCAGCTCATACTTCCTTTCCACTTCCCCTGTCCTCGCATAAAACCTATTGTAAGGGACAACGAGCAATTTGCCTTTTCTATGCTGCCAGGAGTCCAGCTCCCTCACCAGCTTCTCAATCTTGCTTCCTCCCACTTCTGCATTCTTTTCAAAGGGGTGCACGTGCAGAAAATCCACTTCGCACCCCCTCTTCATCATCATCCCCGCAGCAACAGGCGAGTCTATCCCCCCGCTCATAAGGCACAGCACTTTCCCCCCAACTCCAACTGGAAGTCCCCCCCGCCCCTTCAGCTTTTCAAAATACACAAATGCCTTTTTCTGCAGCACCAGTATCCAGACCGTTGCCTCCGGATTGTCCAGGTCTACTCCTGCCCCTGTTTCTTCCTGTATTCTTCCCCCTATTTCCCCGCTCAGTTCCATGGATTTCATCGGGAAATTCTTATCACTCCTTCTTGTTTTTACTGCAAATGTTTTGCCCTCCACCCGCTTTAGGTTCTTTTTCACGCACTTCCAGATGGATTCCAGCTCCGGCCTGCACTCTTCTGCAATTGCAAACCACTCAATGCCGAACACTTTGCCCAGCTTTTCACATACATTACTTTCTGCAAACTTTCCTTCCGCAATAACCCTCTTCTGCTCGATTTTTACTTCCGGCTTTGCAGGAAGCAGTGCTTTCCGCACATTTGCAGCAAGCTTCTCCTCAAAGCTCCTCCTGTTCTTTCCCTTCAGCCCTATCTCCCCATAATGGATAATTGCAATCATGCAATAAGATTAAATCAAAACCTAAAAAAAGCGACTCTACATCCTGCCCCGCAAAGGCCGCGGCTGATAAACCCCCCTCCTGCTCTTAACTCTTATATGCGGAGGCCTGAAGGCTCTTTTTCCATCAAAGTATCTTGCTTCTATGGTGTCCCGCACATCCAGCACAGTTATGCCTGCAACGCGTGGCGGCCTGAAATCTGTCCTCAGATATGGAAGAGCATAAGTAACCGAAGGGGTGCCCACCACTACCAGTTTTTGTTTCAGCCCACACCCCGAATATGTCCCTGCAAATGGGGAGTGCGCATGCGAGCACAATATGTCTGCCCGGGCCTTCACAATCTTTTCAAGCAGTTCTTTTTTTGCCCAGAGATTGTACCCTACTTTCCTGCCCCACCTGTCCGTTACCCATGTTAATTTGTCCGGGGGAAAGTGGGTTGCGACGACCCTCCTTCTGCTTCCACCTGCCCATAATTCAGAATCCAGGAAATCAACATCCAGTTTTTCTGGGTGGATGCCCGATAGTAAAATAAATCTTGTTTCGCCGACCATAAAAGATGAGTTGCCGATATGCTCTTCCCGGACAGTTCCGCGCAAAACCCCACGGGCAAGCTCTTCGCTCCCATCATGGTTCCCAAAATTCAGGTGGGGAATAAACCCCCTTTCTTTAAGCGAAATGTATAGCCGCGCAAACTGTTCCCATTGCCACTCCCCATTTATGCATGTTTCTGCAAGGTTCGGAAACTCCAGCATATCTCCGTTGAAGATTAAATGGAAACCCCTTTTACCTCCTGAAAGTGAAGCAAGGGACTCAACTAGCGCAGATGCTTTCTCTGAAGGATTGTCCCGTGTAAGGTGCAGGTCCCCCACTACAAATATACTGTTTCCGGGCTCAGGCTCTGTTTCATATGAAATCGAAGGGATAAGCTTTACTGCCCCAAATGCAGCTGCGCCCGCAAGAAGTTGCCTCCGGCTTAGTGCCATAGAATTAATTTGTGGTTAGAAATGTATTTAAGGTTCAACTACTGTTCCCGCCTTCCCTTCAATCGCTTTTTCAATTTCCACAAGCGCGCAGATTACAGCCTTTCCCCCGGTGCTATTTACAAATTCTACGCATGCCTCTATTTTTGGCTTCATGCTTCCTTCTGCAAAATGCCCTTCTTCCATAAATTCCGCAGCTTCCCCGGTGCTTAGCCGGTATAGCCCGCGCTGCCCCTCTTCTCCGAAATCTAAATACACCTTGTCTATAGAAGTTGCAATAACCATCATGTTCGCGCCTATTTCCTTTCCAATCAGCGCACTTGCCCTGTCCTTGTCTATTACTGCATCCAGCCCGGAGAGCTTTTCTCCTTCTCTGGACACGGGTATTCCCCCTCCCCCTGCTGCAATTACAACAATTCCTGCATCCAGCAGGCTCTTTATCGCCTCTATTTCAACCACTTTCTTCGGAAGCGGGGAGGAAACGACTTTTCTCCAGCCTCTGCCCGCATCCATTACCATCCCATCTTCAATTTTTTCCTCATAAAAAGGCCCAACAGGCTTTGTCGGGTTCTTGAAACCTGGGTCGTCCCTGTCCACCACAATCTGTGTAATTATGGTGGCAACGGTGCGGTGGCTTACTCTTTCAAGCTCGCTTTGTATAAAATATCCAAGTTCCCCCTGGCTCATCGCCCCGCAGACATCCATGGGCATTGCCGCTACCTCCCCTTTTGCCCTCTCCTGCTGGATTAGGAGATTTCCCACCTGTGGCCCGTTTCCGTGCGTGATTACTACCTGATTCCCCTCTTCAATGATTTTTGTTACTGCTTTGCAGGTTTTTGCAATGTTTTCCCTCTGCTCCTCTGCCGTCCCTTTCTGCCCCTTTGCAAGCAGCGAGTTGCCCCCGAGCGCAAGTACAATCTTCATGCCCAGAATTTGCATCTCACAATTAAAACAGTTGCTTTCTCAGGAACCTGTTTTTTATTGCCTTCGATTCATAATTATAGCCATATATCCCAAAAAGTGATAACATGGAAGAGCTCACAAAACCTCTGCTGAATTTTCTTGATGGAACCCCGGATAAGAGAAAAAAATGGATAAAGAAAGTCCTTTCCCACCCTGAGCCCGAGCTCATGATGGGAGCTGCCGGCATGATTTACCCACTTGCAACTCCACGGGAAAAAGAGTTCATACGGGATAAGATGGGACATGACCAGGCAGAGAGCATAGTAGAATTCTCCGCTACATTCTACAGGTTTTTCTTCAGGGAGGTGCTTGCAGAGTTTGTCCCAGGGGAAACAGACAGGATACTCCTTGAAGCACTCAGGTCTCCTGACCCCCATGCCAGGGGGGAAGCGGCAAAGGCCTTTGCAGAAAACAAGGCATACCCCAATCTCAAGATTCTCCATGCGCTGACCTTACTTTTGGGGGAAGGTGAAAAGGAGGTAAGAGATTCTGCTGCAGCAGCGCTGAAAAATGCCCACGAGGAGGGGTTTTCCCTATTCTTGTCTGCATTCCATTCAGGCGAAACCCGCGCAGCCCGCTCAATTGCATTGGGAGTATCCAAGGAGAACTCAGCCTCCCTGCTCATGTACCTATGCATGTGCTCTGAACACTTTGGCATACATCCTAGGGAATTGCCCCGCGCGGTGCTTTTGGAGCTTTCTGATTCCTCAAAAATTAATGGGTGGGACTTCACAGAGGCGGCCCGGCCCGCTCTCCAGCTTTTCCGCAGCCGCGGAAAAAGCTCTTCATGGTTTGCCAATGGACTTTCCAGGAAAGAGGCATTCTCCCGCATAAAAAAGATGTTCGGAGATTCAGTAGCTAAGAAGCAAATCCCAAGTAAGAGGATACCTAATTCAATTGCTCCGCCCCCAAGAAAAAACCGCGCACGCTACTAGTGTTTCTCAGGGTTCCAGGGAAGAATGGGCACAACTGACAAATCGCCAACAGGGTATATTCTCTCTCCCCTCTCATTCTCAAGGATTCCGCCGCAGTCTCCTATTCTTTTTACAACTTCCTCCCGCATCCCGGAAAATGCCCCTGCCATCTTTCCCCAGGAACCTCCCCCTGCTATTCCAACATAATCAATATCCGAATCCGTAAGGTGGCCTATTCCTACCCTGAGCAGCCCTGTTATTGCAGGGCACATCGGGTCCAGCACTATTGCCCATCCATTATAGTTTTTGAGCCTCGCTTCAGCCATTGGATATATCCTGCACACCGAAGGCTGGGAACCATACATCCTGCACCTGAAGGGGGCACCCTCTTCCCTGTTCATGGTTTTCTGGAGGATTTCCTGGGGTATTGATGCTTCTCCTTCTCCAGCCTCAAGAAAACCGCACCGACTTTCCCCCTTCCCCGGAAAGACCAGAAAAACTCTCTCCTGTTTCCTCCCCGTAGGTATGACCTTGAATTTTTTGTCTTCTCTTTTTACCCCCTTCATTATTGTTTCATAATGCGGCTCCTTTGCGCTGAAGCTGAAACCTGCGCTGCAGCATTTTGCGCAGAGCCTGCAGCTGTAGGATGAGAGCACTGCGGCAGCCAGGCCTTGGTTCTCCATTTCCAAAGGCAGCCCCCGTATTATTGCCTTTCCCCTTATCTTTTCAATCCTGGTTTTGGAATATTCCTTTCGGATCTGCCTTAGGGCGTTCCGCATATGTTTTTAGGGGATGTAAAAGTATATAAAAGTTATCTTTTGAGTTTTTTTGTGTGTTGAATTTGTTTGTTTTTTAACTGTTTCCCACCTAATCCTCTACAGGGAGATTCCAATGGCACAGAAAGTTCGAGAAAAACCAACGATGGTCCCCACAAGAGTGGAGCAGGAGCACATAGTGCCCAAGAGAGTGAGGAACACCCAGAACAATTTCTTTGTGCAGCGCAGGGAGCGCCCCCGCAATAGGGGTAGGACAAATGGCATCAGGATTTCCTGAAGCATGCGCCCTTGTTTTTATTGGTTTTGCCCCCATATAATATGAGGTGTATATCCTATGCCATATGAATCAAGGGAAACTTCTTTTGAGAAAGGAACTGTTGCCGACCGGCTCGTAAGGCTGGCAGGGGTTGAGCCCCACCTGAAGGTTCTCAGCAATCTTGAAAACAAGGAGAGCAGGAGCAACTCAGAGGAAATCCTGCGCATGGACCTTTATATGTATGTTCTCAATGAGCTGGATTCTGCAAAGGAAAGCTTTTCAGGCCCGGAAAAGGAGGACGCTGCCAGGTATGTTGGAAGGCTTAAGGGCGAGTACAGCATAAACACTGAGGATATCCATGAGGTAGGGGGAGAGGGAAATGCCCTTTCCCAGCAGGACATGGAAAAGGAACTGCTTAATTATTATATTTCAGAGTATCTCCTTGGGATGCGCACACCCGGTGAACAGGGGAACAGGCTCCGCAAGTATGCAACGAATGAACTGCAGTCTTATCTTAAATCTTCGGGAGCCGGCAGCCTTGTTGAGCTTGGGAAGAAGAGCGGGATTGTTGGCAAGGGCCTGGATGTGCTGGCATATTGTGACCCCACAGGGCAGGAGTTTGGCAAGCCCACCAGCCCGCCCCCCGAAGAAGAGATAGCAGAAGGCGAAATAATGGACTTTACCCAGGATCCTCCACAGGAGATTGCAACAATGGATTTTACAAAAGAGAGGGAAAAAACGCTTGCAATTCCTATAAAGCGTGGAGCTACAGAGGATGACCTATCCTCTATAATAGATGCTTACCTTGACGAGAGAAGGGGGGAGCTTTCACTAGATGAGTTCAGAGAAATCAAGGAGAGCGTAGCCAACCTCAAGGAAGCATTCAGGAAATATTCCGAATTTCAGAGTGAAGTTGGCGACAGCCCTACCCAGGATCAGCTTGAAGAGCTGGACAATCGGATGGAGAAGATTGAAGAGGCAAAGAAGGAACTCATTAAGCACATGGACAAAGTTGGCGAAGAAAAAGTCCTTCCCCTGGTAACTTCCCTAAGCGAAAAGTACCGGAAGCAGCGCAAGGAGCTCGAATCAAAAATGGCATAGAAGGTTTTGATTTATGGATTCTGAAGAGAAGTGGATTAATATAGGAATAGCTGTTTCAGTTTCCCCCGAGAAAAGGGAGGGGATGGAGAAGCTGCTCAAGCTTTATGCTGATGAGCTTGGCTGGGAAGTTTCCTCCAGGGAAGTTCCCTCTGAAAAAGAGAAGAAGGCGGAGGTATTGATTTCCCCTGCTTCCCGCACAATATCACCTTCTGATTTGAACGATCGGATAAATAAGATTGCAGGAGTTTCCTTCGGAATCCTCAAGGACATCGTTTTCCGCGGGGACCGGGAAAAAGCCCTCAAGCACCATCTCCAGGGCACCTCCCTTACTGCTGCAGTGCATCCGGGCACCAAAAAGGAATTTCTATTTCTCGGGCACACACTAGGGTTCCTCTGGTTCAACTACGAGCTCTCCAACCGCATTGCGCTGGAGAAGGAAAACCCCGAGCTTGCCCGCTCCCTTTTCTTCGACCAGACCGCTGAGGAGCAGCTGCGCGAGTTCTTCCAGAAGAAAAAGCCCGAGGAAAATGACGCCAAGCTTAAGGCTGCCCTTGAGAAAAAATACGGGATAAACCTTAAAGGCTGAGGAAGCAACCTTGGTTCCCTGTTTTCAGTTGTGGGTTTTCTGTGCTGGGTTCCGAATTCTGGATTTTATGTTTTCTGTAATCTCCATTTTTCAATAATGTCAAATATCTCATCCTTTCGTTTGAAATTGAGGCTGACCTCCCGCCCGTACCC
>WJMN01000048.1 GCA_014727925.1 Microcaldota archaeon
CCCTGCAGGCTTAATCCCATAAGTGAAACACCTGAAGACTGCTTTTCGGAAAAAGACTCCTCTTCTACCGCCTGGAGAGAGCAGAGCCTTCCTCCACCATCAATGCTATTTGGAATTGCATACACAAGATACCTGTCCACATACCCTCCGGAATTGAGCTCGCATGCCTGGTCTGTAAGCGGAAAATAATACTGTGCTTCCTCAAATTCCTGGAATGAATCTCCCACCCCGAACCTGAAGGTATTCAGAGTTATTGTGTCAGAGTTCTCAACTTTCCTGAGGAAAAGGGGTGTCATGTTCTGGACCTGGCACTCTGCATTCCACATGCCCATTGGGTCCATTGACTCTGAAGATTCCTTAAATTCATTTTCTTCAGTTGGTTCTTTGTGGGATTCGTCCTGGGAAATCGGCCCGGGATTCGGGCGAGGATCATAAAAGAACTTGCCGCAGAAAACACCCATGCAGCTGGTATTGCAAGGGGAGGTTTCTATGCGCGGGCATACAGCTGCCTCCATGGCTTCGCCTTCTTCCTCCCAGGTGCAGACCATTCCATCCTCAGCACATTCAACTCCTATAATCTCCTGCTCATTTCCTTCCTCATCTATCCCCCTGCAAACCGGGTCTTCGCCTTCTTCTGGAAATGCGTCCTCATAATAACAGCAGAACTGGTATGTGGGTGCAGCGCACCCCATTAGCAAAACCAGAAAAGCAGCACAAAGAATAACAAAAATCCTGTTTTCCATCATACCAACCTCCCGACCATACCTATAAACGGCATTACATCTCCACCAAGGATAGTTGTGGAATACCTCAAAAAGGTAATCGTAAGCGCAAAAGCCACCATATTATTATACAGCAAAACCGTCTGCAGGTCTGCAACAAACTGAGAAAGCTTATTGGAAAGGGAAACCTGAGAAGCGAGGTCGGACCTGCTACCATACTGGGCAAGTGCCGCAGAGCCATATGAGAAGCTTCCGAACATGGGCATGTTGCACATCCCGGTTGTGATTATCTCGGGGAGGCCTCCCCCTTCAAGCGATTCGGAAAAACTTGAATCCATTATGAAAGTAACGGTAGGATAAATAAAAAAGAAGCCTATTCCCATTGAAATAAAGAAGGCCCCTATTCCCCTGGTGAAATGGAAGGTGCGCAGGATTATTCCCAATGGAAGGAATACTGTAAGCATATTTTGCTGTATGTACTGGAGCATGAAAAGCTTTGCGGACAACCCTATCATCAGGTTCACGCAGATGTAAGCAACGCTGTGATATGTTTCTACTTTTTTCCATGCCTGCGGAAGATGCATGGCTCCGATAAACATAGGAACACCCAAAGTGGTTATCCTAAGCGACACCTGCTGTTCGGGGGCAATATCTGCCTCCCGTACATAATCGTATCTCTCTGAAACAGTATTGAGCAATTCAGTGGTTCTGCACATGTCTGCATCTATGGGGTCGGTTATCTCCTCTCCTCCGCAGGTTATGCTTCCCAGCCCGCCAACATACTCAAATGCCTGAACAAGGGCAGCGATTAGTACTACCACTATCAGGGCAGTTGCTGATGTCTGGAGCAATTCAGAAATCGCATACTTTTTTACCCTCGCAAGGTTCAGGGCAAACCCAATTACATAAATCATCCCATGGGCAAGTGCAGAAAGGGCTATGGCCATGATGCAGATAGGTAGCCAGGTGACTTTCCAGTATGGGAGGAATTCCCCTGATTCCAGTTGGACTGAGTCATCTGAAACCTCTTCCTGTGGGCAACCGGCCAGCAAAAGAAGCCCCAGGGCAACAAGGAGTATTTTTGCATTTCCCATCAAAACCACCTAAACAATTTTCACCAGCCTGCTAAGGTCCACTTCCGCACCCAAAAGCTGGGCGAAAAGTGCGGCTGAAGCCGAAACCGTAAGCATGTTGAAGGCGAAAAGGAATGACGAACTCAGGAAAGACATTGATACCATTTTTGCAAGGTCATCAGTAATATCCAGCACAGATTTGTTTCCGCCCCCACCGAATTCCCAGTCGCTCCCTGATGCCTCCATCCCATAAGAAAGTGCATATCTCTTTGCCTCTACCTGGTTTGAAAACGTTTTCACATTTTCCCAGGTTTCATCTCCAATCCATTCAAAGGGGTCCCAAAAGGCAGACTCAATAAACAAAAGCACAGGATAGAAAAGGAATAATGATATGCATATTGCAATTAATGCTCCGCCAAAAGGGCGCATGAACGGAAGGGAGCGGAGCACTATTGCCAAAGGAAGGTATATGACCAGGGCACCTCCAGCAATGAATCTCAGGAGGAATATCTGTGCAAGAACAGTCAGGTATGCAACAGTGGAGGTATAAAGCAGGAGATTTGATGCCTGCATGAAGGCAGATGCCCCACTCAGAGGCCTTACATTTACTCCGTTGGAGCCCATCAGGCAGGCTAGCCAGGGCGGAACACAAGGAGTCCGGGTATACTTGGAAAATTCATCAGTTGCCCCCATCATTGCTCTTGAGCCGCGAACCGAGCGGTGGGCAAAGTATGCAAGGTTCTGCAGGTAGGCTTCAGAAGTCTGGAAAACGCTCCATTGATTCTCAATTTCCGGATGGCCGTATTTTGCTTCAATATCCTCTTCAGAAAATGCATCAATCCACCCTCCTGTGATAACAATGTCTGAATCCGGAGAAAGCCCAACAAGGCCCACGAGAAACAGGGAAATGAATACAAGGGCAATGCTTACTCCTACCTGGAACACTTCTGTTTTTGCCCAAACCGTAAAACGGGGATTATTGAGAAGCTTTCCTGCTGCGTAAACAAGGCCCATCACTACCAGTGAAACCCCTGCAGCAAACAGGGAAAGGGAATACATCTCACTCCATTCTATTGCCATCTTATCACGAAATCCTCGCAAGTGCAGAGATATCAACTTCTGCACCGAAAACCGAGGCAAGGCCCCGCACCGCTGAAAGCGTTATCAGTATATTAATCACTGTAGTAAATAATCCTTCTATGAAAAAGGAATAAAGCAGGCCATCAATCATCTCCCCTCCCCCGCTTCCGACCAGCCGCTTTGCCTGCTTCCTGCCCGCATAAGGATCCATATCCAGAGGGTTGCATTCTGCATCAACTTCAAAGGAGTCAAAATCCTCCCAGAACCCGGACCCAAGGTATTCTATATCCCCTGAGGCAGGAATATGGCCTTCTGCAGTAGGCTTGTCATCCGGCATGTCTGCCAGCCCCTTTGTAATCACTATTGATACCGGGAGGATAAAATAAAAACAAAATGCAAATGCAATAAGCAGGCCCCCTGCTCCCCTGGTAAAATGGAAACACCTGAGGAACAGGCCCAGCGGGAGCAGCACGGGAAAAAAGAAGCTCTGCGCAAGCTGCAGCAGAAATACCTGGGAATTGTTCATGACCATTGCAGAAAGCACCACATTTGTCGCAAAAACCATTGAAGAATATGCGACCTGTATCCCCACGCAGCCGGGATAAGTAAAGCTGCTCCCCGGAATGCTTGCACATGTTGCACTGGTGGAAGCAAGGCTGCCCAGAGGGATTGTAAGGCCTTTTGTAATCTTCCTGAGAAGCTCCCATTGGTAATCAGCAGTGGATTCTGCAATTCCCATTGCATAGTCCATGTGGGTTATCTCAGGCTGCCCCAATGCTTCTGCAAACGCGGGAGAAAGAACAGTAACAGAATATTGCTCAAAAGAGAAAAAAAGCGCAATCATGATAAGAGTAACAAAAACCTGGTACATTTCCTGCCTTGCAAGCATCCTCATCTGGGCAGCATCTGCAAGGAACCCAAGCATGTACAAGATAACCAGGATGAAGAATGCGGAAAGTGCGGCTATGAAAGCAAATGGCACCCATTCTACTGCAGCAAAGGAAAGGGAAACCAGGGAAAGCAGCAGCAATAGTTTCTTCATTTTATCAGCCCCATCATTCCGGGTATATCCACATCTCCGCCCAAGATGGGAGAAAGGCTCCTTATGAACATAAAGGTAACTGCAAGGTTAAACAGGGGAAGTATGAGTGAAGGCACAACCAGCTGGGTTATCGCTTTCATCTCTCCCGGGCCGGAAAATCCCGCGACCGCGTTATTGTTTCCTTCCTTGGAAACAGCAACATTTTTTGCCTTTCCGCAAAGGGCAGCACACTTCTGGTGAACAGGTGGATAGGACGCAAATCCCGGGTCTTTAAGGAAATTGCAGGATTCGCATTCCTCGCTAATGAA
>WJMN01000049.1 GCA_014727925.1 Microcaldota archaeon
ATCGTATGCCACTCCAAGCCCCACAAGGGAAATCATGCTCCGCACACCATCCTCAAAACGCTTCTTATCCCCGGAGCAAGCCCTATTATTGCAATGACCAGGTAAAAGAATATCCTCTCTTCGCTATGCATCTTTTCCTTTTCCACAAGGTAAACTGCGGCAGCTGCAACAGCTATCTTAAGTAGGTAGAATGTGAAGTAGGTGTCAAACAGCTCTCCAACTGCCCGGGACAGGACATGCTGCTCAAAATAGTTCTTTCCCACAGCGGAAGAAAACACATCTAGGATGATGAATGTTGCCGCGCCATCAAGGGCATGCCCCCCCACTACGGTTGCAGGAATGGCACCATACCTCCTCAATATTATGTATGCAGGGATTGCCGCGAGGAAAATTGCCGCAGCCCCATAGTAGAAATACTGCATAAAAGGCACCAGCAACATCAGGTTAAACGCAAATAGCCCCACCCCAACCCAGGGGAGCAGCTCCATTCTCCTGATTGTGTGCAGGATTGCGATGGAGAGAAGCAAAATTCCTGCAACCACCAGGTATATTCCTGGGCTAACAGTAAGGAATCCATAATTATAGAGCCCGGAATCCAGTATTCCTTGGTGGAGGGGGGTCACTCCGGTGAATACGCCGCTGTCAACTGCATCAGTGACTGCCCTTGCCGCAGAGCCGAAGAGAACGAAGCTGCTCACCCCCCAGAAAAATCCAGAATCCATCTTTACTCCGAATCTTCGGAAAACATGGAACAGCACATAAACTGCGATTACTGCTATTGCAGCATAAACAAGGGTATTTACAGGATTGTACCCTGTTTTCTCCAGTATCGGATTTATAAAAAATTCTTCAAATGCTCCCATGCTCTCCCTTTATTTGGTTTGTGTTTCCTAATCCGGCTATGGATAAGAGGGGCAAAAAGGTTATTAAGGAGACTGTGCACGGCCGCACAGAAGATCTCCTGAAACAAGCCCGCTCTGAGTTCAGCGAGCACCCGGAGCGCTCTGAGAGGTATCTTAAGCTGCTCTGGAAACTGGTCCAGAAATACAAGGTCCGCCTTACCCGGGAACAGAAGCTCTCTTTCTGCAAAAGGTGCTTTATCCTCTGGATTCCCGGAAAAACAGTTGAAGTTTCCTTTGACCAGAGGAACAGTGTGCTCCAGTACAGGTGCAAAGAATGCGGCTTTAGCCGCAGGCTGAAGTATAAATAGTGTTGCTTTTATATTTTGAAGGAAGAGGTATTTCCATGGACGTTGCTGATTACATCTCCGGCCAGTCCCGCAAGATTGAGGACAGGATTTACATTAGTATTCCGGACGAGCCCGAATGCATATACAGAATGCTCAGAGAGTATATCTCACGGGGGGGCAAAAGGATGAGGCCGGTACTTACCCTTGCCTGCTCAGAGGCCTGCGGGGGAAGGGACGAGGATGCCCTTCCGTATGCCGTTGCGATTGAAATTTTCCACAATTTTACTCTTATTCACGATGATATTGAAGATAACTCACCTCTGAGGAGGGGGAAGCCAACCCTTCATGAGAAATTCGGCATCCCCATAGCGATAAACAGCGGGGACGCCCTCTATACTGCAGTATGGTCTTCTCTTGTTTCCAGCAATCTTGCCCCGGAAAAGTTCCAAAAGGCAGGGAAGATGCTTGTGAATGCATTTTCCTCGGTAGTGGATGGCCAGGGAACAGAGCTTGAGTGGTACAGGTCAGGCACCTTTGAACTCACAGAAGAAGACTATTTCAGGATGGCCGGTGGAAAAACCGGCTCACTGATAGGGGTTTCCTGCAGGATTGGGGGGTATGCTGCGCAAGCTCCCGAAGAAGTGCAGGCAGGCCTGCAGGAGTTCGGAGAGAAAATCGGCCTGTCATTCCAGATAAAGGATGATGTACTCAACCTCACTGCCGACCCTTCCAAGTACAAAAAAGAAATAGGGGAGGACATAAAGGAGGGAAAGCGCTCCCTAATCACCCTAAAAATGCTTAGTAAGCTGGAGGAGAAGGAGAGGGCAAGGGCAACGGAGATACTAAAAAAGCCGGAAAAATCAGCTGAAGAGATTTCTGAGATTATCGGGCTTGCGGAGAGCACAGGGGCGATAGACTACGCATCATCTGTTTCAGATAAGCTGGTGAGGGAAGCTAAGCGCTCCCTTGATGTGGTCAAAGATAGCAGTAAAAGGGATATACTGGAAGCCCTTGCAGATTATGTGGTCCAAAGGGAAAAATAGCAAACTATTTAAATCTCTTCTTGTTCAAATTAAGCTTATGCGACCAATAACTTTGTTCCTGTCCCTATTGCTTGTGCTGGGCTTGCTTTTTCCGGCAAACCTGCAGGATTACATGTATGAAGGGGAGAACCAGACCGGTTCAGAGTCCTTCAGCGCCCTGGGCGCAGAGTACGAAATAGTTTATATTAGTGGGGAAGAGGCCCTGATTCTTAAGAACGGGGAGCTCCTGGATGACGAATCCGAGATTGACGCTGCCCTCTACCAATATTATGTTGAGCAGTATTACCCCACCCAGGCAGAAATAGACAATCTTACTGAAGTTCTCAACCTTTACCACGATAGCCGGGAAAACGGAGACATGTGGGATGAAGTGGAAGAAGAGGAATGCAGGATGAGTATTTTCCTGCATGCATTCCCCTGCACAAACGATTCACTCCCCGAAACCTGGGATGAGGCAAAATCCAACGACTGCTTCATGACCGCCTCGGTGATTTGTGAAGAATACGGGGACTACCTAGGGTGCAGCGACCCCCTGGATATCATGCCGGAAGTGCAGGATATTGCAATTTCCTCAAACCGCCTTACGGAAATAGACAACCAGACTCAGCAGGACCTCGCTAATCTCAGTGAATCAAGTATATATGATGTATTATTTGACATTGACCAGAACATAGAATTGATGAGGGGATATGAAGGTAAGCTGGAAAACACCAAGTTCCGCGTTCCCTATTCCAGCGGCGGGGATGAATGCGATAACTGCTATGGAATCTGCCCCCCAATCATAATTGAAGAGGAATACCTTGACCAGGCAGATGAGCTGATAGAAGAACTTCTCCCGGAAGTTGAATATATTGAAGATTATGAAGAGCTTTCGGAAAAATTATGCAATTCCACCACAGCCCGCAAGGAATATAAGCTCCTCAAAGAACAAAGAGAGGAATGCACTGCCGAATTCTCCCCTATGGAGGAGAGGGCAGAAGAGATCCTTGCAGAATCTGAAGAGCTTCTTGAATATGTTTCAGATGACACGGTAATGGCCAGTTCTGAGAGAGTAGAGGATATTCTCACAGATATTGAAACAGACATAAACAATTCTGAGTTTACCTCAATGGAATCCAACCTCAATGAGCTTGATGCAAAGCTAAATGTCCTAGAAGCATCAATCGCAGAGTCCTGGGAGGTTTACAACAATACAGTGGAGGCAAAGGAGAGGGCAGACATGCTTTTCTTCACCCTTGACACAAAGGACCTTTCAGATTCCCAGCAGTCCGAGTTTACTGCGCTTAAAGCAGAGAAGCGCACCCAGGACCGGAGCTTTGTGGAGGGCCTTTCCCAGGAGAAATACCAGCAGCTAACCGAAAAATATAATTCGCTTGGTAACAGTGCCTCAGCAATGCTGGATTCAGTGGAAACCTCGGAAACAGTGGTCAATACCTTCAAGGGGGCAGGGACAAAGACCAATGAAGGAATCGCTGAGCTAACTTCTACCATGGCCCCGCTTGAAAGGACCCAGAAGGAGCAGGTTTCAGAATATGCACCCATTGTGATATCTTCACTTTCATTCTTTTCCCTATCTTCACTTGCAATTTTCCTTTTCCTGTTTGCCTTTGCAACCCTTTCCCATTTCTTTAGGAACAAGGTCACCATTTTTGCAGGGGTTCTGCTGCTGGGGTGCTCAATTCTTTTTGCAGGGGTTGTTTCTGGAGGAATTTACTATGTGCTTTCCTCTTCTTCAAGTGATGCAAGCTTCACTGATTTCAAGGACTACGTGCTCTCCAGCGATCAGGTTTCCATTCTTGTGGAAACAGAGAATGCACCGGCAGGGGCTTCAACCCAGATGACGGCCTGTGCAGAAGAGCTTTCTTCCTCCCTCGAAGGAAAGGACGTGATAGTTTACAACAAGCTGAATAGCGAGTGCCTGATTAACGGCCAGAATGTCACTCTTGCAGAGTGCTACAATACAGTTGAAGAGCCGATAATCCTTTTCCGCTATAGCACTGTTGATGAGAGCCCCCAGTTCAGCACAGGATTTGTCTACAAGGGAACATTTAGCGGGGACGAGGACTATTTCGGAGACTGCCAGGTGGCAACCGCCTTCACCAGGGACATTCCGGATTATTCTTATGTACCTGAAGAGGACGGAACTTCTGAAGGAAACACAACTTCACAGAATGAAACCAGCCAATGAGTTGATGGTTTATGGATACAAAACAGATAGCGGTTATTGTGCTACTGATTGTGGCGGCAGGAACTGGATATTATGTGCTTAGCCTCCCTGCAGATGGTGGGGAAAGTCCCCCAAATGGAGATGAAGAGCCCGGAGAATACAGACCTCCTTTTGCGGTTCCCCGGGAAAATGTTACCCTGCAGGATTTCGCATCCAACCTGCTTTCTTCAGATAAGGTATACATTGTAGAGGATTTACGGGGCCTGGGCGCCTACCCCATAAGCAAGAACAACATAATGCAGTGCGGAGTTGATTTTGCAGGAAGCGAGGGGATTGTGGGGAAGGAGATGAAGATTTACGTGTTGGAGGAGGATTCATGCAGCCATTCTTCTGGAAATTCTACCCTGGAAGCCTGCTATTCAGAAATTCTTGCTGCATCCAATGACACTTCCTCTGCAGTGATTTGGATAGAGAAGGGCAGTATCCCAGAGTTCTATGAAAGGGGTCTCCTAGTAAGGGTAAATGAAACTTATATGCAGGGAGACTGCAGCATCAGGCCTGCCCATCCTGAGGAAGAAGGGGAAACACCCGAGGCGGCAGAAGAAGAAATCCCTATGGGAAATGAAAGCAGTTAGGGATTAAGCTGGGAAGCACAAACCGCTTCCCTATGCCTGTTTCTTATACCTGAGCAGTGCGCCTATTCCCCCAAAACCATTGAGGAATTGTGCCCCTTCTGCAGTGTGAGTTGAGATGATTTCAACATCCACATTGTTCTTGTGGGCTCGGTCTATCATTTCATCCACAAGGGGCGCGTCCGCATAAAGCTCCATTTTTGCCCCGCACTTGGGGCAGTCAAGGTCCCCGGCTTTTTCCTTATTTATTTTCCTCTCTTCATTCCCGCACTTGTTGCAGTGGTATTTGTGGAATCTTAAGGGAAGTTCTTCCGAAACCAGGAGGGTTTTTGCCTGCCGTGTTTCCAGCACTTCTAGCACTTCCTGTATACCATATGTTGCCAGCCCTTCGGTTACAACCTCTTTTATGAACCTCTCCACCAGCTTTTTCTCCTTTATCGCCTCCTGCTCTGCGAGTATCCCTCCGCTTTTTGCCAGCACTTCCCTTATTCCATATTCATCGGTGTATCCTGTATCCACAACTCCGAGCACGTTCAGCTGGTGGTTGAAGTGCTTTTCTTTCATGAAGAAGTCCTTTGCAGGCCCTGGCCCCCCTACGATAATCCCCTTTGCTTTGCCCAGAAAAGCGGCATCCATCGCTTCCCCTATTCTCTTGTAATATAACCCCTTTTTCTCCTCAATGTCCCGCTGGTAGCGCATGGCGCTCTGCCCTCCCACTTTTATTTTGGAGTGGGCAGTGGAGTGGAGCCTCTTTATTATTTTTGTTTCAGTTCCCTTTACCAAGGCAACAGTGGCTTCCCTCCCGTCCATAACAACAACTCCGTATTTTGCCCGTGTTTCTAGCATGTTGTCAAGAGGTTCAAGGAAGAAAGTGCTGTCGCAGCGATATATGCTAACGCCCAGTTTTTGCGGAGGCTCAAGCGAAAAAAGCTCAACATCCCTTTTTGACGGGTCTTCGGATATGTCCCCTGCAAAAACTACCAGCCCATTTTTTGGTGTTCTCTTGAATATTTTCAGGTGATTTATTATTTTTTCAAGGGCTTCTGTAACATTGGTGCGTGTCTGCTTTGATTTTATGTTTGATGCCTGCCCAAGCTCTTCCTTCAGCTTATTGCTGGTTTCATGTATTGCATATCCTGCAGGTATGTAAACAGAAATCATCTGGGTGCCGCTGCCCCTGTACTCCTTCAGGTCCCTTATTAGCTTCTTGAATTCGTAAAGCTTTTCCGAGCTTATTGCCTGCTCTTCTCCATGGCTGTTCATTTTTATTCAAGCACCTTAACTTCTCCTGTTTCCAGAATGTATTTTGCAAGCACAATCTTTACTTGTCCATCTTCTGCCGCCTTTTTTACAACCGGGCTGTTCTGCAGTATGCATTCTTTTACGCATTTCATGTTTTCATCTATTGCATCATCAATCTTTTTTTGTGTTTTTAGCGCTGCAGGCTCAATCTTTTTCATGATCTCCCCAAGGTTCCCGGCAAGCTCATCCTCAAGCTTGCAGCATGCAGTTACTGCCCCACAGTCTGTATGCCCAAGAATCATCAATACAGGCGTCTTTAGGTGCTCCACCCCGTATTCAATGCTCCCAAGGGAAACCTCATCCACAACATTCCCCGCAGTTTCAATATTGAATATTTCTCCTATATTGGAATCAAATATGTATTCCGGGCGCACTCTTGAGTCAGAGCATGTCAGTATTGTTGCAAAAGGGTGCTGTCCCGCAAGAAGCTCCTTTCTCCTTGCAACAAAGTCGTATTCTTTCCTTTCACCCGTGACAAACCTTGCATTTCCTTCCTTCAGGCGTTCCATCGCTTCTTCTGAATTCATGTTTCTCACCATTCCGAACCGCAGGGGGGACACCCCCTTCAGTTTGAGGTTCCTCCTCACAGTTCGAGGCTCCCGGGCCTTTGGCCTGCTTATCCGAGCCTCAAACTGTAGCCTGATTACCCCCGATTATAGGATACACCTCTTGTCTTGAAACTTTAAGATGATTAGATAATAATGGTTAAAAAAGAGGAGGGCTTGTTAAAGCCCCTTAACTGTTCCATCCGCAAAATCCAGGAATGAAGCAAGCACTTCTACTCTTGCTTCCTTTACTTTCCCCTGGAGTGCCTGCAGCTTGTTTCCATGGTATTCTGCAAAAGCATCTCCTTTTAGCATCCCTGCTGAAAAGGCTACATTCTCTATTTCCGGAGCCCGTTTTCCATCGCTTCTTTCCATATTGTGCTTCACGATGCTTACGATGGGCGCGAGCTCAGTGTCCGGCATTTCTGCTTTTGCAGCTTCCACAGCTCCGCAGTTGGTATGGCCCATCACCATGATGATGGGGACCTTTTTTCCGACCATTTCCCCAATTACTTCTATTGCTGCAGGGGAGAGGATGTTGCCTGCATTTGAAACAACTACTGCATCACTGTAAATGTCATGGACCTGGACTCTTGAGTCAGAGCATGCAAGCACCACTGAATCAGCTTCTTCAAAGTTCATCACATCTTCCCCTGAAATTGAGTGTTCCCTTATTTCAAGGGGCCTTGAAACAAAGCTTTTTATGCTTTCAAATGTTTTTCCCTGCGTTCCCCTTCCGTTTCCCCAGATATCCACAACATCCACGCCCAGAGTGTCTAGTGCATACAAAACCGAGCCCTTTCCAACCCTGTCAAATGCGCCGTCATTCATGGTGGTTACTTCAAAGACGGTTCCTGGCATTCCGCCGTGCCCCGGCTTTTTCCTATAAAGTCGCTTTAATCCCCCCACCACACGGGGGCCGACCGCAAGAACCCGCGGTGCCTGCCCCCTGTTTATGCTGTCTACCATGCTCTTCCCAAGGTTTTTCCACCTCTTTGGATGCATGGCATCTGTTTCCTTCATTCTGTTGGCTGCATCAGCCAGCCTGACATTAAATTTGCTCATTCATTCACACCCACAAGTTTGATATTGTTTCTCTATTTAGATTTATAAATGTTGCCTTTTTACCACACTTTTCCCTCACTCTAAAATCTCTACAGCATCTACTACCCCGTCTCCATTATCATCAAAGCCCTCTACAACCTTTGCTATGATATCAGAATTGTATGCATTTCCCTCTTCAACTTCTTTCATTTTCTTTATTAGGGCAAGTACCGCTGCCCTTGTGCCGTTCTGGTTCAGGCCTCCGAGCAGGAGCAGCCTTTTACTTTTATTGAACGGGTTCTGGAGAATCTCCACAATCCCTATGTTTTCACCGTATTTTTTCCCTGAAAGGGTGCTGTAAACATCAAAGCTTCCCTCCTCAAACCTTATCGGCAGGAAGCCATTTACTTCCGAAACAAGAGTATTTACCTTTGGCCCTCCGGCAAGCACGAGGTTTCCCTCTTTTTCCTTTTCTTTTATTTCTGTATCCAGCATGTAGAACGGGAAAGAGAATCCGGCGTACTGCCCGAGCAGCATTCCGAATTCCGTCATACAAAGTTCGTTTCCCCTTGCCCGGTATTTGCCGTGGGGGTCAGGGGAGCCGAGAACAGCGAGCCCGTCAAACCTCCCGTTTTTTATGAAGAATGAAAGCAGCCGGGGAACCTCTTCTTTCTGTTCCCTATATCCTCCCCAGGCCCGGTTGTTGAGAACCACTGCAAGGCTATCTGACGCGCTTGAAAATTTCTTTGCTACTGCCCCGCCCCTCTCTTCATATTCCACAAACCCTGCAAGCCCTGCCCTTTCAAGCATTTTTATGTGGTAATACACTGCCTGTACCTGCATCCCCATCTCCCTTGCAATCTGTGCAGGATACATGGGTCTGTTCGCAATCATTTTAAGCATCTCAGTCCTTTCAGGGGAAAGTACCTTCAGTGCTTCCGGGCCCACTTCCTTGCATTCAATTACTTTTTTGTCTTCTGAAACCAATTTCATAAATCCACCTTTCAAATAAATTTTTTATGTTAATAAAATTTTTTATAAACAACTATTAAAAAGCTTTTCTGTTTTTATGCTAACTCCTCAATGGTGAATGAAGATGTGCGGAATAGCAGGATACACCGGAAAAAGAAAAGCAGGAGAGCTGCTTCTCAAATCCATAAGAAATCTTGAATATCGGGGCTATGATTCAGTGGGCATGTGCACCCTTTCCGGACAGGGAATTGAAGTGCGCAAGGGAAAAGGCAAGGTTTCAGAAGCTGCCCCGGAGCTTGAGTTTTCTTCGCTTCCTGGCACAACAGGGATAGCCCACACACGCTGGGGAACTCATGGTGTTCCTTCTGAAAAGAACGCCCACCCCCATCTTTCTCCCTCCGGGAAAATTGCAATAGCCCATAATGGCATAATTGAGAATTACCTCCAGCTGAAAGAGGAGCTCAGGGGCGCAGATTTCCGCTCTGATACGGATTCAGAAGTCATTGCTCACCTTCTTGAGAAAAATTATTCCGGGAGCCTCCGGGATGCCATGCTCAAAACCATGAAAATGCTCAATGGAACATACGCGGTCTGTGCAATTTGCGCTGATTCAGGAAAGATTGTGGTTGCCCGCAACGGCTCCCCGCTTGCAATAGGCCTGGGAGTGGGGGAGAACTTCATCGGCTCAGATGTTTCCGCGTTTGTTGAGCATACCAAAAAGGTAGTTTATCTGGAGGATTTTGAGATTGCTGTACTCGGTGAGGACTCGGTTGAGGTTTTTGACAGGGAAGGGAGGCAGGTTTCCCCGGAAGTGAAAAAGATTGACTGGAGTGTTGAGTGCGCCCAGAAGCAGGGCTACAAGCACTTCATGCTCAAGGAAATACACGAGCAGCCGAGGGTTGTGCGGGAATCAGTTTCTGCCCCGTTTGATTTTGAAATGGAAACGCGGCCGGAAAGGATATTCGTTGTTGCATGCGGAACAGCAGCATATGCCGGCCTTACCGGAAAGTACATCCTAGAAAAGCAGGCAGGGATTCCGGTTGAGGTTGCCCCTGCCTCAGAGTTTAGGTATTCAAACCCGGTTATAGGGGAAAAAGACCTTTTTGTTGCAATCTCCCAATCTGGGGAAACGGCAGACACCCTTGCCGCGCTGCGCCTTGCAAAGCAGAAGGGTGCAAAAACCCTGGGCATAATCAATGTAAGGGAGAGCACGATTGCCCGGGAGGTGGATTCGGTTGTGTACACTGCGGCCGGTCCGGAGATAGGAGTTGCATCCACAAAGGCCTTCCTTTCCCAGCTTGTCGCACTTTACCGCCTTTCATCAAAGCTTTCCGGGAAGGAGCTGCCGCTTTCTTCACTCCCAGGGAAAATTGAGCAGGTTCTCTTACGCAGCAAAAGCATCAGGGAAACAGCGAAAAAGTACTTCCGCGTCTATAACTTCCTCTATATGGGGAGGAATTTCAATTTCCCAGTTGCCATGGAGGGCGCGCTCAAGCTGAAGGAGATTTCCTACATCCATGCAGAGGGCTATGCCTCAGGTGAGATGAAGCACGGTCCGCTTGCCCTGGTCTGCGATGAGGTGCCCACAGTTGCAATATCCCCCAGGGACAGCGTGTATCCCAAGATGGTTTCCAACATACAGGAAATCCTGGCAAGGAATGGCAAGGTCCTTGCAGTCGCCACTGAGGGGGACAGGGAGATTTCCGGGCAGGCAACAGATGTTTTTGAGGTTCCGGAAACAGAAGAGGAGCTTTATCCCTTCCTTACTGTTGTTCCCCTGCAGCTTTTTGCCTACCATGTGGCGGATTTGCGTGACTGCGATGTGGATAAGCCGAGAAATCTTGCAAAATCTGTTACAGTAGAGTGAAAATTAAGTTTAATAATATTGCACTAACGAAGTATATAAATACTTTATTGCAGATTGCCATTCGGTGTAGGGTGGCATGCGAGGACATTCAAAAGTCTGGTCTATAATAATCCCCATAATTTTCCTCCTCTCCCTGGCAGGAAATTTCTTCGAAGGCCCAGCCTCTACACTGCTTGGATTTGCACCTTCTGAAATGGAGGGTTCAGGATGGTCCGTAGTGGATATTGAAACTCTTGTTTCTTCAGAGAATGCTTCGCAAAACCAGACTGCCAACACCACAAATTACCCTGTAGAAAACAATTCCGGCCTGATTCCTATAGAAGAGGCAATTAATACTTCTGCTGGGGGCTCCCAGGAAAACAATTCCGGCCTGATTCCAATAGAGGAGATAGTGGATTCTGAAAATGTTACCTCTGCTGGACCATCTGCACCAGGGCCGGAAGGGGAGCCCCAACGTTCTTCAAAATCAACCTGCGAGAGGATGGGCTACAAATCCGCATATTGTGTAGACAAGGAGGAGAAGGTGCGGATTGCGGGATACATGAATGAGGAGCTAAGCCTTGGGAGGATCTACCTGAATAAAACTAAAGTCATGCATGACAATGAGAGTTCCCGCACAACTGTAATACACACCCATGCGGTCCTCCAGAACCTCACCAACGTGGAGATAAAGGACGCGGTTTTTGAGGGCACAGGGGGCTCGGTGGAATTTAGGAAGCTCAGGCTGGATATTGGAAGCAAGGAAGTGGACCTTTCAAGTGTCCTTAAAATCCGCCAAAACCACATTGGTGTTGATTCAGAGGAATACCCCCAGTTTGACCAGCCTGCCCACCTCGTTTTTACAAACCTCTATGGCTTAACTTCGCCCATTCCCCTGAGGAACGGCGAGCCCTGCCCCGATGAGGTCTGCAGCAACTTAACATATAATGGTGGTGCAGGGACTGCTGAGTTTGATGTTTCCGGATTTTCAAACTACAGCGTGGGGGAGATAAACATAACTTATGCGGAGCACCTGGATTCCAACTATACTTTCATCTCAGATATCACAGATGAGGTCTATTATCTTGATGGGAACTGGTCCGAGCCGATAAACTCTTCCCACTATGTGCGCGCAACCTTTGAGCGCAACCTAACAAACGGCAGGATAATAGATGCTTACCTGCGTAGCACAGGGGGTGCTACATTTGATGTGTACATCGCAGGCACAGATACCTGGGTCGGGAGCCCTGGAATGTTCAACCCTGCGGGAGACGCAATATACATAAATGTGAAAAACCTCCCCGGGCCCACAGATACATTTGATTTCAAGGTTTCCGGGGGGCCGGATGCATACCTTGAATTTGATTTCATACATGATGTCGCAGGGCTTGAAAACATAAGCCTTGTTGCTAGCCCCTCAGGACAGAACCTGGACTCGGACAACCTCACAGTATCATATGATCTGAAGAATGACTTTGACAATGCCACAGTAAACTGGTATCTGGATTATGAACCCCTTGTACTGCTGAATCTCCCGTTCAGCGGTGACACCAGCTCCAGCACTGCCGAGGATTTCTCCTCCTTTGGAAATGATCTTACCACTTATAACCAGGAAAACAACTCATACCAGAAAACCGCTTCC
>WJMN01000006.1 GCA_014727925.1 Microcaldota archaeon
AATGCCAAGGGAGGGAGTTGAACCCTCGACCTCCAGATTACCCAGATACGCCTTCATCAATCATTGGCCCCCTAAAGGGCCTCAGAACTCATAGAAAGGACATCCAAGTGGCCTTTGGCCACTTCTCTTGAGCGATTCGCTCAAGATGCTCCTATGAGTCTGGCGCTCTAACCAACTGAGCTACCTTGGCTTGTTTTTTATTCTGTTTTACGCTCGTACAACAAACGGTACTAAAAAACACCGTTTTATGCTATCTTTCTTCTTTACAGGCGTTTTGCTCTGAAGCAAAAGCCGCTCCAAAAACACGGCCTTACTCCAGTTTCATTTCACTCCTTTTGCCCCACGGGAGGGTCAGGAGACCCCCCATCCGTGGTTCGCTTGGACCTCAGATTTGCCTAAAACGGCAAATACGCTCCATTCCCCAATTGGGAATGGACCCGCCCGGGATCGAACCGGGGATCTCCACTGTGCCCACACCTCATGAGAAAACATCCTCAAAAAGTGTTGTGAGAGTGGCGTCTTAACCACTGGACTACGGGTCCTTCGGAGTTGATATTTAAGAACCGTAAATAATTAAAACTCGCCTAATCCCCAGCGTCTACAGCCTGGATAAGCGTAATCTTTAGCTCCAGGTCCACTTCCTTTTCAAGGCGTTCGCTAAGCGCATACTGCATTTCTGCAACCCGCTCCGAGTCCAGCATTGCGGGCGATTCAATCTCAGCTATTATGTGCCATTCGCCTTCTTCCACGAAATGGCTTATCCCTGTTATTTTTGCGTATTTTATCCCGGATAATTGCCCTTCTAACACATCCCTTGTTTCGTTTATCAGGTATTTTTCTTCAAAGCTTGTCCACATGATCCAGCCAAGGGGTATGGCAACCAACAACATCAGGGCTACAGAGTTGTATATTTTCTTCCTGGTCTCCTCTTCGTCCCAATACCAGGTGGGCCCCAGCCCCACAACCCAGAATACAATGTATCCAGCCAGATTAATTGCGATTATGTTGGATACGAACAGAAGCAGTGCGCCGAGAGTGAATTCCAGGCCCAGCCTGAGCCCTATTGATATCCCCACCACACAGAGGGGCGGGATAAGGGCTACAGACACTGCAATTCCCGGAAGCGTGTAATTCATTCTCTTTGCAATTGCATAGGCCCCGGCCAGCCCACTTGCAAAGGCAATGCCCAAATCAAGCAGGGTTGGCTCGGTCCTCAGCAGAAATTCCTCATTCAATTCGTAAGTAGGCATGACATAAGCAACAATAACGGCAATCAGTATTGCAAGCAGCGCCCCCTTTACTTCCCCTTTTATGGAGCGGTTGAACATTGCAAGGTCCCCCTTTACCCCTGCCATGGAAAACGAGAGGACGGGCATCATAAGGGGCGCCACAACCATCGCCCCAATTACCACTACTGTATTCCCAGTGATTATCCCGAGGGTTGCGATTACTGCAGCCAGGCCGGTCATCAGATAAAAATCGTTGGAGGGATATGCCCCCTTCCTGAGGCTCTCCACCACTTCGTTTTTTTCCTTGTCTGCGAGTTCCTTAAAGTGTTTGTTAATGAACTCATGAACCGGCCCGAGCATGGGATTTCTTTTGGAATGTAAATTTTAATGCTTTTGCTTTGAATATACTTCGGATGGATATTCGCAAAGATAAAATCGAAAAGCTTGGGGACAAAAGCTGGGAAGAAATAGCTCTCATTGCAAGGGACTTAGAAGTAAGGATAGAGCACGAGGATGAGGATGCCAGGCAGCTTGAGAAGAGGATGAGGGTAATCAAGCAGGTTCTATATGAAAATATGCAGGACCCTGAGCGCATGAAGCACCTGAGCTCCAAATTCTATGTACGCCTGAATAAGCTCATGGAAGAAATGGAATCCAAACTTAAAAAGTACCGAGCAGACAGGCAGGAATTTGTGGTTTTCCTCAGGATAGTTCTCGGGAAGCTGAAAAAGGAAAAGCTGGTAGTTACGCACAAGCTTGACCGCAGGGTGGAGTTCGGAAAGCACAAGGAAGATGCAGAATCTTCACAAGAGGAGGAATGAGTATGCTTTTTTACGAAAAGCCTTTCCGCCTTGAATTAATTGGCCGAATCCTGCACAAAGAAGGTGAGGAGCTTGAGTATTCCACACGCTCGGTTTCCCAGCTTTCTGATGTTCTTATGGAGCCAAAGAAATCGGGCCCAGAAGGCATTGCCTACTACATGTTCAGGGACGTTTACAAGCAGGGAAGCCTTCGGTATGATATCACAGAAGTGCCTGCGAGGATGTTCGGGACAGAATTCGTGAAAACTTATGGGCATTATCATCCTGAAGCCAGAGAAGGCCTGTCCTACCCTGAAATTTACCAGATTTTAAATGGGGAAGCGGTTTTCATAATGCAGAAGCCGCGCAGGGATGATAGCCTGGACTGCATAATTACTCGGTGCAAGAAAGGAGAGGTTGTTTTTGTTCCCCCAGACTATGGTCATGTAATGGTGAATCCCAGTGCCAGTTCCACGCTGGTTTCTGCAAATGTGGTTTCCAGCTCCTTTTCTTCGCTTTATGAGGAATACAGGGAGAACCACGGGGCCGCTTATTATTATACGAAGGAAGGCCTTGTGCAGAACCTCAACTGCATAATCCGGGAAACAAAGGAACTCTCGTCCACTGAGCTGCTGAATAGATATAACCTGTTTGTTTCTGATTTGCTTGAAGAAATTACTCAAAGACCGGAAAAACTAGAATTTTTGGAAGACCCGACTCTGCTCTAAGCAGTCCTGCCCATCGCAAGCCTTTCATTTCCCCCGCCCTTTGCCCCCTTAACCCCCTGAAGCAATTCCTTTGCATTCTTCTTTGCACCTTCCCCTGCAGCGCACACAAGAGCCCCATTGGCTCCCTTAAGTATAACCATGGTCCCCTTTTCCCTGGAAACCAGCTCACCGATTTTTGCAAGAGTTTTCTGGTCTTCCTCAAGCTCTTCTTCCACAACACCCTTTTCCCTGCTCCTCTCAACCAGTTCCTCTGCAATCTCTTTTACAAAATGCTTTTTCAGCTTTTCAATTTCTTTTTTCTGCGCCTTCCATTCAGTGAAGAATCTCTCCACGGTCTGCGGAAGTTCATTTTCACTTACGCTTACCACATCCGCAGCCTTCCTGAGCACCCCCTCTTTTTCCTGCATGTACCTGATCGCTTCAGTTCCTGCCTTGAAGATAATCCTCTCAATACCATCCTGCACGCTTTCTCTTTTCACCACCTTGAATACGCCAATTTCCCCAGTGGAGTTTAGCATCTCATGCGTTCCTCCACACGCCTCAGCATCAATTCCTTCAATCAGGACCACGCGTATTTCCTTCCCCGGAACTGCCCCTCCCTGGTAAAGCCCAAATCCATATTCCTTTTCCGCATCATTCCTTGCCATCACTTCCACTGTAATGGGCTTATTCAGCATAATATACTCATTCGTAAGCAGCTCAATTCTTTTCATCTCTTCATCTGTAATCCTCTTGTAATGCGTGATATCCAGGTGCGCCTTGTGCTCATCTTTCCCGCTTCCCCCCTGCCAAACATGGCTTCCGAGCACTTCCCTGCAGGCAGCATTCAGAATGTGCACCGCAGTGTGGTGCCTGCTTATCTGCTTCCTTCTTCCCAAGTCCACCTCTCCATGGACCTGTTCTCCTTCCCTGAATTTAGAGGCATTCTTTGTTTCATGCAGGGCAACGCCCTCAACCTTAACAGTATTTTTTACCTTTTCTTCCCCCAGCTTCCCGGTATCCCCAGCCTGCCCCCCGCCCTCAGGATAGAAGGCAGTTTTGTCCAGCACAACATATTTGCCCCCCAGAACTGCAAGCACAGTTGCATCAAACTCTGCTTTTCCCTCATAGCAAAGCAATTCAGTTTTTGGAATCCCTTCCACATCTGAGAAATCTCCGATTTCTTCTCTTGAGCTGCGCTCAATATCAATCTTCTCCTTTTTCCCCTCTTCCTTACCCCTCACCTTATCATAGAAATTCAAAGGAACCTCAACCTTCACACCTTCCCTCTCTCCTATCTCGGAAACATATTCCGGGGGTATCCCATGGCTCTTGTAAAGCACTTCCAGGTCTTTTAGCCCCAC
>WJMN01000002.1 GCA_014727925.1 Microcaldota archaeon
CTTATCATGGCCCTCTCAGTATTAGTATCAATTTTGGTTTGGAGGTCTCCCCCCTCTTCGGGCTTGTATTTGGCACCAAGCCTCCGGATGTCCTTTCCGAAAAGCTTGCGGACTTCCCTGGCTCCGGAAAGGGCAGCATGCTTGGCAACATCTAGGGATTGGGACATAGTCAACACAATAATTATGGGGGGTTAAGCTTATAAACACTTATTAACATAAATTGTTACTATAAGGTGAAGATGTGGAGAGCAAAACACTCAAAAATGCCGGGAAGGCCCCGGCAGCAGGCAATAGGGTCCCGCTGAAGGAAAAGATAAAATGCATGTTCTGGGACGTTGATGGAACTCTTTATCAAAAGCACAAAGGAATTAAGCAGGAGCACAAAATCCTCTTATATAACGCATATGCAATCTGCAGGGACCCGAAAGCAGACCAGAACCCCTTCAGGGTTCCGCAAAATATGCGCTTCCCCACACTTGCGGATGTGCCGGAAGGCCTCAAAAGGGAATATGAGGCCCTGCTTGCGAACAAGGAAAAAAACCCGGATGGGAAATACAAGGCAAACTGGCAGATATTCTCAGGGGAATTCGGCAAGGACCAGTGCTACAGCGCAAAAGTGATATCCACGATTGATTTCACCAAGTTCCTTGGAAATGACCTTGCGCTTTTCCAGATGCTCCAGAGGCTTATGGACGTTCATGGCATCCCGCAGA
Organism: Microcaldota archaeon; assembly: GCA_014727925.1. Lineage (GTDB taxonomy): Archaea > Micrarchaeota > Micrarchaeia > Anstonellales > Bilamarchaeaceae > CAIKOA01. The sequence goes on from WJMN01000002.1 coordinate 714, forward strand.
GGGTCATGACCAATGAGGTATACGAAACAATAGTAAACGCATTTGGCGCAATGGGGCTGTCTTTGGAAAGAATGAAGGATCCAAGGATAGATGAGATGTTCCCCCCAAAGCCAGAACTTATTGTTGGAAGCGAGTCTGCAGGGGATATTGGGATACTATGTGCCTACAATGCGCATAAGAAAAAGCCCAACCCGGAGGTTTTCAGGCAGATGCTCCAAGTGGCCGGCCTGGAAAATGAGCCCGAAAGGATGATGTATATCGGGGACGCGGAACTCAAAGATATTGTGCCCGCAAAGAACCTTGGGATTACAACCTGCCTTGTATGGGCAGCTGAAGGAACGCAGTCAAGCGCGGACTACATTCTGAGAACAGTGCATGATGTGGGGCAGCTGTTTGAATAACAGAGAATTGGGAAAGACCAACAGAAGACTGGGAACAAGAGCGCGAAGGCCGCGCTCTAAAAGGATTTGTTTGTGGGGAGGGTGGTGATAGACACCCGGCTCGCATACCTGGTGCAGGGGATGAGGGAGAAGGTCCCGGTGCTCCCGGACCCGAAGAAGGACAGGAACCTGAAGGTGTATTACAGGCTGGCGAATCCTGCACCTTCTGCGAAAAGGACTATTATGTGTGGGAAAGGGAATTTATGGGAAATATGGTTACTTATGAGGAGATAAAGAAGAAGCCTTCAGAGTATTTGGTGCATTTGAACTTTAACCGGCTTATTGAACTGGTTTATTTGCAGCCTTCTAAAGCTGATTTTATTTATTCCAGTTCTGAGCACTTTTTGGAAGGGGAAGGAAACGAGGAAGAGAAAAAACGCTGGGAAGCGTGGATGAAGCACTTTGGGATTAAGTTTCATAAGGCGCACTGCTCCGGGCACGCTTCCAAAACGGATTTGGAGCGGGTGATTAAGGAAGTTAACCCGGAGGTTTTGATTCCTATTCATACTAATAAGCCTGAAGAGTTCAAGAAATTTCATCCTAATGTGCTGATTCCTGAAAAAGGGAAGAAAATGGAATTATAGTGGAAACACTGGAAGGCTGGTGCTTGATTCTATTTAAAAGGGCAAAAATGCAACCCTAAATTGGTGATGAATGCAAAGGGCAAGGCTTTTATAGATTGGTCTATAGAAGGCATATAGTGGTTCTATGAGCACTTACACTTCAATACAGCTTTCCCCGGAAACCAAAAAGAGGCTGGCCAGGATGAAAACCGAAACCAAGGAAACATACGATGAGCTGATAAATACGCTGCTGGACCTGGTGCCTTCGGGGGATGACGAGGGAAAATACAGTGAGGAATTCAGGGCTTCCCTGCTCAGGAGCCTCTCGGATATGAAGCACGGGAGGGTTTACAGCCTGAAAGAGGTTGAGGCTGCGCTGGGGCTTTAGATGGCACATTCTTTGGTATTTGCGCACGAGGCGCTTCGGGAGCTCAAGAAGCTGGAGAACAAGGAAGCGAAAAGGATAGTTGAGAAACTGAAGGAGAGCGCAAAAGAGCCGAATGCGTTCTTTGAGCGGCTTGTGGGAAGGGAGGAATACAAGCTCAGGGTTGGGGATTACAGGGTTATTGCGAATATCCTGAACAAGGAGAAGAAAATTGTGGTCCGGTCGGTTGGGCACCGGAAAAATATCTACAGGAGATGAAACTGTTCAAGGCTGTGCTTTTCAAAAATCAATTAGTCTATACAAGATGGGGCCGCTGACGCCATCAACAGTATAGTTGACGCCCCAAAAGCTTTCAACAGTATAAACTGCAGAATTTGTTCCTGTGGCATGGAGGCCGACAAACTGTCCTCCCAGCCAATCGAGCGCTTCTTGGCTTTCAATGTTGCAGTCGCCAAGGATTTCTTCAGGGGTTATTACCTCTGTTGTATCGGTAATTGGATCGTAAACCGTAATCCCATGTTCGCTGTTTACAAATGCAAGTTTATTGTTCACCATAATGAAATCGCCTTTGGCTAAGTCCAAATCTCCAAACGCAGCAACCAATTCGAGTGAATCAATGGAATAGAGCCTGATTGAGGCCTGAGATTCCGTATACACACTAACTGCGAGGTAATCATCACCAAGATAAGCACCTCCAATAAGCTCTTCGCCTTCACAAACTTCTATGTTTTTGCGCTCCCCATCAAAGAAAATCAGGCCTATGCTTGTAGCGTAGTATCCTACATCAGTAATAACCGCTCTTTTATTGGCAGGCATTTCGCTGGGGACAAAGATCCCGGGGGAATTGGTTGCAATTGTGGTTGTATCCCCTGTATTCAGGTTATACGCATGTATGTCTAATTCATATTCTGAATTTTCGGACAGTGTTTGGTAAAATAGGAGGTTGTCCTTTATTATTGCCACTTCAGGAAGCCTGTTGCAGGTCAGCCTGGAAATGCCTGTATCAATAATCTCATCCTTCTCAACATCATATGCCTTTATGCTTATGGCGCCATCTTCTTCACAGTTCTCATCGTTCCAATCCTCAGAAATGGGTTTGGGGGAAAAGACGATTTTGCCTCCGGAGGAATTCTGCATTTGCCCAACATCAGCTGAAATGCACGAGGGATTCGTATTGTTCAAATCGCTTTTATAGAAAAGGCCATCTTCAGTGTCATAATAGATTGTTGAACCATGGACATGAAAATCAAATAATGGTTCAATAGGGGAGTCTGTTTTTGGATTGGAAAGGACATTGCAGCTGTGTGCATCCCCAAAGTAATCCTGGTTTTCGGAAGGTATGCACTGTGGATGTTTGTCCTCTGCTGCCTGCTCACAACCCTGAATTAAGGGTGAAACTAATGGCAAGCTAAGTGCTGCAGCCAGCGCAAATGCAGCCTTCTTGGATTTCCTGGGGGCACCTTTGCCTTGGCCAGGACCCTTATTCTGGAAACGTACTTTCCTCATAGTATATATTGTGTTTATTAGTGTTTAAAAAGGTATCGTTTATGGTAAATTATGGGGGTTGTAGGCAACAGTAGGATAATGCATTTTAACCTCAACGAAAGGGGAAAAACTGGAACTATAGCGGAAACACCGGAAAGCTGGTGCTTCAGGCCAATTAAAAGCTTCGGGTTTGCTTGCTACTTATGCAAAGGTGTTTACATGGTATGGACAAAAGGTTTATATAGTGTGAACAACATATACACACCATATGAACATGAATGAATTGTATTCTACACCAGAACGGGAGAGGATATTGAGGTATCTGCTCTACAGCCAGGGAGAAAAAACCATGAGGGAAATTGCAAAGGAAGCAAATGTGAGCCCGGCGCAGGTGCATAAATACCTGGGAATACTGGAGGAGGCAGGGGTAGCGAAAGGCACAATGCTCCTGGAAAACCCCAAGGTGCATGCAATCAGGCTCACGCAAAACCTGGAAAGGCTGGAAAAGGCAAACCTGGTTGGGACGCTCAGGAAAAAAATCCCGGGGGTTAAGGGAGCGGGGATATTTGGGAGCTGGGCAAATGGAACCAACCAGAAGGATTCGGACATTGATGTATGGGTGAAGGTGAAACAGGAGCCGGAGGTGCTCAAGGCTGCGGGAGCGAGGAAGGAACTGGAAAAGAAATTGGGGGCAGGCGTGGATTTGGTATTCCTGGATGAAAAAAGGGTGAAGGGGCATATGGAAAAGAATCCGGTGTTTTACTTTTCATTGCATTATTCAATTGTGCTGTGGGGAGAGGGAGTATGATTTCTCTGGAAGAATGCGTGAAACAGGGAATGATACGAAAGATTGTGCCTTCAATAGTGCAGGCAAAAAGCCAGATGGAAAAGGCGCAGATAATGCAGTAATAAGGGCGGCGCTTGCGAGTTTTCTTTTTAGCTGCGCCGCGCTTTGTTTGGGGGTAGTTTTGATTTCTTTGAGCTTGCCTGGCATTGTATATTATTCTGCATAATAACATTTTTAAACAGTTTTAGAAACATTATCCTCTCGCTCTTCCCTAAAACCAATAATTATAATCCTGAGCATTGAAGCCCAAGTATGGGAGAGTTCAAGGCTGTGCTTTTCGATTTAGATAATACGCTGCTGGATTTCTGGAGCTTTAAGCAGAAGGCCGCGAAAGCCGCAGCCAGGGCGATGGTAAGGAAGGGATTGCCGGAAACAGAAGGCAGGCTGTACAGGAAGATATTTGAGGTGTATGATGAGTATGGGGTGGAATACCAGAAGACCTTCTACCAGGTGATACACCCATACCGGCTGGAAGTGGGGCAGGCAGAGAGGATACAGCAGGCGGCGATAGTTGCTTATTTACGGTCCAAATTCAGGGCACTGAAGCCGTATCCCGGAGTAACCTCCACACTAAGAAAGCTGAAAAAGAAAACACAGATAGGAATAGTTACGGATGCTCCCAGAAACAAGGCATGGATGAGGCTGGTGCTCTCCAGGCTGGACA
>WJMN01000050.1 GCA_014727925.1 Microcaldota archaeon
CGCCTCCCCAAGATAAACCATGAAAACTTTCAGCAGGCGGAAAGTGAGTATCTGGGTAGTCAGGCTGTTTGCAGCTGATGAAAGCGGCCCCATCAGCACGCTGGCCCCAAAATAAGGGGAACCTCCCTGGCCGAAGTAAATCCAAAATCCCCCCACAGATGCAAAATAGCTGAACCCCTGGTACATACCCACCGTCTGGTAGGCATCCGCAACTTTCAGGTAAAGGCCTTCCATGTCCTCTAGGTGGCCATCTAGGGCTGCTTCCCCAAGCCCTGGAAGGTCCGCTATTCCCTCCTGGAAAAATATTGCCCCAATCAGGGTGTTGCTTCCTGTTACAAACCCCCAAATCAGCACAACCAGGATTACTGCGGCAAATGTTTCTCTAAACTGCTCTTTTGACCAGGCGATTATCCCCGGGCTTTGAAGAGCAGAGCCCACAGCAGAGGAAAGCGCCACCAGCCCCACAGAAACAAGGGCAATGGCCAGCAGGAATCCTATTCCAAGGGAGGGCAGGGCCACTTCAAGGTCTCCGTTATCTGCAAATGAGAGGGAAACTGCCAGTAAAAGTGCTAATGCCCACCCTACTCTCATGAACCCAATTAGAAGATAAATTATATAAAGTATTCTAATGAAGTAAATAACTATGAAAAAAGCAATTGTTATGCTGGTATGCCTTGGCTTTATTTTTGGCGGAGTTTTTGCTGATGATACTGATTACCGCGGATTCAAGGTAAGGAATACTGATCCCTCAGGAGAAACCCTGCAGATATGGAACTGCCAATGGAGCCAGGACGGTCCTGCCACAATATACATGGAACTTACCCTATCCAGCCCATTTGAAGAGAACGAGGATGTGGAAATATATGTTTACAACCCAAATACAAATGAATGGTTCCATCACCACACCTGCACAAATATAGATGACGATATCAAAAGGTGTGATTTCTATGCCCCGGTCTACTGGGGAATGTCTGAAAATAACACGGGATATGTTGACCTCGTAAAGGCAGAACTAACCCACAACGGGGAAGTTTACTCAAAAACATTCAATTTCCACATTTCCCATGAACGGACAAACCAGGAGCTGGTCATATTCTCAAAAATAAGTGATTTTGAAGAAATGCTGGCTGACCTGGATTGCCCGGAACAGGGAGAAGGGTTTGAGGATGTTGTTTCAGAAACGAGAGCCTTAGGAAGGGAGTGCAGGCTTGATGAAGCAAGAACAAAGATAACAACTGCAATAAACGACCTAGAAGAGGCAAAAGCAGATACTTCTGTGTGCGGCCCCACAGGGCCTGCAGAGGAAGAGCCTCAGGAGGAGACCTCCCCTCCTGAAGAGGAAGAAGAGCAGCCCCCTGCCGAAGAAGAGGAGCCGGTTGGGGAAACCGCTCCTGAAGAAGAACCTCCGGAAAGCGAAGAAGGCGAAGCCTGCCCAATGGGTTTTGTGCTGCTCCTAGTCTCGCTTGCCGGGTTTGCATGGAGGAAAGCCTGAATGGGGCTCCTTGATATCCTGAAGGGGATGTTCGGGGGAAAAGAAAGGAAAACACTTGCCTCAAAAAAATTCAAGTGCCCAAATTGCGGATACAAAAAAATAACCCTGGATATGGAGAGGTGTCCAGAGTGCGGGGTCCACATCAAAAGCATGTTCAGGAAAAAGTGCCCGAAGTGCGGGGCGCTCAACGAACTTGATGCAAAGATATGTAAGGAATGTGGCTATGATTTTGAAGCAGAGATACGGGCGGCAAAAAAGAGAAAATGGAGATGTCCCCGGTGCGGATACCAGATGGACTCATACATGTCACGCTGCCCGGTATGCGGGGTGAGATTCGGATGAAAGCAGGATTCAAGAGCGAGCTCCTGGAAACAGAAAAAGAGCCAAAGGAAGAGCAGAAAAAGAAAAAATTCCGCTCCGCCTCTGATGTTGAAGAGCTTGAAATCAAAAAGCTTGAAGAAAAGGATGTGAAGGAGGCAACCAGGGTAATGTCAAAATGCATGTTCTCTGTCACGGAAAAAGAGATAAAGGACATTGTGGAGCGGGAGATGAGCTATGGGGCATTCGTGGACCGCATCCTTGTGGGAGTGGGGCTTTCCTGGGAAGTAAGGTTCAATCCCGAAAGCTGGGAATTCGAAGAAGGGGAGGGAAATTCAATTTTCCTAGAAGATGATGCCATACTGCTTGCTTATGAAGGACGCGGAATCCGGGAACTGCTTATAGAAAAACGGGAAGAGGAAGGCGGGGAAGACGGGCTGGAATACGCGGTTGCCATAACCTCAGATACCACTGCCGGGGATGAGAAAGTGGGTGAAGTAGTGGGAAAAAGAGGAAACAAAACAGAAAGGGCCCTGCTTAAACGAAAATACAGATTCTCCAAAACAAGAAATGGAGTGGTTGCATACAAAAAGCTGTAGTTCCCGACTATCTTCTTTCTCCGTATTTTTCCACAAAACGTTTATATTCTTCAACCATCTGGCTGGTCACTGAAGGCTTCATTTCAGAAAGCATTGTAAGCACTTCCTGTGTCTTTAATTCCGGGGCCTCCCCTGCAAGTTTCTTTTGCAGGAGCTTCATTTTTGCCTTCTGGGAAAGGGCAGCCAGGTCCGCTCCGGTAAAGCCTGGAGTGACCTTTGCAAGGGACTCTAGGTCCAGGAATTCTGCAAACTTCCCAAGGTGGATTTTAAACAACTCAACCCTCGCTTCTTTGTCCGGGGGCGGCACATAGATTACCTTATCAAACCTTCCCGGACGGAGTATCGCCTTATCAAGAATGTCCGGGCGGTTAGTGGCGCCCACAACCAGAACCCCCTCGCTTCCCTTTATCCCGTCCATTTCCACAAGGAACTGGCCAACAACATCATTCCTGCCTCTTCCCCTTGAAGGGGCAAAGGTTTCCATTTCATCAACAAAGATTACTGCGGGCGAATTCTCCCTTGCCCTGTTGAACGTCTCTTTTATCACGTTTGTTGCATGAGCATATCCCTTTTGCATGAGCTGGGCGCCGCTTATTGTAAGGAAGGAAATGTCCAGCTCATTTGAAGCAGCTTTTACAACAAGCGTCTTACCTGTTCCTGGAGGGCCAAAAAGGAGTATTCCTTTGCTCGGCTTTACATTGAATTCTTCAATAAGCTCCGGATGGAGCAGGGGGACCTCTATTGCCTCCCTGAAGGCTTTTTTTACATCCTGAAGGCCAGCAACATCCTTCCAGCCAAGCTTCTTTTCCTTCTTCTTCCTTTCCTCTTCTGCTTCTGCCGCGCCTGCTTCTGAGCGCTCAAAGTCCATCCTAAACTGCTCATAGTTTTCAATTGCTGCAAGAGAGGTGCTCGGCTTTGTGTGCTCAAGTATGGACATCAGGTGCTCCATCCTTATCGGGATAACCTTGCCCTGGGACTTGGCTTCCTGGGCCGCCCTGCGCAGGGCGGTTTTCACAACCTGCTGGATATCTGCACCAGAGAACCGGTCGCTTTTTTTTGCAAGCTTCTCATAATCTATATCCTTGGAAACCGGGAGGCCCTTCAGGGAAACCCGGAAAATCTCTTTTCTTGCATCATAGTCAGGAAGGTGCATGTAGATGATTTTATCAAATCTTCCCGGCCTCATCAGAGCATTATCCAGCTGGTTTGGGACGTTTGTTGCCCCTACAACGATTACCGGGTTATCTGTTTTTTTAATCCCGTCCATCTCCTGGAGAATCACATTCAGCACCCGAGGGGTTACTGAATCCGTACCTGCTGCAGATCGCTTTTTTCCGACTGCATCTATTTCATCAAAAAATAATATTGACGGGGCGGTTTTGCGCGCCCTATCAAAAACTTCGGCAACATTTTTTTCCGATTCACCGTACCATTGGGAGAGAATTTCAGGGGTTTTTACAGGATAAAAATTGTAGTCCATCTCAGTTGCCATCGCCCGCATAAGCATGGTCTTACCTGTTCCGGGCGGGCCGAAAAGAAGTATTCCACTTGGAACCTTGAGCTTGTATGCAAGGGCAAGCCCCTTGTTGCGAAGCGGAAGCATTATTGAATCCTGAAGCTCTTTTTTTACATCTTCGTAACCTCCCACATTATCCATGGTTTCCCCGCTTTCACTTACATCCTGAAATCCAAATTTCCCAAACTTCTTCATCTTCTTCTTGCGGGAAATGGATTTTTCCCTGGAAATCTTTACCCCTTTGTAGTCCAGGAGGGCGACTCCCCCCACTGACAGCCCTGCATATACAAACATCAGGAAATTGAAATCATATCCATAAATAAATGAGATAATTAGGTAGGCCACCGGCACAAGAATTAACGGGGCAGTAGCAATCGTCTGTTTCCACTTGCTTCTGCTGTTTCCGGGAAACCACCCGGCAAAGAAAAGCACCCCTGCCCATACTGCAAGCTGAAGCAGCCCGCTGTCTGAAACAAAAATCTTGAAGGCATTTCCAAAAATCTGGGCGATAGTACTCCATGCCATCCCCACTGCCCCCAGATCCACCATGTTTGCAAGCGCATGTCCAAGTTCTCCCCCGACTGTGCCCATAGAAAGGGCCGGCTTCTGGAGCTGGAGATAGTTTATTCCCGGGCTGTACTGGTCAAGGTTGAGCTGGAAGAATGCGGAATTGGGAACCAGCCAGATTGAAGAGAGCAGCAGTATCATAAATACTGCGGGTATGGATACCACTACACTTTTTGCAGAGCCAAAATGAAAACTTCCCAGGACCATTCCAAAATAGACAAGCCCCCCGAGCAGGGAGAGGGGGAATGCGGCAAAGGGAAGCAGAACGAGTATCTCAAGAAGGGCAATCTCCCCCCAGCTGGAAAATACTTCAAAAAATACCAAAGCAAGCAGAAGCAGGCCTATCCAGCCAAATATAGGAGACTGGTAGGAAAGGGCCGGCAGTATCAGGATAAACCCGAGGGCAACCCCAATTGGGGGGCTCTTGTAGGCTATGCCCCCGCATACAAGGGCAAGGATGAATGCAAAGGGCAGGGGATAAAATGGTATTGCAGAAAGCAGGGAAAGGGACCCAAGGAAAACAAGGACAGATGCCCAGAACCCCTCGCTTTTCTGGAGCATTTTAAGATATGCCTTGGTTCGCTCGCCTGAAATTGAAGCTCCGATATCCTTGTTCTCCTTCTGGGACTGCATTGCTGCCAATACTCGGAAAAACTTTATTAAATAACCCTATTCATAAAACTCTCCAGCTTTCCCATCGCAAGCTCCATGGTATCATCATCAGGGAGCAGTGTTATCCTGAAATAAAGCTCTTCTGGGTGGTTTTTGTAGAAGGCAGAGCCCGGCACTACCAGCACCCCCTCTTCCCGCAGGAGCTGGTAAACAAAATCCCAATCGCTCCCGGCATAACCTCCCACCTTAACAAACCCGTACATTGCTGCCCTGGGCCTGGCAACTGAAAGGCCGGAAATTTCGTTTATTCTCTTGCATATTATGTCCCGCCTTCTCCTGAGCTTATCCAGATAGGGGCCGTTGAACCCAAAACCATTCTTGTATGCCTCTATTGCACCCCGCTGGAATTCCCAATTCACCGAAAGGCGCTGGTTGCACATCCTGGTGAATGCATCTAGGAATTTTCCTTCATAATCGTTATGAATTGCCACATACCCCACTCTCGCGCCGGGATAAAAGAAATTCTTGGAAAGGCTGTTCCCTGAAAACACAGGGACATCCCTAACCAGATCCTTCATTTTGTGCATTTCTGCATCTTCATCAAGGATTACGTGGTCGTAAACCTCATCTGCAAAAATCGGCAAATTATGCTCAGCCGCAATATCTCCCAGTTCCTTAAGCACTTTCAGGGGCGCTATTGCTCCGGTGGGGTTGTTTGGGTTTATTATTACCAGGGCCCGAGTGGTTTCATCTATTCTCTTCCGCACGTCTTCAGGGTCCGGGACCCAGGCCTCGTCGCATTCGTAAAACCTGGGCTTCCCCCCAATCACCTTTGTCTTAGAAACATAGAGTGGGTAGGTTGGGTTGGGAAGGAGTATTGAGTCTCCCGCATCCATAAAAATCCTGGTTGCGAAATCTATTCCCTCTGAAAGCCCTGCAGTAACAAATACCTGGCTTTCAGGGCATCCTTCCACCTTTCCGATTTCTTTCCTTAATTCCCCATCTCCTGTAGAGAAAGCATATGATTTATATGGGCCATCTAGGGCTTTTTTTATTTCTTCTGTAATCCATTTAGGAGGGGAAAAATCAAATTTGGCAGGGTCACCTACATTGAGGTAAAGAACCTCATTCCCATTTGCCTCTTCTTTTTTTGCCTCCAGCACAACATCCCGTATTGCATACTTTACCTTTGAACTTGCATCTGATGGCTTCATGCTCCTGGATTACAGCAGGAGCTTTATATACGATTTGCCGATTTTTACGTCAATGGGCTTATTCTGCAGGGGTGCCAACTCTTAACTGCACCCCTTTTGGAATGCCATCTACTATCACTGTCTTGGTAATTGAAATTGCATCTTCGCCAGGAAGGCGGTTTCCTGCAATTTCCAGGGGAGCCTGGAAGGCGATTGCAAGCCCGGTTTTCCCCTCTATTTCCAGGATTACAGGGATGCTTCTGCTTTCAATCTCATTTTCTCCTTCCGCTAAATCAACTGACTGGTTGAAGCAGCCCTTAAGGTAGCAAATCCTCCAGATGTCTTCTGCAAGTTGGTACCTGAGCAGGGTGGGCTCATTTTCCGGCTGGGATTCCAGCAGTGTAAATGAAGTAAAGGAAAGCAGCACCATAAGGGAAATCAGCGCTTCTATTGTTTTCATCTATTCACCGCACACATAAAGTTTCTTTATCTCCCCTTCAAGGAGCACCAGCCTGTAGATGCAGTTTCCCTCTCCCTTCTCAAAAGATACCTGGAGGTGGTCCAGACCCACCCACCTTCCTGTTTCCTCCAGGTCCATCCTGGAAAGCTTTTCCCCGTCAATCACATTTGGGCGGTAGGATGCCGTTCCCATGAACTCCATTCCCTGGAAAGAGCGTTCCACTGCCCCCCGCTTCACCACATAGTCCGCAATAGTTGCAAGCTTGCCCGTTATTTCCCCTGCTTCAAGAGAATTGCTTGTTGCTTCTGCTGAAATCCAGACCATGATTAGCGCATGCGTCAGCATAAGCAGTATGGGAATTGCGGAAAAAAGCAGGTCCATTGAAACAAATCCCTTAGATTGGTTCACCTTTAGCCACCTCAATCTTCCCCCCTACAACGGGGTATGCTGCCTCCGCATCCCCATTCTTCACCTGCACATACCCTGCTCCTCCCCCTGACCAGTTATGGGGGTTATACAGGTTGTTGCTGTGGAAGGCGTCCTCTGTGCGGGCAAGCGAGCCTGCCCCTGCCCTTAAGGAAATTTCCTCTGACCATGCTGAGCCCGACTCTTTTAGCGCAAAAAATCCGGAGAGGAGAAGGGAAAGCATTGCAAGGTATATGAGGACGGAAAAAAGCTCTTCTGCAATAATCTGCCCCTTCATTCTATCCACTCCGAGAGCGGCACATAAACCACGTTTGCCGTTTTGTACCCTGGAGAATATATCGAAGCCCCAACCGCGCCGAAAAATGCCGGAGGGGGTGCGGGACCGGCAAGCCTCACCCTGTCCTTCTCCTCAGGCAACTCCTTCTGGTCCAGCTGAAGAAAGCTTACGCAGTCCAGGGGGAAGGTTCCTGTGCATCCTGGGCAGGAAAGCACCTTCCCTTCCTTCACCATTTCCTCGGAAAGCTCCTCTTTTGTCCCCTTGTTTATGTAGCCGCACCAAAATTCAACATCAAAATCCTGGTCAAACTGGTGCTGGGAAAGCAGTACCCACCCGGATAGGATTCCTGCCTTTATAGCAAGCTCCCGCTCAACCGGATTATTTTCTTCTGGGTGAGTTAGGTCATACGCTTCTGCAGCTGCCCTCAGGTTATAGGAGGTGGAAAGTATAAGGACTTCCTTCACATTCATGGAAACCGAATTGGTTCTCTCCGCCTCTATTGCGGCATAGTCAGATTCGCTGTGCAGCTGGGGAAGCGGTGAGAGAAATGCAAATATGCACACCAGTATAGAAAGCACAAGCAGAAATGAGAAGTATCCTTTCATTCAGGAAGGTAATGGCTGTTCAAATTTAAATAAATTAGGGAAAAAGAAAAAAAAGTTGTTTATCCGGTTAGGGAGTATCCACATGCTTCAAATTGAGGCCCGAGCATCGTCCCCAGGATCATCGGCACAAGAAGATAGATTACAATGCCTATGATTGCACCAACAATCATTGAGGTTGCCCAGACAGAAGCCCTCGCCCTTGTCTCAGCACCCATAACCTGGCCCGCAGCATAAACGATTGCCGCAACCACTATGAGCACGAACACCACAACAGCAAGCAGTGAGCTTACCATAGTGTATAGCTGGCAAAGACCTGCAGATATTGAGCTAACGCCACCACTATTTGCCGCCAAGAGACCAAACAGCACAAGCCCAAACAGCATGCTGCGCATTATATTCTGAATATCCATATTGGTACACCTTACTGTAGGGTATAAGGAGAAAAGGATTAAAAAGAAGGGGGGAAGGGGATTAACTAGGAGGTAGAGGGACAAACGCCTGACATGTCGCCCTCTCCGAGCATCATTCCAAGGATCATCGGCACAAGAAGATAGATTACAATGCCTATGATTGCACCAACAATCATTGAGGTTGCCCAGACAGAGGCCCTCGCCCTTGTCTCAGCACCCATAACCTGGCCTGCAGCATAAACAATTGCCGCAACCACTATGAGCACG
>WJMN01000007.1 GCA_014727925.1 Microcaldota archaeon
AAGGGAGGTAGTTCCTGCGGGTAATTTCCTTTGGGCCCTGGAACATCCCGCAATCCACAAGTATCCTCTTGTTCCCGGACTCGAGCAGGTAGCATGAGCCCGTGACTATCTTGGCTGCGCCGCAAAAAGTTACTTTCATAAAAAGTGCACTCATGGGCAATTTATAATGCTATTCTATGCCCATTTCTGCATTCTCTGTGGAGCAGTGGCAGGGAATATCGCTTAGGTCCTTTTTGAAATCCTGCTCTGCCTTTCCTTCCTGGTATTTCCTGCATGCATCCTTGATGGTATTGAGGGGGAAAAGGATGCAGCGGAGGCGGTGGGGGTTGTCGCTTAAATCATCACCTACAAGCTCAAAGAGCTTTGGCCGGTCTATTGCAATTACCTCTCCCACTTCCATGCCCTTTACGAATTCGGTTACCTGGGAGGCAGAAGCATTGCTGAATGCGCAGAATGCGCCTTCATATGATGCATCAATTATTTTTCCGTTTTTGATTTTCAGGTAGACCTGGATTGTGTCCCCGCATGTGTTCCTCCCTTCATTTACTGCAGAGGGGTTGTCCATCTTCCTGCGGTTCTTTGGGTTCCTAAAAAGCTCTATGAATTTCTTGTAGCGGTTTTCTTCATTGTGTTCGCTCATGACATCACCTTTTTTACTTCTTCAATCCTGCGTTTGAGCAGGGTAATTTCCTCCTTTGTGTTGTATATGTAGAAAGAAATGCGCGCAGATGGGTTGATTCCCAGGGCATCATGCAGGGGCTGGGCGCAGTGGAACCCAGAGCGTATCGCGAACCCATATTCGTCTAGTAGGGAAGAGAGGTCGATTGAAGAGAGCCCTTTTATGTTGAAAGATAGGACTCCGGTGCGCTTCCCTGGATCTTTTGGGCCATAAATTTCCAGCTCATCAATTTCCAAGAGAGCCTTGGTTGCGTGCTCCAGGAGCTCGACTTCGTGGGCACGCACATTTTCCATTCCTAAATTAGTGAGGTAGTCAATGGATGCGCCAAGGCCGATTGCGCCTGCCATGTTGGGGGTGCCTGCCTCAAATTTGTACGGAATATCATTCCACTTGCATCCATCCACTTTTGCATCCACCACCATATCCCCTCCGTATAAGAACGGGGGCATTTTTTCAAGCAGTTCTTTTTTTCCGTAGAGAATTCCTATTCCGGTGGGGCCGAGCATTTTGTGCCCGGTGAACGCAAAGAAATCGCAATCTAGGTCCTTTACATCTACCGGGAGATGGGGGGCGGACTGGGAGCCATCAACCAGGATTACTCCATTGTTTTCATGTGAGATCTTGGCGAATTCCTTTAGCGGGTTTATGGTGCCGAGAACATTGGAGGCGTGCACAATGGAGGTGAGCTTTGCGCCTTCTATTTTTGAGTATTCGGATTCAGGGATTTCCCCTTCACTGTTCGCATTCATTATAGAAAGGGTTGCGTTCTTTTTCTTTGCAAGGACCTGCCAGGGGATGAAATCAGAATGGTGCTCCATTATGGAAGTGGCTATGGAATCCCCGGAGGTGATGAATGCGTCTCCATAAGTATAGGCAACAAGGTTGAGGGCTTCGGAAGCATTCTTGGTGAATATTATTTCCTCGGGTTCTGCATTTATGAACTTGGCAACTTTCTTGCGGGCCCCCTCATACATTTCGGTGACTTCTGCGCTGAGGGTGTGCACGCCGCGGTGAACGTTTGCATTGTGGTTGCTGTAGTAATCAGAAATTGCATTGATTACCTGGGCGGGCTTCTGGGAAGTTGCACCATTATCCAAGTAGGTGAGGGGGTGGCCGTTTACCTTGCGCTGGAGGATGGGAAAGTCTTTGCGTATTTCGTTTGTGTTGAGCATTGGGTTCACCTATTTGATTTTTTCTACGAACGTGATGGGAAAGAGCTCTTTTACCCCCTTTATCTTGGAAATGTGCTTGGTTACTTGTTTTATTATGCCTACAGGGCCGAGGACTTCAACTGCAAGCGAGTATGGGCCGGTTGCAGTGTAGACTGCTGTTACCATGGGCGTGGACTGGATTGCGTCTAGGGTTTTGAGGTAGTTGGATTTGGAAACCTCCAGGGCGAGGAGGGCGCGCTCCCATCCTATCCTTCGTTCGTTGAGAAGTATTGTGCTGCCTCTGAGTACCCCCTTGTCCTTCAGTTTCTGGATTCGCTTGCGTGCAGCGGGCTGTGAAATGCCAAGCTCCTTACCGATTTCTGCAAGGGAAACCTTTGCGTTGTCCAGAAGGATGTGGATTGTGCGCATGTCTGTGGAATCAAGCATGGACAGAATTTAAACCAAAAGAGTTTAAAAAATTAACTAAACGGTGGATTGGTTTTAAATTCCCTTCTCTACAGAATTTTGCTTTGGTGTCGCTTCCAAAAGTAAAAGTTAACATGGGAAAGTTCAGCATAGGCAGGATGCTCAGAGGAATAGGCAGAAGGTCAGATGCGGTGTTTGCTTCTTTGGAACCCGAACCAGGGAGGCAAAAGGAAAAAACAAAGAGGACTCTGTGCAAAATGAAAGTCACTGTAAAGGGAATACAAATAAACGCATGGACAAGAGAGGAAGGAAGAAGATTGTAAAAAGATATTCCCTGTAAAGCGGCATTGGATGGGCTGCAAAAAAATTCGCAAGCCGGCACCACGGGCAGGGAGTGTACTTGGAAGAAACAGGAAGAAGTTGCAGAAGAACTTATAAATCTTTCTTATAGTAATATAATGCAGCACTTATTTAAGTCCCGGATGGGGCGAGTTTCTCCGGCAGGGGAGGCGAAGGTGTTTTTATGAAAACAGGAACAGAAAACAAGAGGCTACTTGCTCTCATAGAAGAGCTCAATAAAGCCGAAAAGGGAATCTGGAAAAAGGCCGCGCGTGAGCTTTCCAAACCCACAAGGAGGAGGCCAGCGGTCAATGTGAGCAAGCTCGAAGATTATGTTGGGGAGGGGGAAACAGTCCTCGTCCCGGGAAAGCTGCTGGGCTCAGGGCACATTACAAAAAAAGTGGAAGTTGCTGCATTCTCCTTCAGCGGGAATGCAAAGGCGCTCATAGAAAAGAACGGCGGCAGGACCATGGGGATCGAAGAGATGATGAAAGCCAATCCGGAAGGAAAGAATGTCCGGATACTGGTGTAGGTGTTCAACATGATAATCATTGACGCTGGAAACACAAGAATAGGAAGAGTGGGGGCATACGTGGCAAAAAAACTCCTGGGGGGAGAGGAAGTACGCGTGATTAATGCAGAAGAAGCAGTAATATCGGGAAACCCACAGGAAACAATGGACAAATATCTCACAAGAAGACAGCTCCAGTACAAGGGAAACCCGGAAAAAAGCCCATACTGGCCAAAGGTGCCAGACAGGTTTGTGAAGAGGCTCATACGGGGGATGCTCCCGAGGAAAAAGACGCGGGGAAGAGAAGCTTACAAAAAGCTCCGCGTGTATATCGGAAACCCGGGCACCCTTAAGGGGGAGCCCACAAGGGTAGAAGGTGCAGAAATTGGAAACCTGAAGAGATACATAAGGATAAAGGAACTCTGCAGACGCCTTGGATATGAAAAGAAGTGATGATTATGGCTGAAAAGAAGAAAGAAACAGAAAAGCAGGCAAAGAAAAAAACAACCAGGATGGGGGCAAAAAAAACAAGTGCTGCGAAAAGCAAAAAAACAATGGCTGACAATCCGGAAGAGCCAAAAGAAGAAGTGACCCCTAAAGAAAAAAAGCCTGTGGCTGAAAAAAAACCAGAAAAGCCTGAGAAGCCAAAGAGGCCCAAGCCAAAGAAAAAGGCAAAAAAGAAAAATAAGGTAGTCAGGGTTGAGCACTGCAGGGGAAAGAGAAAACGCTCAATTGCCAGGGCCACAGTAAAAGAAGGAAATGGAAGGCTCAGGGTAAACAGCAAGCTTATCTCTTCTTTCGGAAACAAGTATTTCATAAAGATAGTAGAAGAACCCCTCGCACTGATCGGGCCGGACGGGCTGAAGGTGGACATTACAGTTAGAGTCCATGGGGGCGGAGAGATGGGTCAGGCCCAAGCCTGCCGCACCGCAGTTGCAAGGGCCCTTGCAAAATACTTTGGTGAAGAGGTAAGGGCAAAATACAAGGAAGACGATTCATACCTGCTGAGAGAAGACCGGAGAAGAGTTGAGCCAAAGAAGTACATGGGGCCCAAAGCAAGGGCAAGAAACCAGAAATCATACAGGTGAATAAATGGAATTCCCAGTAAGGTGTTTTACATGCGGGGCCGTTATCGGCGACCTATATGAAAAGTACAAGGAAAGTATTGAAACACAGCCGCCTGCAGAAGTCCTTTCAGAACTCGGAGTAAAAAGATACTGCTGCAGGAGGATGTTTCTCGGTCATGTGGAAGGCATGGAGGTAATTCAGAAATACAAAAAGATGTAGTGGACTCACGGGGCCGTAAGGTAACCTGGTATCCTGCAAGCTTGGGGTGCTTGTTATCTGAGTTCAAATCTCGGCGGCCCCAAACCCACTCCAAAAGGTGGAAAAATGGAAGAAAAAAATGTTGAAAAAGAAAAGGAAGAAGAAAAATCATCATTCCTCATCCCAAGGGAAAAATACCTGGAAACCGGAATACACATTGGAACAAGGTTCAAGACTTCGGACATGAAAAAGTTCATATTCAAGATGAGGGACGACGGGCTGTATATCCTGGATTTGAGGAAGATAGATGAAAGGATACGGGAAGCCGCAAAAATAATGGCCCAATACAAGCCAGAAGACATAATGGTTGTTGCTTCTAGGCTTTATTCCGGAAATGCTGCAGAAAAGTTCTCAAAGCTTACGGGAGTGGGCCTCCTCAAAGGGAGGTTTGTTCCGGGCACAATGACCAATGTCAACCTACCCAACTTCAAAGAGCCAAAGCTGCTTTTTGTTTGCGACCCAAAGGGTGAAGGAGAAGCAATAAGGGAAGCCTCAATGACTGGTGTTCCATTAATTGCCCTCTGCGACACGGATAATGGAACAAGGTATGTGGACTGGATTGTGCCTGCTAACAACAAGGGGCGCAGGTCGCTTGCTGCAGTTTTCTACCTCCTCACAAGAGAGCTCCTTATGAACCAGGGAAAAATAAGCTCATATGATGAGTTTGAATACCGGCTGGAGCAATTCGAGAGATTTGAAGAAGAGAAAAGGGAGCCGGAAAAGAAAGAAGAGGGAAAAGGGGAAGGCAAAGAAGAAACAAATGAAGAAAAGGGGGAGGGGGGAAGTGAAGACGAGAGGGCAAAAAAAGCCCTTGCGGGGGCAAAGGAAGAGAAAAAACCCAAAAAGGCTGCTGCCCCTGCAGAAAAGGCTGAAAACGAGGAGCTGGAGAAAAAAGAAGAAAAGAAAGTATAATCTTCTCTCTCGGTTTCCTGTTCTTATTATTCAAACATTAGGAGGCAGTTGGTTTTTGTTGCCTCGCCTTCTATATAATTGCAATACTTTTCAGAATCTTCCAGGTAGGCAAGCTCCTGGTAGCACTTGTCTTTCCACTCAGGAAGAACCACACTGTTGCATTCAGACATGGTGAGGGCTTCCGCGCTGAAAATAAGTGCTGAATAGCAAATCTGCCGCACATATTCCGTGCCTATTTCATTGCAGGAGGAAAGGTCGTCATATGCATAAGCATAATCCTTGAAGCAATCCTCCCTTGAAGCAGACGCAAGGGTATCTATTGCATAGCAGCCTTCCTTGTTGCCTGTTTCTATTGCATACTCTGTGTAGCAGTCCCATCGCTTTGTCACAAGAATTGGCTCACAAAGAGAGGGATTCTCATCTTCCACCGCAAAATGGGTAAAGCACTGGTAAGCTATTTCCGAATCGAAATTGCCATCAATATAGTAGCAGTTCCTCGGGCTACCATCTCCAAGCGCATAGATATAATAACAAAGATGCTTGTGTGAAAGGTCCAGATCACTGCACCTGTCCTGGTGGTTAATTGTGCTCAGGCAACCTTCCTTTTTTCCTGAGGGGAGCATCATGCAGGCATCCTCTTCCTGGAACTCAAAGGCATAATCAAGATAGCAATCCTCATCCTTGCAATAGGAATAATTGCCATACTCAAATGCAAGGCAGCGGCCCTTCTCCTTTGAATCAAGCACAAAGGTGCAGGGAGGAGAGAGGTGCTCAAGGCACTCCTGCCTGTCTTCGCTGTTCATTAAATCGCAGATAGAGATGTCATCATGGGAATATGCATGGTGAAAAAGGCACTGCCTCTTGTTTTCATATTTTATGAGCTTAAGGCAATTGGATAATGAATCGTTGGATAGGGGAAGGATACAGTCATCCCGTTCGTTTGCAGGGAGCTGGAAACAATAAGAAGCATCATGCTCTTCAAGTGCGGATTCAATAGCCTGCTGCTTCTCCTCTCCCTCCGTGGGCTCAACTTCCGCAACCCACCCCCCAACAGAAATGTCCGGGCTTTCCTTTGAAGGAATGGGATTCTCTCCGTCTCCTGGGCATCCGAGAAAAATAAACAATAAAAATGCAACAGCAATCAACAGAAATATTCTCATGAAGTGAGATAGCAAGGAAGGAATATAAAGATTTTGGAATTTTCGTGTAAAAACGCGGTGCTCAGTTGCCGAATAGGAACGATGGGTATAAAAAGGATTTGTGAAATAGTATGGTGCCTGCTCTGCAGGTCGTGTGGGAGGTGAGGTGGAGCCGAGAGGTTTACCATCTCCCTTCTTATTTCTATTTAATCTTCTACTCAATCTCTTCTGGGGGGCAAGGCATTTTTATAAAACTGGAGGGTGAATTGCTGTTTATGAAAAGCATCTATGCAACGCTTATGAAAAGAGAATACAAATTCAGCGGGGAAAGGGATTTTGCACAACTTGTTGTGTTCTCCTTTCTTGCCTTTTCAATACCCTTCCTTTTTCCCCATCCCCAGCTGGTTACGGGAGTTATTGTAAATGCTTTCCTGGTGTTTGCAGCACTCGGGATGGAAGGAAGGAATGTGCTTCCGGTGGTCATGCTCCCCAGCATAGGTGCAATTGCGAACGGGCTTCTTTTTGGGCCACTTACCATATTCCTAGTCTACCTCGTCCCATTCATATGGATTGGAAACTTCGTACTTGTATTCGGGATAAAACACTTCATGCAGGAAGGGGGCAGGAGCTTTGCTGAAGCAGGGGCAGCATCAGCGCTGCTGAAAGCAGGGACAATATTCCTCCCTGCATACCTGCTTTACCTTGGCGGGGTGCTTCCTGAACCTCTCCTGCTTCCAATGGGTGCAGTCCAGCTGGCAACTGCAGTTGGAGGAGTAATTATAGTGGGGACAGGAAAAAAAATAATCGAAAAATAGAATTCATGGCATATTATTCGGTGGAATTCTCCATGGAGACAAATGCGGATAATCTTCTTTTGCGTTGTCCCCGAGCTCTTTCCTTGTGAGCTTAGGGTTTGAATCCCCAAAACTGCCCGGGTGTAGCGGAGGGGGAGAGGGCTCCCTTTTGTGTGGGAACCTCCTGCTTGCCATTCGTGGCTTGTCCTGTTTTCGCCTTGAGCAAGTAATCTGGCTTGCTTTTGTAATTGTCATAGAATGGTATGTGTGTAGAAAATAATAAAAAGGTTGTTAAGGGTGGATTGTGGTGGTCTATTATTTCAGCTTCACCTTCTGGAAATAGAGAAGCCTGCGGGCAGTTTCTGAGCCCGGGAAGTCCAGAAGCTCCTGGTAGATCTTCTGCACTGTAGGGTTTTCCTGGGGGACCGTTGCAAATGCTCCCTTGGTATCCGCAGCCCGCCGGAGGCCGGCTGCGCGCGCCCTGAGCTTTTCTTCGGTGGGGGGGAGAGGCTGGCCCGGGCCGCCCACGCATCCATAAGGGCAGTTCATAACTTCAACAAAATGGTATTTTTCTCCTAACTCAATCTCCTTGAGCACCTTCTCAAGGTTTGCAAACCCATGGACAGAAACAACATCCAAAGTGTATTTGCCTAGCCTGACTTTGCGCTTTTTTATGCTGTCGTTACTGCGGAAGTAGTGCTCGTCTTCCTTTTCCACATCCAGGATATGGGCGAGGGTTGTGAGCAGGGCTTCAGCAAGCCCCCCTGTAACCCCAAATACAACTCCGTCCTTGGAGGATCCTGGGAGGAGTTCGGAAAAATTGCCTTCCGGGGCTGCCTTCAGGTCCAGTCCTTTTCTCTTTGCAAAATCCGCAAGCTCCTGTGTAGTGAGCACGTAGTCCACATACTTTGCTCCATCCGGAAGTCGCTCCATGGTTTCGTACTTCTTGAGGGTGCAGGGCATGATGCTCACGGAAATTATCTCCTCTTTTGGTTTGTGGAACTTATTCTCAAGGTAGTGCTTGGCTATGCTTCCGCTTATCATATGGGGGGAGGCTATCGGGGAGATGTGCTTGCAAACATCCTCATGTGTGCGTGAGCAGTAGAGCCTCCATCCAATGCAGCAGGAATTAAACACCGGGAAATAATCATCGTCTTCCCGCTCAAGCGCATGGAGGATTTCATAGGCTTCTTCATAAATATTTACATCTGCGCCAAGGGGAGTATCTATAACATGGTCAAAGCCCAGCTGTTGGAGGAGGCCCACGGTCCTGCCGGTCAGATCCTCACCCGGAAAATAGCCGAACTCCTCTCCAAGTGCAACCCTTACCGCGGGGGCAATCTGGACCACCACCATATTATCAGGGTTGGACAGCTCTTTTTCAAGGGCTTCGAACAGCCTTTCAGGGTTGTTGAGGTAAATATCATCGGGCATGGTTGAAGGATGGGGGGGAATTAATATAATCTTAAGTCCAAGAAACTGTATAGAATGGAGGTTTATCTCCTGAAAAATTGAAGAAACCTTTAAAAAAGTGTCTATTAATAACCATTATGCTTACTTTTCGTGCAAAGCACGGATAAGTTATGTGTATGGTAGAATAAGTTATATGTAGGTGAGTATGAATGGCAGAAAAGGAGCACATGAATATTGTGTTTATCGGCCACGTAGATGCAGGAAAATCAACCTGTGTAGGCAGGCTCCTCTATGAAACAGGGGCGCTTTCTGAGCAGACACTCAGGAAGTATAGGGATGAAGCAGAGAAGCTCGGTAAATCCACTTTTGAGTTCGCCTTTGAGATGGACTCTCTTAAGGAAGAGCGTGAAAGAGGCGTTACCATTGATGTCGCACACAAGAAGTTTACGACTGATAAATATGAATATACGATTATTGATGCACCCGGGCACAGGGACTTTGTAAAGAACATGATTACTGGTGCAAGCCAGGCAGATGCAGCAGCACTTGTAGTCTCTGCAAAAGACGGTGTGCAGACGCAGACCAAGGAACATGCATTCCTTGCAAAAGTGCTCGGAATTGAGCAGTTTGTTATTCTCATCAACAAGATGGACGCAATAAACTATGATGAGAACAGGTTCAAGGAAGTAAAGGCAGACCTTGAGAAGCTCCTCAAGGGAATGGGGTACAAGGTTGATAAACTTGAGTTCATCCCGACTTCAGGGTACAAGGGAGACAACATCTCAAAGAACTCCGAGAATACCCCATATTACAAAGGACCTACCCTCCTGAAGATACTAGACAGCTTTAATGTACCTCCCAAACCGTCTGACAAGCCGCTCAGGATGCCTATCCAGGATGTCTTTACGATCACCGGACACGGAACCGTGCCGGTTGGGCGCATTGAAACAGGGAACATGAAGGTAGGTGAAAAAATCACCTTTATGCCCTCAGGCGCAAGCGGTGAAGTGAAGAAAATTGAGATGCACCACCAGGAGATGAACGAGGCAGGAACAGGAGACAACGTCGGTTTCAACGTAAAGGGCGTTGACAAGAAGGACATCAAGAGAGGAGATGTTATAGGTCCTGCAGACAATCCTCCAACAGTTGCAGATGAATTCACTGCACAGGTGGTTGTGCTTAACCACCCGACTGCGATCTCTGTGGGTTACACTCCTGTGCTCCACATCCACACCTCACAGTTTGCAGCAAAAATTGTTGAGATTGTGGAGAAAAAGGGGGAGGAAGGAAAAGCAGACTTCATCAAAACAGGGGATGTGGCAGTTGTTAAATTCAAGCCGCTAAAGCCCATTGTGATTGAGAAGTATGCGGAATTCCCTCCGCTCGGAAGGTTTGCAATCCGGGATATGGGCCAGACTGTCGCTGCGGGCGTCGTTCTGGATGTGGTGCCCAAGAAATAAGCACCTTCTTTTTTCCTTTTCTTTTAATTTTATAAAAAAGTGATTGAATGACCAAGGCAAAAATCATCCTCAAGGGAGAACAGCCGGAAGACCTTTCAAAGGTTGTGAGCCAGATAAGGGAACTTTCAAGGACCCTTAATATGAATGTTATCGGGCCTGTGCCGATGCCAAGGAGAAGGCTGAAGATTAATACACGGAGGACACCCTGCGGGGATGGTTCTGACACTTATGAGCACTGGGAAAAGAGGATTTCTAAGAGGCTCGTAATCGTTGAAGGCGAGGAAAAGATGATAAGGCAGATCCTCAGGGTAAAAGTGCCAGACAGCGTTTTCGTAAAAATTTCCCTGGTTTAGAGCCAGTGGAGACCTACCTTTTTATTATCTTTTGTTTCGATAAAGAAAAGCTTACTTTCCAATGTGGGAGGTAAAACAAAAAGTCGGAGTCAGGATGTGTTTTTGGATGCGGCTTTTTGTACTAGCATAAAACGGTCATAAAAAGCCGCCGTGGTAGCTCAGTAGGTAGAGCGCGTGCTTGGTAAGCACGAGGTCGCGAGTTCGATTCTCGCTCACGGCTTGAAACGTAGGCTAGTTATTAAGAAGGCTCGAGCCGGGACTAATGACCTCTAATATTGAATAATAAAAAGGACTTACAGCATGAGATAGATAAAGAACCAGTTATTACTTCCACAGTTTAAGAACAAGTTCCCTGAAATCCAAAAACCCCCTGCATGAAACATCATGCCTGAAACCATAGATGGAATAATAATCCCTGAGCACAGAGTAACCTGGGGGATATCCCCCGCAGAAATGAGGGATATGCGGGAGATATCATTTTCTTCAACAAAAAACCTAGATAGCCCTATAGCAATGGGTAATATCCCATGCCCCCAGTTAGAGCGACAAAAATAATTAACATGTGGCTATTTTTGAGCAATGGAATGAATCGCAATTAGATCAGGATATTGCAAAGAAAGAAGATTTTCTGACGTGAATTTATAAAGGTTCTCCAATACATAAATGATGGATTAAGATGCAGGACAGCAGAGAGCAGCCCCCGCCGGCACTGCCGGAAGACATTGTGAAGATGGCAAAGCACAAGCTATCTTCAGATATAAACCCCAGGGAGATATTCTGGGCAATGGTGAGTGCATACAAGGAAGGCGAGGGCTTTGGGGAACTCGTAAAAAAATACAGCGGGATACGGGAAGCTCTGGTTAACATCGGGTGTAGTGTGCTCCATGAGCCGAGCAAATCATACAGGGTGAGGATTGCAAGAACAAAGCTGGCAAAATGCCTGTTCTCAATGATTGTAAAGGGCAGATGGGGGGACGTAATGGAACGGGCACTATCCAACCTTTATGAAAGGAAAAAAGGTCCGAGCCTGCAGATGCTCATGGCATTCGGGGATGGCTTTTCAGAAAACAAGGAAGTTGTTGGGCCCTGGCTCAAGAGCCTGCTCAGCGAGGAAAGACCTTCAGAGGAAGTGCTTGGCTATGTTGAGGGGGTAGGAGACAGGGAGCTTGTAGAATACCTGAGGGCAGATCTCCTAAACATCGCAAGAACGGAGATAAACGAGGCCCAGGTGCTGGCAATGAAATCGCTGGAAATGCTGCTTCCGGGAGACAGTGAGGTGGGAAAGATGTTCATAGACATGATGGACGACTGGGACATGGAAACAAAAGAGGTCGCCCTGAAAACACTGGCAAAATATTCAATTCCGGAAGCGGGCAAAAAGGCAGTATCCATCTACATCTACGAACCGGATGAAAAATTCAAGATAGAGCTGGAGCAGATAATTGAAAAAAACAAGGAGGGAGCCAGAGAGGAATTTGGCAAAGCCTTCCTGCGTGCAAGGGGGCAGGAAGCAGAAGCCCTTGGGGCCCTTGCGAAAAAAGTATATGGAAAGAAAGGGGCGGGGAAGCTTATTCCGGAAAACCTGCCCAAGGAGGCCAGAAGGGAGGCAGAGGAAGCAATAGGGTGAAAAAGTGGAAACAATTAGGATACCTGAAGAAAGAGTAGGGGAGCTTATAGGAAAGGAGGGGAAAAATAAGGAAGCAATAGAAAAGGCGTTTGATGTTGAGATTACCATAAAGGGAGATGGGGAAGTCATCATAGACGGAGGTGGAGCGGATGCATTTTTTGCAAAAGACGTAGTAGAGGCAGTGGGAAGGGGATTCCGCATAGAGGATGCAGCTAAGCTTTTTAAATCTGAATACCTATTCCACTCAATAGATTTAAGGGACCAGTTTTCCACGGACAAAGACCGCAAGAGGATGAAAGGGAGGGTAATAGGAGAAAAAGGCAAAATCAAGACAGATATAGAAGAATCCACAGACTCAAAAATAATGGTTTATGGGCACACGGTTTCAATAATCTCGCCCGACGAGATGATGGAATTCGCAAAAGAAGCTGTGTTCAAGATACTAGATGGGGCACCGCACACCACGGTGAAATCTTACCTGCGGGATGTGAGAAAGAGGAAACTGGCCATAAAACTAAAGGGATAACATGGCCAAGAACATATTTGGAGGATTCAAGGAATACTCTGTTGCCGAGTTCTTCAAGAAAAACAGGCAGATGCTCGGATTTTCCGGCAAAGTCCGGTCACTTACTACTATTGTGCACGAGTAT
This sequence comes from Microcaldota archaeon, assembly GCA_014727925.1. Taxonomy (GTDB): domain Archaea; phylum Micrarchaeota; class Micrarchaeia; order Anstonellales; family Bilamarchaeaceae; genus CAIKOA01. The sequence goes on from WJMN01000007.1 coordinate 12,781, forward strand.
GTCACGAACTCCCTGGATGCATGCGGGGAAGCAGGAATACATCCCCATGTGGAGGTATGGGTGGGGGAAGTGGAAAAAAACAACAGATATAGTGTCCGGGTAAAGGACAACGGACCGGGAATTCCTGAAAAACTCCTGGGAAAGGCGCTGGGGATGATGCTTGCAGGGACCAAGTTCAACAGGTATGTGCAGCAGAGGGGACAGCAGGGGATTGGGGCTGCAGGATGCACCATGTATTCCCTGATAACAACCGGGCAGCCTGTAAAATTCTCATCAACCCATGGAGGGAAGAAAATATGTGGGAAGCTCGGGATAGATTTTAAGGCAAACAAACCGGTGCTCATGGAGGTGCAAAGGGAGGACTGCCCAGTAGAAGAGCATGGGCTTGAAGTGGAGGGGGTGTTTGGGGAAACAAAATATGAGAGGGGAGCACATGGAGTTGGTGAATACCTGAAAAGGACCGCAATAGCGAACCCCCATGCAACAATAATATTCAATACCCCGGAAAAAGAGAGGTTTGTTTATCCCCAGTCGGTAGAAGAACTTCCGGAGAAAGCGGAGGAGGTAAAGCCGCATCCTTTGGGGATAGGGCCCAACGACATTCTGGATATAGCAAAAAAGGCGAAGGGGTATTCCCGGCTTTCAGCAATGCTGCAAAACGAATTTACCAGGGTGAGCCTGAACAAGGTAAAAGAGCTGAGGGAATTGGTACCTGAAGTTAATTTTGAGATGAAACCGGGAAAACTCACCTGGGATGAGGCAGAAAAGCTGGTGGGGGGATTCGGGAAGGTTAAATGGATTTCCCCGGCAACCGATTCAATAGCCCCTATCGGGAAAACGCAGATAGAAAAATCTCTGGAGAATATACTCAACCCGGAACTGGTGTATGTTACTAGCAGGCCGCCTAAAATTTACAGGGGGGGGATTCCGTTTGTGGTTGAAGTGGGAATAGCTTATGGGGGAGACATAAGCAAAGAGGGAAAGGGGGGAGTGGTTATGCGGTTTGCCAACAGGGCGCCCCTGTTGTTTGATGCAGGAGGCTGTGCAATTACCCAAACTGCAAAGGCTGTGGAATGGAAACGGTACGAGATAAAGAAATTTGATGATGAGCCTATAGCCATTCTGGTGAATATTGCAAGTGTGCATGTTCCTTATACTTCTGCAGGGAAACAGTCCATATCTGGAGAAGAGGAAGTTGTAGAAGAGATGAAAAATGCAATAATGGAAGCGGGAAGGCATGTGCAAAAACACCTCTCAGGAAAAAGGAGAGCAAGGGAGAAAAGCACCAAAAAGAAGGCAATCATGAGGTATGTGGGGCAGATAAGCGCAGACCTGGCAGAGCTTGCAGATGAAAAGGGAAAGGGGGAAGAGCTGAAAGCGTCCCTTGAAAAGATGGTTGAAACGAGGTTTGAGTAGATGTCTGAAAAGGAAACAATCAAAAAATTATCAGGCCTTGGGAAAGAAATGGTTGAACAGATAGAAAAAAAGCGCTCTCCCACTTTTGAGGCTGCTTTGAGGAGCAGGGGAAACATCGAATATGATAACGCAGTAGGATATCTGAGGCTGGGAGAAAAAAAGGAAGAGAGAAGATTCCTGAATGTATCACAGGCAAGGACGTTCATGCAGACTGTCGCCATAGCAAACAAGACAAAAAAATTCCTGAGGGAGAACCTGCACACAAGCATCAGGGGCCTGTATTACCAGCTTAAATTTAGCTTAGGCGAAAACCTAGACGAGAGCCTTTTTGAAGAACAGACTGAATCAAATGCCCTTGTAGAGGACCTGGAAGTTGCAATGGGAATAAAGAGGGAAGACCTGCACCTTACCACTGACAGGAAAGGAGTTGTTGCGGGAAACATGACCGTGAACGACAGTTTTGCAGGAGAAGAAACAGTAATAGACTGCGCAAAGCAGGGAAGGAGTGGCTGGATGATTCCCAGTGATGTGGACAATGGGATGGAATTCGTGGATGTGAAGGCAGATTATGTACTGGTAGTGGAAAAAGATGCGTTGTGGCAGAGGCTCAATGAGGACAGGTTCTGGAAAAAAGACAATTGTATACTAATAACCCCCAAGGGCCAGGCATCAAGGGGAACCCGTAGGATGATAAGAAGACTGGCGGACAAAGGGCTCCCTGTATATGTATTCACAGATTGCGATGCCTGGGGGTGGTACATATACTGGACAATAAAAACAGGAAGCATGAATCTTGCATACCTTGGAAGCGATTTCTCAATTCCCGAAGCCAGGTTCATAGGAGTAACAATGGGGGATATAGAGAAATTTGAATTCCTAAAAAAGCTCACCATAAAGGCGAAGCCGATAGATATAAAAAGAGCTGAAGAGATGATGAATTATCCCTGGATAAACACGCACCCGGAGTGGGTAAAAGAGCTAAAAAAGGTGCTGACGCAGAAGAAAAAGATAGAGCAGGATGCGCTACAGGGGCAAAAGCTCACATTTGTGGGGGAGTATATCCGGGGGAAAATACGGAACAAAGAGTGGTTGCCATGAATCTGCCTTCTATGGCCTTAATCCAGCAGCTTGAAGAAACGCTAAAGGATGCTAGGCCTTTTAACCAAGATAATATAGGGAAACTTGAGGATCTGCGTGAGCAGATGCTTTATTCAGGCTTCAATGCCCCATTCAAGGGGATATTGCAGAGAACCATGGAAGAAGCAAAAGACATGGAAGAGGCAGAGTGGGCAGACCTTAAAAAACAAATAAGCTATTTCAAGCAGATTGCTGGGATGAAAAAATACAGTCTGGCAAGGGCGAGCATTGCGCTCTCTGCCCACCGGCTTTCGAGCCATTTCCTAGAAATGGGGTATGCAGATATTGCAGAGCACACGCCCCTAGACGGGAACCACCTTGCAATACTGATGGATTCAGGAGCAGAAGGGGTGCTCGCCTACAGGACCATAATGGATAGATTTGACATGATGGCTGAGGTTAGCAACTGCTTCCAGATAAAGGTGAAAAACAAGGATGAAACCCACACAATCCAGATTGATGACAAGGAAAGGATCGATTATAAAGTTGCAAGGATGTTCGGGCTGGATGCAGTTGTTACAGAGGTCAGACCAAGCATGCGGAGGAAACCCCTGGTCGCCTCAAAAGGGGTAAGGATTTCTCTTGTTTCAGCAATAGTTAATTACATTTCAAAATCAGTGGAAGAAGAGCTTCTTGAAAATGAACGGGGAGAATTGAAGAAGTACAATGATTTCCTAAGAGTGAAGGGGATACGACCAGATGTCCGGATGGACCAGGTTGATGGCTACGAAGAAACAAGGGAGGAAATGGTTAAGGGGGGACTGCTGGAAAAGAAGGAGGGGGAATATGGGATGGGAAAGGACCTTGCAAAAGAACTGAATATGCGAAAAAAGGAGAGGAGGAACAAGATCCTCAACAGAAGCACAATGCTTCTGCTTGCCCCCATGTTAAAATTCTACCTTACCACCCCGCGGGAGCAGAGGAAAAAGGCAAATCTTTATCCCGGGATGGCAGTGGTGCCAACCAACAGCCATTCAAGATTATTCATATTCCTCTATGAAGCAGACCCGGAGCTTCCTGCCCCCACAATATTGCGCAGGAAAATGGAAATAGAGGATATGGGGGTAAGAGTGGATCACCAGAAGCTTGCTGCAGCCCTTCTCCTAAAAGAAAGCGAAAAGGATGCAGAATGGGTTTCCGAATACCTGGGAATGGAAAAAGAAGAAGTGGAAAAATCCCCAATGCTCCTAGAATCAATAGAAAAAGAAGGAAGGGGAGGGGAATTCCTCAAAAGAGTTAAAAAGGGTAAGTGAGGAAAGAAAAAAATCCAAAAGTCGCAGGTGGATAAGTTATGGGAAATGGTTCAGGAGAAGCCAGCATTATTGAGCTTAAGGGAACAAGAGACCAGATTTACCAGAAAATCTCCAGTAATGGAGATGCGGAAGAATTCTTCCTAAAGACAAAACCTAATGTGATGATGTTTGTTGTGCTTCTTAATGAAACCAACATAAAAAAGCTCTACATAAGCGAGGGGATATCAAAAACTATCCCAAAAAAAATAATCGGGAGCCTTGGGAAAAGTATAGATATTGTGGTTAAGAAATGCAGCAGGGGGAGGCCCCGTGAATATGATGAAAAGGAGGTCAGGATGGTGCTCTCCAAAAAAACCAGCAGCAATCAGGAAAAAATGAAGGAACTGGGTATGCCCAGGAGGACTTTCTTCTACTGGAAAAGGAAGCTTGGCTTCAGCAAGAAGTAAGCGGATTAACCTACTGCTCCTGCTGTTCGGGCTCTTCTGTTTCTACCTCATCATCATGACTTTCCATGTAATCTATAAGGTTTGCGCGGTGGGCGGCTGCATCGTATTTCTCGCAATCAAGAAAGGCCTCGTATGAACCGAGCAGCCGAAGGCCGTACTTTCCAGCCTGCTGATTAGAAAGGGTTGGGAGCTTGCAGGACTGGTAATAATTTATGAAATTATTCACTCCACAGCAATTGTTGCTTTTTGCGGTTCCATCCTGGTTGCAGCAGGGGTCTGAGCCTGCGGCCACTGAGCAGTAGTCATCATCCACACCTCTCTGCGTGGAATACTCATAAATCCAGGAATCCACATTGTTCTGGAAAGGGGAAAATCCGGAATAATAGTAGGATGAGATGAAAATTATGTATGCATTCTTGAGATTGGTGTACTCCGGGCTGTCTTCTCCGTATTCATTTTTCAGGTACGTAAGGCCAAGCCCGTGCTCATTTGAATTCACCCTGTTTTTCCCATACTGGAGCTTGTCTAGGATTATTGCAGTGCCCAGGCAGGCATTGTGGCCCTTGTTGAAAGGATTAAACTCATAGTTTCCGCACCAGTCTGCCTGGTCCCGGTAATCATCGCTTCCGCCTTCATCCCATTGGGTATATGGGTATGTGTGGACCTGCATGATTCCAAGGGAATGGAACTCTTTTCCCTGGGAAGCAGACTGGGTGCAGATTCCCTCGGGATCCTCAACCTGGAAAAGGCATCCGGGGCATTGGGAAGCCGGAAGCTGGGAGGCGGCGCACATGTCCCCTCCAGGTCCCTCTTCGGGATTGGAAAGCCCGGTCTCGCCATAGGCAAATGCGCGAGTAAGTACGGGGTCAAGGTCCCGGAGGTCAGAATAGATATCCAGCTCAGGATAAATCTCGCACTGGCTATAGGAGTCATCAGATGTATCAATATTGGGGACATATCCCCCGAGTTCTATCTCAGAAGGCATCTCGGTTATGAGCTGCCCGTTACAGCGTAAAAAGGTTTCCGAAGGATTGATTGGATTAGCCAGCAGCTCCTCGATGTCAGG